>CANHST010000001.1 GCA_947463235.1 Acidimicrobiaceae bacterium
GCTGCTGCTGATCGATGAACCGCCAGCGATCATTCCGGCAATGCTGTTCTCGCTGCTGCCGCTGTCGGTTTCGCTCTCGCACGGCATCAGACATTCGCCTTCGCCCTCGATGTCGCACAGCGTCAGCACCGCCGTCGTGGTCGTCGCCTCGCCGGCGCTCGTGGAGGTGGCACCGGGTGCCACGTAACGGCACCGGTTGGAGGCGAACGACTGGCCCACCGCGTCCCAGTTCATGCCAGGTGTCACGCCAGGGATCGGCGGGATGATGTCGCCCCACACGATCCCGTCGGCCGTTGCTCCCGGGTACCAGACCGGGCCGGTGTGGCTGCTGTGGTCGTTGTTGCCCAGTCCATCAACCGACGACTGCGCAACCACGATGCTCACGTAGGGCACGCTCTCCGACGACGTGGCATGGCAGATGGAGACCTTCGCTGAGTCTTTCGAGGCGCTCGCCGTGCTGTTGCCCAGAGTGAGGCCCGCGTAGGCCATACAACTCCCGGTGATCGCCATCACCAATCCGATTGTCTTGCGGCCAGTCATACCCTGCCCTCATCGCTCGTAGTACCTGATCAGGGTACGAAGCGGCTGGCCGCACGACCATAGGCCGCACGCCTCATTGAGTCCCGGGACTTGTGGGACCCAATGAGGCGCTCAGGCCACTAGCTCACGACATCAACTCTCGCTGGGTCGACGAGCCAGCGTGGTGACCAGCAGACCACTGAGCAGCATGATGATGCCCATCCAGATCAGTGCTCCTGAGCCGGAACCCGTGGAGGGAATCTCGCCGCTGCTGTCGGAGACCGCAGTGGTGGTGGGCCCGCCAGCGGCAACTGCCGTGGTGGTGGTCGCATCAGTCGTCGCGACCTCCAGAGTGGTGGTCGGGCCTTCGCTGTCAACCGACGTCGTCGTCGCCTCGGGCTCAGTGACCGGCGGATCCGTGACCGGCGGATCTGTCACCGGCGGATCTGTCACCGGCGGATCAGTGACCGGCGGATCCGTCACCGGCGGATCCGTCACCGGAGGGTCAGTGACCGGAGGGTCAGTGACCGGTGGGAGCGTCACCGTGGTGGTGGGCTCGGGCGGCGGGTTGCAGTCATTGTTGTAGAACGCCTGGCCCTGTTCGGTCCAGTTCAGTCCGTTCGTCACGTCGTCGACCTTGGGGATGATGTCGCCCCAGGTCACGCCCGCTCCCTTGGCCCCGGGATACCAGATCGGCCCCGTGTGGTGTTCGTGGTCGCTGCCGCCCTCACCGTCGACTGCGTCATGATCGACCGTCAGCATTTGGTACGGAGCGGTTTCGGACGCGGTGGCGTGGCAGATCGTCACCTTGTGGTGTTCGGACGTCGCCGACGCCGCACCCGGCAACGTCAAGAGGCCTGCGAGCACCAAGGCTCCACCTGCCATGGATGTGATCAAACCTAAACTTTTACGCCCGTTCATGGTCGCCTCCATCACTTGTTGTGGTGAGACTTCATTCTGAGCGTTCTTTTGGGGATCGACTAGAGGACTAAAGACCATTGCTGCTGCATCGAGCATGGTGATGCTGCAGCCAGGTTCAGATGCGCCACTCCATGGCGAGAAATGCCCCGACACCCGATGGATCCGAGAGGCTTTCCGCCTCTCGAACGCGGCTGCGCATGCGCAGTGCGTGCACATTCGGGCGCGCCGCCTGCTCGTTCCAGACCGCGATCCCCTCCTCCACCAGTTCGGCCATGCCCCATCGCTGCAGGAACTGCGCCTGTGAGCGAACCACCGTCGCCTCGGGTAGCTGATCCAGGCAGACCTGCGTGGTGATGTCCTGGCTGCCGGGCTGGCGGAGGTAGTGCTCGCCACGCTCGTGGCCGCGATAGGTGCGCAACCATTCACGCCACGGCACGGCCGACAACATGGCAGTGCGAGCGGTGCAGTAGTCGAAGGCCAGCACTGAACCGGCTTGCAGGGCGGATCGTGCGGCCGTCACCCACGCCGATGCGGCGTGCTGGACCGGTACTCGAGCCCCATGTGGCGCATGCCCGGGGAGCCACTGCCACTCAGGCGGCGCAGACACGAGCACCTCGCTCAGAGTGCCATCGCTCGCCACGGCCACCAAGGCCTCGCGCCAGCCTCCATCGAACACGGCCAGGCGGAAGGGAAGGTTGTCGAGCAACTCGTTGGCGATCACCACACCAACGAACGGGCTCGCCGGCATCGAGTCCGTGGACGTCACACCCTCTGGATGCCGCCCTCGTTGCGCCGCCGACAGCTCGACCGCAACGTACCTGCCATGCCATTGCGGTGCATGCGTGAGCACGGCACGCGCCAGTGTGCCAGGGCCGGCACCAACCTCGACGATCGTGAAGTTGTCCGGGCGGCCAAGGCGTTCGAACTCCGCATCGATCCAGCGCGAAATCACCGCGCCGAACAATGGCCCCACTTCCGGTGACGTGATGAAGTCGCCACGACGACCCGCCTGGCCGCCAACGGTGTAGAAGCCGTGGATGCCGTAGAGCGCAATGGAGAGATACTCGTCGAACTGCAGCGGTCGACCCAGCGTGTGCTGGGTGGCAGCCAGTTCGTCAGCGGCCGAATGCACCGGCCAGGTCGCTGAGGTTGCCGACCTTCGACACGAGGCCCGGCAGCACGCCGAAGAGCACCGTGCAGATGCCGGTGATGGCCAACGCAGCCATGACAGGAGCCTTCACCTTGATGGGCGTGACGTCGCCATCGGGCACCGGCTTCATCCACATTTCGCGCATGACCATGATGTAGTAGGCCGTGGCGATGACGGCATTGATCGCGGCGATGACCGCAATGCTGTAGCCCCATCCGCCGCCTGCGTCGACCACGGCGCGGAACGCACCGAACTTGGCGTACCAACCGCCGAGCGGCGGGATGCCAGCCAGCGAGGCGAGGAAGATCGTCATCATCGTGGCCAAACCCGGCGCATAGCTGAAGAGTCCGCCGAAGCTGCTGATCTCGCCGCTGCGGGTCTTGCGCGAGACGGCCAAGATCACGGCGAAGGCGCCGAGGTTCGTGGCGGCATAGATGATGACGTAGGTGACGACGGCGCGAAGTGCCGGGCCAGCGGCATCGCCGGTGCCAGCCATGGCGAGCGGCATCAGAATGAAGCCGCCCTGGCTGATGCTGGAGTAGGCCAGCAGTCGCACCATGTTCTTCTGCTTCAGCGCCACGAGGTTGCCGAACGTCATCGTCAGTGCAGCCAGCACCCACAGGAACGGCCGGTACACGTCGCTCGCTGCAGGGAAGGTGAGATAGACGAGCGCGATGATGCCCACGAAGCCAGCCGCCTTCGACGCCACGCTCAGGAACGCGGTGACCGGAGTGGGGGCACCCTCATAGGTGTCGGGCGCCCAGGTGTGGAACGGCACGGCGCTGATCTTGAAGGCGAAGCCGATGAGCACGAACGCAACAGCAACCACCTGCACACCGACCTTGTCGCCGGTGAGCGTGATGACCTTGCCGATCTCGGTGAGCTTGGTGCTGCCAGCGAGGCCGTACAGCAGGCTCATGCCGTAGAGCAGCACCGCACTGGCGAACACGCCGAGCAGGTAGTACTTCACACCCGCTTCGTTGCTCTTTCGATCTCGCTTCCGCCAGGCCGCCATCATGTACGCGGGGATGGAGAGGAACTCCAGGGCCACGAAGATGCTCACCAGGTCGCGGCTCGATGCCAGCATCACCATGCCGAGCACGCTGCTGAGCAGCAGCACGTAGTACTCGCCCTGGTAGTAGCCGCCCTCCTCGAGTTCGTTCGTGCTGAGCAACACCACCACGTAGCCGGCCAACAGGAACAACGCCTTGAGGATGAGGCTGAAGTTGTCGACCATGTAGCGGCCATCGCCGAGCGCGTCACGCACATCGCTGCCCGTCACGGCCAGCGTGACGATCGGCAACACGGAGCCCAGCATGAAGAAGCCTGCGAGGGTGCCCGTGATCCAGCGCCGGTGCTCGGGGACGAAGAGGTCGACGAGCAACACCACGCAGATGCCGGCGGCGAGCACGAGCTCGGGCGCGACTGCGTGATAGTCAACCTTCGGGGCCGTGAAGTCGCCCACTGCGGCGAGGATGGAACCGAGCATCAGGTCACTTCCCGCCGAAGACCTTGACGAGCTCGACGACGCCCGGATCGAACAGCTTGAACATCAGCTGCGGCAGCACGCCGAAGACCACGATGGCGATCAACAGCGGCGTCCAGGCGATCCATTCGAACTTGTTCACGTCGTGGAGCAGTTCGTGACCACCCTCGCCGTGAGCGTCGTCGCCATGGGCATCGGCGCCGTGCGCGTCGTGGCCGTGCGCGTCGTGGCCGTGGTCGCCATCGGCGCCGAGACCGGCGAACTCCGCAGTGGGGTTGCCGAACGCAGTGCGCTGGTAGAGCCACAGCAGGTAGCCGGCTGCCAGCACGGTGCCGAGTGCAGCGATGACGGTGAGCCAGCGGAACAGCGAGAGGCTCAGGCCGCCATACGGCAGACCCTCACCGTGCAGCGGGTTCCACGAGCTGAGAATGGCCGGGAACTCGCCCCAGAAACCAGCGAGGCCGGGAAGACCGAGCGACGCCATGGCGCACATACCGAGGATCCAGCCGAGCTTCGGCACCTGCTGCAGCAGACCGCTGAGGCGCTTGATCTCCAGCGTGTGGTATCGCTCCTTCACCGACCCGGCGATGAAGAAGAGCATGCCGGTGATGAGGCCGTGCGCCACCATGCCGAACAGGGCCGCATTGATGCCCAGCGGGGTGAGCGTGGCGATGCCGAGCATCACGAAACCCATGTGGGCAACCGAAGAGAACGCAATGAGACGCTTCATGTCGGTCTGGGCCAAGCACCCCAGTGCGCCGTAGATGATGCCGATGACGGCGAGAATCCCGATGACCGGCGCCCACTTCGTGGCGGCCTGCGGCAGGAACGGGATGGCGATGCGCACGAAGCCATAGGTGCCGAGCTTCAGCAAAATGGCGGCCAGGATGACCGAGCCCTGCGTCGGCGCCTGCGTGTGGGCGTCGGGCAGCCAGGTGTGGAACGGGAACATCGGCACCTTCACGGCGAAGCCGATGAACATGCCGGCGAAGATCCAGATGGCCGTGTTCTTCGACACGTCGGCGCCGTTCTCGAGGAACCACTTGAAGCTGAAGTTGGCGGCCTCGGGGTCGGCGGCGTGGCTACGGGTGACGACGAACAGTGCGATGAACGACACGAGCATGAGCGCCGAACCGAACATCGTGTAGAGGAAGAACTTCAGCGATGCGTACTGGCGGTTCTCGCCACCCCACACACCGATCATGAAGTACATCGGCAGCAGCACCACTTCGAAGAACACGAAGAACAGGATGAGGTCCTGCGCCACGAAGGTGCCCGCCATACCCGTCTGGAGCACCAGCATGAGGATGAAGAACGCCTTCGGGTTGCCGGGCGACGGCACGTGGTCCCAGGAGTAGATCATCACGAGCAGGGTGATGATCATCGAGAGCACATACAGCGGCAGGCTGATGCCATCGAGGCCGATGGTGTACGTGGCCTTGATGGGCGTGATCCAGTTGTTCGTGGTGAAGAACTGGAGCGACCCAGCCTTGCCGTAGTCGAACTGGGTCATGGTGTAGATGCCCACCAGGAGCGTCGCCGCTGCGGTGAGGATGGCCACACCCTTCACCGTCGACTCGTCGCTCTTGGGGATGAACAGCATCACCAGGACACCAGCCAACGGCAAGAAGACACCGAGGCTGAGTAGCCACTGTTGGTTCTGAAGTACGTCGTGCATGGATCCCTCTAGCTGTTGACGAGTACGAGTACGAGCGCACCGACTGCTGCGGCACCGAACAGCAGCGCTCCGTACATGCTGACCTTGCCTGATTGCACCGGTTGCAGCGCGCCACCGGCGCCGCGTGCGGTTGCACCACTTCCATTCACCACACCATCGACCACGCGTTGGTCGACGTTGCGGTACATCCACTCACCCGTGCGTCGGCCAGTGATGCCGACACCGTTCACCACGCCGTCGAGGACGTTCTGGTTGACCCAGTACGCCGCCTTGGCGATCGGATGAGCGATGGCCTTCACGATGACGCCCTCATAGAGCGCATCGAGGTAGTACTTGTTCACCAAGAACTTGTGGCCGGCACCCAGCAGCGCGTTGCGCTCGGTGAGGCCCTTGAACGGCGACTTCTCGTCGTTGAAGAAGACCTTCTTGCTGAGGAACAGGCTGACGGCGAAACCTGCGAGCACCAACACCACGCTGGGCAACGCATTCACCCATTCGAACGTCGGCGGCTCGGGAATGCCGCCTTCGCCGAGGGGCAGACCGATGGAGCTCTCGAGCCAGTGTTCGAACGAATGCCAGTGGAACGGTGCGGCATTCAGATAGCCGGACACCAACGCCAGGAAGCTGAGCAGGATGAGCGGCGCCGTGATCTGCCACGGCGAATCGTCGGGGGCGAACGGCAGCGGCTTGCCGTGGTTCAGCGGCGCATGGTGGTCGTCGTGCGCCGGGTGGGCGTGCGTGTCGTGACCATCGATGTCGTGGTGCACTTCATCGGCGGCTTCGTCGTGGCTGTGGTCTTCGTGACCGTCCACGAAGTGCGCAGCACCGCCGCGGGCCTTGCCGAAGAACGTGAGGTAGGTGGCCCGGGTCATGTACGCAGTGGTCATGAACGCACCGATGAGACCGACGATCCAGAACACCGTGTAGTCGTTCGCATGGGCCGAGTCGATGATCTCGTCCTTGGAGAAGAAGCCGCTGAAGAACGGCACACCGCACAGGGCGGCCGTGCTGATCACCCAGGTGACGAACGTGACCGGCATCTTCTTGCGCAGGCCACCCATGTCGGTCTTCATGTCGAAGCTGTGGTGCGAGCCGGTGTGCGCAATGGAACCGGCGCAAAGGAACAAGCAGCACTTGAAGAATGCGTGCGTGAAGATGTGGAACACGGCGGGCATCCAGGCACCCACGCCGAGGCCCATCATCATGTAGCCCAACTGGCTCACCGTGGAGTACGCCAGCACCTTCTTGATGTCGTTCTGCACGAACGCCAGGCCGGCGGCGATCAGGATGGTGATGCCACCGATGACGGCGATGAAGTTGAAGTGGTGCCCGGCGACGTTGATGTCGAGGCCGATGTGGAACACCGGGTAGATACGGGCCACCAGGAACACACCGGCCACCACCATCGTGCTGGAGTGCAGCAGCGACGACACCGGCGTAGGGCCGGCCATTGCGTCGGGGAGCCAGGTGTGCAGCGGGAACTGACCGCTCTTGCCGATCGCTGCAATGAACAACGCGATCGCCGTCCACATGAGCATCGACTTGCTGTCGAACTCGCCGGCAGCAGCCATTGCATTGATGCCGTGCTCGCCGCCGATGTCGAGCGTGCCGAACACGGCCAACAGCATCGCAGTACCGACCAGCAAGCCCATATCGCCGGTGCGCACCGTGAAAAACGCCTTCAGGGCTGCACGAGCGTTGGCCTCTTCCTCCCACCAGTGACCGATGAGCATGAACGAGCAGAGGCCCATGATCTCCCAGCCGAGCACGAACTGCACCATGTTCGGTGCGAGCACCATGGTGAGCATGCCGGCGGAGAACAGCGTGAGGCTGGCGAAGAAGTGGGTGTAGCGACGATCGCCGCGCACGTACTCGGTGGAGTAGATCTGCACCAGCGTGCTGATGAAGGCCACGAGCACCAGTGCCATCACGGCGAGGCCGTCGATGTGCTGGCCGATGGCAAACTTCAACGGGCCGCTGGACCACCAGGTGAGGGTCTTGTCGATGGCCTCTTCGCTGTGATGGGTCCACTGGGTCCATTGATATGTGGTGCCGGCGGCGATGACGAACGAGGCGAACATCGCGGCGATGCCGATCTCGCTGCCACCTCGGGGCATCTTCTTACCGAAGAAGATGATGAGGAAGAACGCAACGGCCGGGATGACCGGAATGAGCCACGCGTGCTCGAGGAACCAGCCCACTGCGTGCGTTGCCTCTGCTTCAGCGAACATGCGTCAGCCCTTCATTTCCGACAGGTCGTCGAGCGAGATGTTCTTGCGGTTGCGGAAGATCAGCAGCACCATCGCAAGACCCACGCCCACCTCGGCGGCAGCAACCGCAATGATGAACAGAGCGAAGACGTTGCCGTCGCTGTTGCCCGTCATGGCGTCGAAGGCCAAGAGGTTGATGTTCACCGAGTTGAGGATCAACTCGATGCTGAGGAGCACCATCACGGCGTTCTTGCGCGTGAGGACCCCGTAGACGCCCATGCAGAACAGCAGCGCGCCGAGAATGAGGAACTGGTTGAGCAACATTCGGTGTTCCTTCCCCGTCAGTCTTTCCGGGCCAGCACGATGGCGCCGATGACGGCGGCGAGCAGGACGAACGACAGCGCCCAGAAGGGCAGCAGATACGGCTTGAAGATCAGGTCGCTGATGGCTGCGGTGTCCTGCGGCTTGGCACCGTTGCCGGTGGTGGCGGCGATCTTGTCGTCGGAGAAGCCCTTCAACAGCACATAGGCCAGCACCCCGAAGAGCAACAGCGCCACGGGAGCGGCGACCACTGCGTTCTTGTTGTTCACCTCGGCGTCCTTGCCGACCTGCGCACGGGTGAGCATCACACCGAAGAGGAACAGCACCATGACGGCGCCGATGTACACGAGCACCTGGGTGACGGCAACGAACTCGGCGGACAGCAGCACGTAGTTCGCTGCAGCACCAGCCATCACGACCACGAGCGACAGCGCTGCGTGCACGACGTTGCGAGCGGCGATGACACCAACGCCAGCAATGATCATCGTCAGGGCGATGATGGCGAACCCGACGTTCTGGGCTACCTGGATGTCGGAGGCGAGCACCATCACTTGCCCTTCTTCTTCTCGGCGCCAGCCTCGAGCGCAGGCGCCTCGGGCACGGTTTCCATCCACTCGCCCAACTTGGTCTTGTCGTGGAGCAGATCGGCGATCTTGGGCTCGGAGTACTCGTACTCGGGGCTCCAGAACAGCGCATCGAACGGGCAGACCTCCACGCAGATGCCGCAGTACATGCACAGCGCGTAATCGATGTCGAAACGGTCGAGCTTGTTCACCTTGCGAGGCGCGCCACCCGCGCGGCGCGGCGGCGCAAGTTCCTTGTGGCCCTCAATGTAGATGCACCAGTCGGGGCAGCTACGGGCACAGAGCATGCACGAGGTGCAGTTGTCTTCGCGCAGAGCGATCACACCGCGCGCACGCAGCGGCGGGGTCTCCTTCTCATGCGGGTACTGCACCGTGGCCGAGCCGCCGCCGAGCTTCCTCGGCTTCAGCGTCTGGGCCATCGTGTTCAGAGTGACGCCGAGGCCCTTGAGCAGACCGGGCACCTGCGGTTTCTTCGGAGCTGCCATCAGAACGCAACCTTCAGGATCGCAGTGAGCATGATGTTGAGGAGCGACACCGGGATGAGCACCTTCCAGGCGAAGCGTTGCAGCTGATCCTCACGGAAGCGGGGGTAGCTGAACCGCACCCACATGATGATGCCCGAGAGCACCATCATCTTCGTGATCATGATGATCGGGCCGGCGACGTTCATCCAGTTGTCGACGCTGCCGGTGGCGGCATCCCAGCCGAACCAGCTGAACGGCACACCCCAGCCACCAAGGAACAACACGCTGGCGATCAGGGAGAACACACCGGCGGTGGCGAACTCGGCAATGAAGAAGATGAGGAAGCGGAAGCCGGAGTATTCCGTCATGTAGCCAGACACGAGTTCGGATTCTGCGATCGGCATGTCGAACGGCGTCTGGGTGAGTTCGGCCTGCACGGCGATCATGAAGATCGCGAAGCCGATGAACTGCGTGAGGATGTAGGGGTTGCCCAAGCCATCCCAGCCGAAGATGCTGTCGCTGTTCTGCTTCACCACGATCTGCTGGAGATTCATGGTGCCCGCCTGGATGACCACGCCGAGCACGGCGAGCACCATCGGCAGTTCGTAGGCGATGAGCTGACCTGCAGCGCGGAGGCCACCGAGCAGCGAGTACTTGTTGGCGGAACTCCAGCCGGCCATGAGGATGCCGAGCGTGCTGATGCTGCTGACGGCGAGCATGTAGAAGACGCCGGCATCGAAGTTCGTGAAGTAGGCGTCGGGGCCGAAGGGCACCACGGCCACGAGCAAGAAGGTGCTCACCAGCACCACCAGCGGCGCCATGCGGTAGATGCGCTTGTCGGCACCGTCGGGGGCGAGGTCTTCCTTCTGCAGCCACTTGCCCACTTCGGCGAAGAGCTGCATGGAGCCATAGGGGCCGGCTTCCATCGGGCCGAGGCGGCTCTGCATGAAGCTCATCATCTTGAACAGGAACAGGTACACGATGGTGCCCGCAGGCAACAGCACCGCCACCGTGCCACCGAGCACGCGCAACAGCGACTGTGCCCAGTAGGGAAGATCAACAGCGAGCATCACCGGTCAATGTCTCCCAGGATGAAGTACAACGACGCCAGGATGGAGATGACGTCGGGGACGTACACGCCACGCAGCACCCACGGCACGATGGAGATGTTGTTGAAGCTGGCCGAGCGGATCTTCACCCGGAACGGGCCAAGGTCGCCCTTGCTCACCACGTAGTAACCCATCTCGCCAAGCGGGTTCTCGGTGCTCACCCATGCTTCGCCTTCGGGCACCTTGATGATGCGCGGCACCTTGGCCATGATCGGGCCGCTGGGCATGGTGTCGAGCAGTTGGTCCACGATGAGCGTGGACTCACGGGTCTCCTGCAGGCGAATCCAGCAACGGGCGAAGCTGTCGCCGTCGGGGTGGGTCCAGACCTTCCAGTCGACCTTGTCGTAGGCGAGCGGCAGGCTCTGGTCGCGACGAAGGTCCCAGTCCACGCCGCTGGCGCGCAGGTTGGCGCCGCTGAGGCCGTACTGCTTGGCCACTTCAGCGGGAATCACGCCGATGCCGCGCAGGCGGCTCTGGAAGATCTCGTTGCCGAACAGCAGGTCTTCCATCTCGGTGCAGAAGTTGCGGAGCTTCTTCATCACCTGCTTGGTCTCGGCGATCCAGCCGGCCGGCAGATCGTCCTTGAGGCCGCCGATGCGGTCGAAGTTCGGGTGGAACCGGCCGCCCGTGGCTCCCTCGATGAGGTTCAGCACGTGCTCGCGATCTCGGAAGGCCATGAACACCGGGGTGACGGCACCGAGCTGCACGCCCAGGTCGCCGAGGAACAGACCCACGTTGGCGATGCGGCTGAGCTCGAACAGGATGGTGCGGATCCATTGCGCACGCGGCGGCGCTTCGATCTCCATCAGCTTCTCGGCGGCCAGGATGAACGGCACTTCATTGGCGAAGCTGCCCAGCCAGTCGATGCGGTTCACCAGTGCGGTGACCTGCGGGAAGGTGCGCACCTCGGTGAGCTTCTCGTAGCCGCGATGCATGTAGCCGGCGCTGGGCTCGGCCCACACCACCTGCTCGCCGTCGAGGCGAACGATGATGCGCAGCGTGCCGTGCGTGGCCGGGTGCTGGGGGCCGATGTTGAGGGTCATGCCCTCGGTCTCGAGCTCCACGTTCAGACGAGCATCGGCGGCCTGTGCCGCGATGTAGCTGAGCTTCTGGCGATCGGCGAGATCGGTCACGAGGCTTCTCCCTCTTCTGCGTCGTCGCCGGGCAACGGCTCCACATCCACGATGCCGGGCCACGGCTTCACGAGACGCGCCAGCAGCGGGAAGTCCTTACGCAACGGGTGCCCCTCGAAATCGGTGGGCAGGTACATGTTCCGAAGATCGGGGTGGCCGTTGAAACCGATGCCGAACATCTCGTGGCATTCGCGTTCGTGCCAGTTGGCACCGGCATACACCGGGATCCAGCTGTCGATGGCCGGAGCATCGTCGGCCACATCGGCCTTGATGGTGACGCCGAAATGCTTCGACAGGTTGGTGACTCGGGCGAACACCTGCATACGGGTGTCGCCGCCGGCGTAGCCCTGCTTGATCGTGGAATCGCGCTCGGGCGCCGGCGCTGTGGGGTCGTCCTCGCCGCGGCCGAACGGGCTGGGCATCCAGTCGATGCCGGAGAGGAAGCAGAAGTAGTCGCAGCCGACGGTGTCGCGCAGCACGTGACCGGCCTGCACCCACGCATCGGTGCGCACGCGCACCCAGACGTCGTCGTTCGGCTTGATCAGCGAATCCAGCAATGCGTCGCCGAGGGCGTCGCGCAGCGCCTGCACTACGCCTTCGCGAAGGGCATCGCCCGGCAACGCTGCCAGTTCCTGGGTTGCAGCATCGTCACTCAACGGGGCCACCTCCCACCACGATGGGCTCGCGTACGAGCGGCACCATGCCCTCGCCGCGCCAACGGGCGCCCATGTCTTCGTTCTTGATGCGCTGCTGCAGCAGCACGACGCCTTCGAGCAACGCCTCGGGCCGCGGCGGGCAGCCGGGCACGTAGACATCCACGGGGATGATCTGGTCGACACCCTTGGTGACCGAGTAGCTGTCCCAGTAGGGGCCGCCACAGTTGGCGCACGAACCCATGCTGATGACGTACTTCGGCTCGGGCATCTGCTCGTACAAACGCTTGATGGCCGGGGCCATCTTGTCGGTGACGGTGCCGGAGATGACCACTAGGTCGGCCTGACGCGGGCTGGCGGGCAACGGAATGACGCCGAGACGCATCACGTCGTAGCGGGGCGAAGCGAACGCCGCGCCCATCTCGATGGCGCAGCAGGCGAGGCCCCACTGGTACACCCACAGGCTGTAGGAACGGCCCAGGTTGAACAGGGACGTGAGTGGCTTGGGCAGACGCCCCTTGTCGACGAGACCCATGCGGTTACACCCAGCGAAGAACGCCCTTGCGCCACGCGTACACGAGGCCAAGGAGCAGGACGAAGACGAAGATGGCCATTTCAACCAGACCCGTCGTGGAATAGCGCTCGAGCTGGGTGGCCCACGGGAACATGAAGACTGCTTCCACGTCGAACACCACGAACAGCAACGCAAAGATGTAGTAGCGCACCTGGCTCTGCGACCAACCGTCGCCAACGGGGTTCACGCCGCTCTCGTACGCCATGCTCTTCTGCTTCGAAGGCTTGTTCGGACGGATGAGGGCAGAGATGCCGAGGAGCAGGCCGGCCAGCACAAGTGCGATGGCGGCGAACCACACCACGGTGAGGTAATCGCGCAGGAATTCGGACATCGGGCAGGACGCTACTACGCGTTGTGAATCCCATCACAAATGGTGCGGTCAGGTGGGCGGAAGTGCCTGGGTGGCGTCGAGCCAACCAGCCATTCCCGCAGCGATCTGGCCACTGGTCATACCGCCGGCGTAGAACGCACCGGATCGCGCCGCGGTTCCTCGGTGCGCCGCCGCATGGTCGATGGCTTCGGCCAGATCGACACGGAACTTGTCGATCACCCCCGGTTGGGTGTTCGGGCGGGTGATGCAGAAGTGCACCGCGTTCGGCTTCTGCACACCGTTGAGCCGCCAGCGACGTGTGGCCAAGAAGTCGTTCACGAGGAAGATGTCGAGTCCGCTCTCCTCGGTGGTGGTGAAGGCCACGTTGAAGTAGGGATCGCCCATGACGCGCAGTTCGGGGAACGAGGCGACCACCTCGCGCAGTTCGGCGGCGGTGCGGAAGATGTCGGCGGCAATGGCCAGATAGCCCTCACGGCCGAGCGACACCATCGAGGCCCACGCCGAGGCGATGATGCCGCCCGAGCGCGAGCCGCTCATTCCCGGGGAGGTGTAGAGGCCACCCGGCCAGTCAGGGACGATGAAGTACTGCAGCCGGCGCAGTTCGGGTGTGCGGTACAGGAGCACGCTCGAGCCCTTCAAGCCGAACCCGTACTTGTGCGTGTCGGCGCTGATCGAGGTGACCCCGGGAAGTCGGAAATCGAATGTGGGCACGGGATAGCCGAGGTCTTGACCCCAGGCCAGGATGAACCCTCCCAGGCAGCCGTCGACGTGCAAGTTGATGCCTCGCTCCAGCGCAAGATCCGACAGTTGGTCGATCGGGTCGATCAGCCCGTGCGGGTAAGTGCCTGCCGAACCGGCCAACGCCACCGTGTTCTCATCCACCAGCGATCGCACTGAATCCATGTCGGCCACGAACTGGTCGGTGACCTCAGCCAAGCGCACCTCGATGCCGAAGTAGTGCGCTCCCTTCAACAGTCCAGGGTGGGCCGTGACGGGCATCACCAGGTTCGGGTTCGTGATGCCACGCTCGCGACCCCACTCGCGGTACACGAGCAGGGGGTTCATCAGACTCTCGGTGCCGCCGCTGGTGAGCACACCGCAACCGGTGCCCCCGGGAATGGCGTCGCCGTGCATCATGTCGAGTGTCATGGCGATGATCTCGCCTTCGAAGCGGGTGGCGCTGGGATACATGTCGCGCTGCAGCACGTTGGCGTGGCTGTAGTGACCGAACACCTCGTTGAGGAACGCGTAGTGCGCATCGTCACCCGAGTAGATGGAGCCGCTGATCTTGCCCTCGTGGTACGGCGAGTCCTCCACCTCCGACATCGCCTCGATCTCGGCGAGGATTTCGGCCCGGGGCCGACCGTGCTCAGGGAAGTTGCGAACGACCGGGAATCGATCGGCGTACGGATACAGGCCCATGGGTGGCTCCTTCAGCAACGCGTCGGCGCACGCGTCATGCCGACAGACTGTCAGGTGCTACACCATCCGCATGAGTCCTGAGCACTTGGCCCTGCTTGCGTCGCGAGTACCTGCCTGGGCGGGCCGCGATGTGGCCATCGCTCCGCTGCACGGCGGCATCACCAACGCCAACTTCGTGGCCACCGTGGAGGGGCACCGGTTCGTGTTGCGAGTGCCGGGCGAACGCACCGAACTGCTCGGAATCGACCGGCCCAACGAGGCCGAGGCCGCCGCCCGCGCTGCGGAACTGGGCATCGGACCACCCATTGCGGGGGTGCTACCCGAGGTGGGCACGCTCATCACCGAGTTGGTGCCCGGCGAGCACCTCGATCCGGTCCCGTTCATGGAACGCCTCCACGACGTGGTGAGCCTGCTGCGTCGGTTCCACCACAGCGGTGCGCTCAAGGGGACATTCCCCATCCATCGGGTGGTGGAGTGGCACGCCCGCGATGCAGCGCTCCACGGGGTGCAGCCGCCCGCCGCCTACGACCGGCTGCACGAACAGAGCACACGCATCGAAACCGCGTTCGCTGTCGCTCCGTCGGCGCCGGTGCCGTGCCACAACGACCTGCTGCCAGCCAACGTGCTGTTCGACCATCGCGACGGTCGGGCTTGGCTGCTCGACTTCGAGTACGCCGGGATGAACGATCGCTGTTTCGACCTCGGCAACCTCAGCGTGAACTGCGGCTTCGACGACGACGCCGACGAAGCAATGCTGCGCGCCTACTTCGGAGAGGTCACCCCTGCACGCTGGGCGCGCCTGCAGCTGATGAAGATGATGAGCGAGTTCCGCGAGGGCATGTGGGCGGTGGTGCAGCAGGCCATCAGCACGCTCGACACCGACTTCGTGAGCTATGCCGATGAACGACTGGGTAACTGCGAACGATTGGCCGCGCTGCCGTCGTTCGAGCAGTGGCTCGCCGACGCCGCACACCCGGTCTGAACGCGGACGAGCCGACCCGGTTGCCCGGGTCGGCTCGTCGCAACGTGCGAGTTGTTCAGACGGTCAGTCGACCGCGCGACCGTGCTCGACGGCATCGAGTTCACGCTCGATGGCACGCAACTCTTCAGGCGTACCCTGCACCTTCGGGCCGGTGAACCACTTGCGGCCGCTGAAACGCCAGTAGCCGAGCACGAATGCAGCGGCCAGCAGGATGAGCGGTCCAGTGAAGTTGAAGTTGTTCACCTTGTAGAAGCCGGAGAACGTGCCGTCGGCGTTCATGATCAGGTTGTCGGAACCCCAGATCTTCCAGAACGGCCAGAACACGGGGGCCACGAACAGCACCGAGATGAACACGATCCATGCCAGAGCGGTCCAGCCCACGACCTTGTGGTGCCCCTTCAGGTTCCACGGGCCCGTCTTGAAATCGGGGTTGGTGAGACGCAGGTAGATCGGGATGGCATACGAGATGTACAGACCGATCACGCAGATACCGGTGAGCGCGAAGAACGCCGTGGAGAAGCCGCCCTTCTGGTACAGCGACAAGGTGCCGACCAGCGCTGCCAGAACCACACCCAACCACACCGAGTTGGTTGGCGTACGGGTCTTCTTGTTGATCTTGTGCCAGATCTTCGAGCCGGGCAGCGCACCGTCGCGGCTGAATGCGTAGATCATTCGGCTGTTCGCCGTCACCGATGCAAGGCCGCAGAAGAACTGCCCCACCACCGCGATGAACACCAAGAGTTTGGCTGCGCCCGAACCAACGGCGCTGGAAATGAGGCGAGGTGCCGCGTTCACCAGGAACGTGTCGCCACCACCGCCGAACGCAATGGCCACGTAGCCATCGACGTCTTCCTTCTTCGGCATGGCGGCGATCATCGCCAGGTTCATCACCAGCGCGGCGATGGCCGAGATGTAGATCGACCGAACGATGGCCTTCGGGGCCTCGGTGCGAGCACCGACGGTCTCTTCACTTACGTGAGCCGAGGCATCGAAACCGGTGATGGTGTACTGCGCCAACAGCAGGCCGAGACCGAACAGGTAGATCGTCACGAAGAGTCCACCGGTCCAACCGGTGAGGCCGGGAGGCGCTGCGTCGAACGCGCCGCCGATGCCACGCTTGTTCGAGGGAGCGATGAAAAGGAAGCCGGCGATGATGACCACGCCGACCACATGCCACCACACGCTGATGTCGCCGAAGACCTTCACCAGGTTCACGCTGAAGGTGTTCAGCAGACCATGCACGATGAGCACAGCGAGATAGATGAAGAAGATGTTCCACGAGGTGAGCGCGAACCCATCGTCGAACATGCGGATGAAGTACCCGATGAAGATGGCCAACGCGTAGTCCACGCTGGCGATCACGCCGATCTGTCCGATCAGGTTGAAGTAGCCGGTGAACCATGCCCAACGAGCCTGATTCTTCCGGGCCAGCTTGGCCGACCAGTAGTAGAGGCCACCGGCCGTCGGATACGCCGAGCAAATCTCGCCCATGGCCATACCGACGAGCAGCGCGAAGCCGCCGACGATGATCCAGCCGAGCGTGATCACCCGCGGTCCGGACGTGACCATGCCGAGCCAGAAGCTCGTCATGCCGCCGGCCAGGATCGAGATGATCGAGAAGCTGATGGCGAAGTTACTGAACGTACTCATGCCGCGATGCAGCTCCTGGGCATAGCCCATGGAGTGGAGATGCTCGCGGTCCTCGTCCACGGTGTCGGCCATGGATACCCCCTTGTGGTTCAGGAATGTGAAGGCGTCCGCCTCCCCCAAAGCCCCTCGGGGTGGCACACGTCACTGTGTGCTTATCACATCCACAAATGCACTCTGAGTGACCGACTCGCAGAACCAGTCGACGAGCCGCTCGGCGTTCGGGCGGCTGTGCGCCACCGCTGCCTGCGTGGCCGCAATCAGCTCAGCAGGGCTGGAACCGATGCGCAACAGTTCCTCTTCACCGAAACCGGTGGCCCAGCGACGGATCACACCTTCGTGCACTTCCGGGTGGAACTGTGTGCTGAACATGCGTCCGAGTTGCCAGGCCTGCGGGCCCGAGGCGGTGCGAGCCAACTCGGTGGCGTGCGGCGGCAGGGTGACCACGTCGTAGTGCCACTCCATCCACGGGCCAGCGGCGACAACATCGGGCACATCGGTCTCGACGTTCTGCCAACCGATCTCCACGATCTCGGCCTTGTGTGCATCGCCGCCGAACGCGTGGGCCATCACCTGATTGCCGAAGCAGATGCCGAACACGGGAATGCCGCGACGCGCTGCCTCGTGCAGCACCGCAACCTCCGCCTGCACCTTGTCGGCCACGTCGGGCCAGTAGACGCTCCACTCGCTACCTAGCAGCAGAATCAGTTCGTGGCCGTCGAGGGCCGGCCAGTCGCCGGGCGTTTCGCGATGGCACTCGTCGAATGAGTAGCCGTGATCGCGGAATCGGTCGCCGATGAAGCCCGGGTCGGTATCAGTGCCGTTGGCGATGAGCAGTGCACGCATTGGAACGACGGTACCAAGGCTCAGGTGGCAAAGAAGACGTTCTTCAGCTCGGTGTAGTGATCCAGCACGTGCATGCTGTGCTCGCGGCCAAGGCCGCTCTGCTTGAAACCACCGAACGGCGTGCTGTAGCGCACCGACGAGTTCGAGTTCACGCTCAAGGTGCCTGCCTCCATCGCGCGCACGACGCGGATGGCCTTAGAGCCGTCCTGCGTCCAGACCGAACCCGACAGGCCATAGTCGCTGTCGTTGCAGATGCGGATGGCATCGGCTTCGTCGTCGAACGGGATGACCACCACGACCGGACCGAACACTTCTTCGTGACAGATCGGGTCGGCATAGTCGGGCGCCGCGATCATCACCGGGTGCCAGTAGCCGGGACCGCTGGGCACGTCGCCCGTGAACACGGTCTCGAGGCCATCGGTGTACGTCTTCACTCGAGCAAGATGATCTGCCGTGACCAGTGGCCCCATCGCCGTGGCGGGGTCCATCGGGTCGCCCACGGTGAAGGCCTTCGCCGCATCGATGAACAGTTCCATGAAACGGTCGTATGCGCTGCGTTGCACCAGCACACGACTGCGGGCGCAGCAGTCTTGGCCCGAGTTGTCGAAGACGGCACCCGGCGCCGACGCTGCGGCCTTCTCGAGGTCCGCGTCGGCAAAGACGATGTTGGCGCTCTTGCCGCCGAGTTCCAGCGTCAGTCGCTTCACTTGGTCGGCGCATCCCTGCATGAGGCGCTTGCCCACGGCGGTGGACCCGGTGAACGCCACCTTGCGCACATCGGGGTGTTCCACGAGGCGCCAGCCCACGGTGGAGCCAGGGCCGACCACCACGTTCAGCACGCCTTCGGGGATGCCGGCCTCCAGCGCCAGTTCGCCGATGCGCACGGTGCTGAGCGGTGTGATCTCGGCCGGCTTCAGCACGGCGGTGTTGCCCGCCGCGAGCGCGGGCCCGATCTTCCACGACGCCATCAGCATCGGGAAGTTCCAAGGGGTGATGAGGCCAACCACACCGAGCGGCTCGTGAAACGTGACGTCGATGCCGCCAGCCACCGGAATGCTCGAACCCGTGTGCTTCTCCACCGCTCCGGCGAAGTAGTGCAACACGTCGGACACCGCATTCGCACACCACCGTGCGCTGCCGATGGGCATGCCCATGTTCTGGGTCTCCAGCAGCGCCAACTCATCGACGTGCTCGGCCACCTTGTCGGCGAACCGGCGCATCAGTCGAGCGCGATCGGCGGGGGCCATCGCCCGCCATGCCGGCCCTGCGGCCTTCGCCTTCGCTACGGCCGCATCGACGTCGTCGACGGTGGCGTGACGGAACTCGTGGATCACTTCTTCGGTCGCCGGGTTGCGCAGGATCATGATGTCGGACACAGGTTGGAGGGTAGCGGGCGACCGTGCGTCAGAATGGTGGCCGATGAGCACCCCGCCTCCCCTGATTGCCCTGTGCGCCCGAACCCTCACCTTCTCCGACGAAGGCAAGCGCGACGCGTTCAGCAGCAGCCAGCCATACAGCCGTGCGGTGGCACGCGCCGGTGGGGTGCCGGTGCTCGTGCCGCCGATCAAGGAACTGGCGCAGAACGCCCTCACCGTGCTGCAGCATTTCGATGGGGTGCTGCTGCCGGGGGGCGGCGACGTCGACCCGCGTCGTTACGGCCAGGAACCCGACGACGACACGCTGTACGGCATCGTGCCGGTGCACGACGACCTCGACATCGCCGTCTGCCTGGCCGCCATCGAACTCGACCTTCCCATGCTGGCGCTGTGCCGGGGCATGCAGGTGCTGAACGTGGCACTGGGCGGCACGCTGGTGCAGGACATCGGCAACAGCGACCACTGGATGCGTGAGCACACCGTGCAACTTCTCGACGGCAGCAAGTTGGCGATGGCCACCGGCACCACGGACCTGGAGCACTGTCACTCGGTGCACCACCAGGGCGTGGGCGATCTCGCATCGCCGCTCGTACCCGTCGGATGGGCGCCCGATGGCCAACTCGAGGCTGTGGAGCTCCCAACCGCCAGTTGGGTGGTCGGCGCACAGTGGCACCCGGAAGACACCGCTCCGCACAAGCCGCAACAACAGGCCATCTACGACGAACTCGTCCGACGCGCCGCAGCCCGCGCGGCATCGACTGCCTAGGCTGATCTCGTGACTCCGCTCGTCCTCATCGTCGGTCGCGTTTCGCCGGAAGCGAAGAACGTTCGCGGCGAGCCCTTCGCCGCCGGTCGCCGTTACTTTCACGCGGCTGCCCGTGCTGGCGGCGTTCCGCTGATGCTGCCCCCGATTCTCGACCTGGTCGACGACATCCCCGACCTCATGCGTCGAGTCGACGCCGTCGTCCTGCATGGTGGTGGCGACGTCGACCCGCGCCATTACGGGCAAGAGCCGACGGCCGATCAGCTCTACGGCATCGTGGAAGAGCACGATGAGGTGGAGTTGGCCGTGGTGCGCGCCGCGCTGGAACTCGACGTGCCCACCCTGGCCATCTGCCGAGGCATGCAGGTGTTGAACGTGGCGATGGGTGGCACGTTGCAGCAACACATCGGCAGCGAAGACCACTGGTTCGAATACACCCATGTGGAACTCGAGCCCGGTTCACGCATCGCCACGGCCATCGGGAACGCCAACGTGGCGTCGTGCCACTGCGTGCACCATCAGGCCCTCGACGTGATCGCCGCCGGCCTCCACGTCACCGGCCACACGCACGACGGGATCGTGCACGCGGCCGAAGTGTCGGATGCCACCTGGATCGTCGCCACGCAGTGGCACCCCGAGGACTCGGCCGACAACGATCCGCAGCAGCAGGCCCTCTTCAACGCCCTGCTCCGCCACACCTGACCCCCCGCCGCCGCCGCCACAGCCGCCGCCGCCGACTCCCGGGCCACCCAGAGCCACCGCCGCCACCTCCCGCGCCACCCAGAGCCGCCGCCGCCACCTCCCGGGCCACCGACTCCAGGGCCACCGACTGCCACCCAGAGCCGCCACCACCACCCAGAGCCACCGACTCCAGGTCGGGTCCGATTTGCGCCATTCCTGGCACGTTCCGGACCCACGGGTCCGAGATGAGCCACCAGTGGCACATTGCGTACCCGTGGGTCCGAAGTACGCCACTTACGAAGACGATGAGACCACCGATATGGTCCACCGAACGACTCCCCCGTCACCGTTCCCCGACTTGGGAGGTTCGACATGGCGAGTTGGCAACACGCCGTCGACGAGTGGCTACGCACTCATCACGGCATCATCGGCCCGAGCGGCCTCGATCAGAGCGGCATGCCGCTGCGCACAGCCCACCGCTGGGCCGACGACGGGCGCTTTGAGCGACTCATGCCTGGTGTCTTCAAGAGCAGACAGTGGCCCGACTCACTCGAGCAGCGGTGCGCTGCGGCATGCGCGCGAAACGAACGAGCCGTCATCAGCTTCACCACCGGAGTTCGGCTCTGGCATCTGCGCCGCGCTCGCGTGAACGGTGTCCACGTTCTGATCGACCACGGCACCACGCCCGAGATTCCGGGCATCATCGTCCATCGCTGCCGACGGATCGATTCAGTCGATGTGGTCGAACGAACCGACGGGATCCGACTCGCCAGCCCGCCGAGGGCGCTCTTCGACGCCGCCGACATGCTGGGGTTCGACGCGACACGTTCAGCGCTGGAACAGATTCTGAACGAGCGCCTCTGCACCATCGACACGGTCGTCGACACGGTGGCTCGGCTCTACCACCCGAATCGTCCAGGTGCCCGCACGATGCTCGACGTGGTCGCTTCGCGGCCAAAGTGGCAGCGGGCCTTGCAGTCAGATCTGGAGCTGAAGGTGCTGCAGGAGATCGAACGGCAGCAACTCCCGGCGCCCGTGCCCCAGTGTCTGCTCACGCTCCCCGACGGCACACCTATCCACCTCGACTTCGGCTGGCCCGATTGGAAGGTAGGTCTGGAGGTCGACGATCCGGCATGGCATGCCGGCGCAGCCGAGCAGCAACGCGACCACCGACGCGACCGCAAGGCCACCCTGCTCGGCTGGCTGGTTCTGCGCGTTGCTCGCCTCGACGTGGAAGGTCCGCTGCGCGAGGCAATCGGCGATGTCGCCGAGGTCATTCGACAACGCGCATCGTGACTGAATTCGGACCCACGGGTCCGCAGTGAGTCATTGTTGGCGCATTGCGGACCCGTGGGTCCGGAACGCGCCAACAATGGCGCGAAACGGACCCAACCCGGCGCGGCGCGGTGCTGGCGCGGCGAGGCGCTGGCGCGGCGCGGTGCTCGCGCGGCGCGGTGCTGGCGCGGCGAAGCGCTGGCGAGGCACTGGCGAGGCACGGCGAGGTGCTGGGCCTGACCCGGGGGAGGCGGGTTAGGGGGCGAGGTTGATGAGCCAGCCGGGGAAGAACCCGACGAACAGCGTGAACGCCACCGAGAGGGTGATGGCCACCGTGAGGTACGCCGGCAAGCGCACTTCCTCGCGCTGGTCGTCGCCGGCTTCGGGCTCGGCGATCCACATTGAGATCATGATCCGCAGGTACAAGAACGCTGCGATCACTGCGGCCACCATCGCCACGACGGCGACGGAGTAGCTCTTGGCTTCCACAGCGGCACGGATGACGCCGAACTTGGCCACGAAACCGCTCGTAAGCGGAACACCCGCCTGCGCCAGCAGCAGGATGGTCATGCCGAAGGCCAGCATCGGCCGACTGCGGCCAAGGCCACGGAAGGCAGCCAGGTCGGTGGCGTTGTCGCCGGTACGGCTGACCGCAGTGACGATGCCGAAGGTACCCATCACGAGCACGGTGTAAATGAGCGTGTACAGCAACACCGACGAACGACCATCGTTGCTGGGGCCGCCGGCAGCGTGCGCCGCAGCCTCCACGCCCACGAGCATGAAACCGGCGTGGCTGATGCTGGAGAACGCCAACATGCGCTTCACGTTGGTCTGCACGACCGCCATGATCGAGCCGCCGAAGACGGTGAGGATGGCGAGCAGCCAGAGAACCGGACGGTAATCCCGGCTGAAGTTGGGCAGACCCTGCAGCAGCACTCGCAGCATCGCCGCGAACGCCGCGGCCTTCGCTGCCGACGCCATGAACGCCGTCACCGGGGTGGGCGAACCTTCATACACGTCGGGAGTCCAGAAGTGGAACGGCACCGCCGCCACCTTGAACGCCAGACCCACCACGAGCAGGGCCACACCGGCCAAGAGGATCGCGTCGTCGCTGCCCTTCGTGGGCACAGTGGTGGCGAGTGCACGGAGCATCGCGTCGAAGTTCGTGCTGCCCGTACCGCCATAGATCAGGGCGATGCCGTAGAGGAAGATGGCCGATGAGAAGCCGCCGAGCACGAAGTACTTGAGGCCGGCTTCCTGGCTGCGCAGACGCTTGCGGTGGCTCGCAGCGAGCACATACAGCGTGATCGACAGGATCTCGAGACCGAGGAACAACACCACGAGATCGTTCGACGCCGCCATCACGATGCCGCCGATGGCAGCCAGCATGAATAGGGCGTAGACCTCAGGACCTTCGAGGCCCTCGCGGCGCAGGTAGTCGTCGCTCAGCAGCGACGCCAGGAACACCGCGAGACCGATGGTGAGCGTGACCCAGATGGTCATCTTGTCGAAGTGGACCGCGCCACCCACGAGGGTGGAAGGTCCGTCGACGTCGATGCGATGCCACAGCGGGAAGCACAGACCGATGGTGGCCAGCGCAACGACTGCGGAGAACGACGAATAGCAACGCTTCGGCCACTGCGGGGTGAGCGCAGCAACAACCAACAACACCATGGCACCGCCCAGCAGCACCAGCAGTGGGCTGAGGTCGAACCAGGCGATGCTGGGTCCTTTCAGCGTCTCGGCGGCGAGGACGCCCATCAGCCTTCTCCCTTTTCAACGACCGGCACCTGCCAGGACGAGTGCTGCGAGACGTGCTCGAGCAACTTGTCGACCGACGGCTCGATGCGATCGAGCATCGGCTTGGGGTACACACCGGCGAACACGATGATGGCAATGAAGGGCAGCAGCAACATGCCCTCCTTCCAGCGGAGCTCCCGGAAGCTCTTGTTGTCGTCGTCGGGCTCGCCGTGGAAGACACGCTGATAGGCCCAGAGCAGATACAGCGCAGCGAGGATCACACCGACGGCCGCCACCACCACCCACCAGCGGGCGGTGGCGAAGGAACCGATCAGCACGAGGAACTCGCCGACGAAACCGTTCAGTCCGGGCACGCCGATGCTCGAGAGCATCACGATCATGAAGGCAGCAGCGAACACCGGCGCCACCTTCTGCAGGCCCTTGAGCTTGGCGATCTCACGAGTGTGACGCCGTTCGTAGATCATGCCCACGAGAAGGAACAACGCACCGGTGCTGATGCCGTGGTTGATGTTCTGCATCACGCCACCGGTGATGGCCTGCGACGTGAGAGCGAACGTGCCGAGCACGATGAATCCGAGGTGCGCCACCGAGGAGTACGCGACCAAACGCTTGAGGTCGGTCTGCATCGTTGCGGCGATGGCCCCCCAGAGGATGCCGATGGTGGCGAGCGTGAGGAACACCGGACGGGCCCACACTGCGGCCTCGGGAAACAGATACACGCCGAAGCGGAGCAGACCGTAGGTGCCGAGCTTCAGCAGCACACCGGCGAGGATGACCGAGCCACCCGTGGGCGCCTGGGTATGCGCATCGGGCAACCACGTGTGCAGCGGGAACAAGGGAACCTTCACGGCGAAGGCGATGGCGAAGGCAAAGAACAACCATCGGCCGGTGCCCGCAGCGAATGAACCATTCTCGGCAATCTTGATGAGGTCGAACGTGACCGCACCGTTGTCGGCCTTGGCGATGATGGCCGTCGCGATGATGCCGACGAGCATGAACGCCGAACCGACCATCGTGAAGAGGAAGAACTTGGTGGCCGCGTAGACCCGATCGTCGTAGCCCCAGCCCCCGATGAGGAAGTACATCGGCACGAGGACGATCTCGAAGAACACGAAGAACAGGAACAGGTCGAGACTGATGAAGCTGCCCATCACGCCCGCCTCGAGCAAGAGCATCCACGACAGGTAGCGCTTGTGATCGTGATGCGGGTCGACGCCAGCGATGACCAATGGGAACAGGATGCCGGTGAGCACCACCAGGAAGATGGAGATGCCATCCACGCCGAGGTGCCACGAGATACCCCACTCCTTGATCCAGGAGTGCTGGCTGACGAACTGGAACCCACTGTCGGCCTTCTTGAAGGCGAACAACGTCCAGAGTGCCATGCCGCCGGTGAGCACGCTCGTGAGCAGCGCGACGACCTTCACCAGGTCGGGCTGTCGGTTGGAAATGAGCGCGACCACCAGCGAACCGATGGCCGGCACCAAGACCAGCAGCGTGAGAATGGGGAAGTCGATCACAGGATTCCTCGCACGATGACGAACCAGGCGAGGAGGAGCACGACGCCCACCCCCACCGCTGCGGCGTAGTTACGCACGTTGCCGGTCTGCACTTTTCGGGCTTCGCCAGCCGTGCCCTGCACCAAGTGCGCCGTACCGTTCACTGCACCATCGATGATGTGCGAATCGGCCCAGGTGACGCCCTCGAAAGCCTTGCGGCCCGGGCCACCCATGAAGTTGCTGACCGCACGGTCGTAACCCCAGGCATCGGCGAGGATCTTGGGCTCCACCGGCTTGAGCTTCTTGAAGTAGTACACCGCAAACGCCACACCGATGCCGATGAGGCCCATCGCGATGGCCATCAACGCCAGCGGCAACTTGGCGGTGTCGGAGTGGTGCAGACCGACCACCGGCTCGAGCCATTGCGTCAGCTTCTCGGTGGACTCGCTGAACGGCAGGTTGATGAACCCGCCGGCGAACGACAGCACTGCGAGCACCACGAGCGGCAGCACCATCATCCAGGGGCTTTCGTGGGGGTCATGGCCTTCGGCGTGAAGATCTCCGTGCGCACCGTGCTCTTCATGCGCGTCGTGCCAACGAGCCTCGCCGTAGAACACCATGATCACCTGGCGGGTCATGTAGAAGGCGGTGAGCAGCGCCGTGACGAGACCCACCACCCAGAGAATGGGGCTCTTGTCGTAGGCGGCCAACAGGATGTCGTCCTTGCTCCAGAAACCCGAGAACGGCGGCACACCGGCGATGGCCAACCAGCCGACGATGAACGTGCCGAAGGTGAGCGGCATGAACTTGCGCAGCGCTCCCATGCGACGCATGTCTTGCTCGTGATGCATGCCGTGAATCACCGAGCCGCTGCCGAGGAACAGCAGTGCCTTGAAGAAGGCGTGGGTGACCATGTGGAAGATCGCTGCGGTATACGCACCGGACCCGACCGCGAGGAACATGAAGCCGAGCTGGCTGACCGTGGAGTACGCCAGCACCTTCTTGATGTCGTTCTGCGACACCGCCACCGTGGCGGCATAGAGCGCCGTGGCAGCACCGACGATCGCGATGATCGTGGGCGCATACGACGATGCCACGTTCAGCACCGGGCTGATGCGGCACATCAGGTACACGCCGGCCGTCACCATGGTGGCTGCGTGGATGAGCGCCGACACCGGGGTGGGGCCTTCCATGGCGTCGGGCAACCAAAGGTACAGCGGCAACTGCGCGCTCTTGCCGCATGCACCGACGAAGGCGAAGAGGGCGATGGCCGTGGCTGTGGTGGCCGACAGCGACCCCGCCGCCTCATTGATGTGCAGATAGTCGAGCGAACCCACGGCCCAGAAGGCGAAGAACATCGCCATCATGAATCCCCAGTCGCCAACTCGGTTGGTGACGAACGCCTTCTTGCCAGCGGTGGCAGCGCTGTCCTTCTCGTGCCAGAAGCTGATGAGGAAGTAGGAGCAGGTGCCCACGCCCTCCCAACCGAGGAACGTGACGAGCATGTTCGAGCCCAGCACGAGCATGAGCATGCTGAACGCGAACAGGTTCAGATAGAGGAAGAACTTGCTGAAGCGACTGTCGCCATGCATGTAGCCGACCGCATAGAGATGGATCAGCGCACCGATACCTGTGACGAACAGGCACATGGTGATGCTGAGCGGATCGGCCAGGAATGCGAGGTCGATGTGCAGGCCACCGACGGCGACCCACGAGAACAGCGTGTGCACCTGTTCGGCACGGGCCTCGGGTGACAGCGACTGCAGGTCGAGGAACACGCCAACGCTGACCACAAAGGACAGCGCCACCATCGCAGCGGCGAAGTAGCCCGCCACAGGGTCGCCGAGCTTGCGCCCGAACAGCAGGATCACCAGGAACCCGAGCAACGGGAACGCGGGGATCAACCAGACGACGTCGAGCATCACATCAACCCTTCAACTCGGCGAGATCGTCGGTGGTGGCATTGGGGCGGCGGCGCAGGATGGCCACGATGATGCCGAGACCAACCACCACTTCGGCGGCTGCCACGACCATCACGAAGAACACGGTGGTCTGCCCACCGATGTCGCCCAGCTTCCGGGCCATGGCCACGAACGTGAGGTTCACGGCGTTGAGCATCAGCTCCACACACATGAACAGCACCAGCGGGTTGCGGCGCACCATCACGCCGACCATGCCGATGGAGAACAGCGCCGCAGCGAGAATGAGGTACCACGTCGTGGTGGGATGGAGGGAAGCGATCATCAGGATTCACTCCCCTGCAACTCACCCTTGCGCGGCTTGCGCGCCAGCATCACGGTGCCGACCACGGCGATCACCAGCAGCACCGACGTGAGTTCGAACGCCAACACGTGCGAGCTGAACAGATCGCGAGCGAGCGCCTTGATGTTGCCGTCGTGCAGTTGGCCACCACCGGGTGCCGCAACCTCGAGGCCCGTGCCGGCAACTGCGGTGCGGGCGTCGCGCGACACCACCACCGCAGCCACCACCAAACCGAACACGCCGACACCCACTGCAGCAGCGATGGGTCGCTGCACCTTGAACGGCTCGAGGCGCAGGTTCTCGGCGCGATCAACGCCGAGCAGCATGATGACGAACAGGAAGAGCACCACGATCGCGCCGGCGTAGACGATCACCTGCACGGCCGCCAAGAAGTTCGCCTGCTGCGCCACGAACAGCACGGCCACACCGAACAGGGTGAGGATGAGGCTGAGTGCTGCATGCACCGGGTGCTTGCTGACGATCACACCGATGGCACCACCGAGCACCATGGCCGCCGCCACGACGAAGACGAAGAGCTCCATCATCGTGTCACCGACTTCACGGTCTTCTCCACCTTGTCGGCCTTCGGGGTGTCGGCTTCGGTCTGCGTTGCCTCGGCGGCGCGCACGCCGTAGCCGAGTTCGCTACTCCAACCAACTGCGCCAACGAAGTCGGCGTCGCCAGCCGCAGCGGTGGCCCGCATCCAGCCGCTGGTGAACACGTCTTCGCCTTCGCGCCAGTCTTCCCACGGTAGTTGCTTGGGCTTGCCGTCGTCGCCGACGAGCAGTTCGGCCTTGCTGTACACAGCGTCGCGTCGGTTGGTGAAACTGAACTCGAAGAGCTTGCTCTCGGTGATGGCTTCGGTGGGGCAGGCCTCCACGCAGAGGTCGCAGTGGATGCAGCGCAAGTAGTTGATCTCGTAGACGAAACCGAAGCGCTCGCCGGGCGAGGTGGGTTCCTGCGGGTCGTTGTCGGCGCCGCGCACATAGATGCACTTGGCAGGGCACACACCGGCGCAGAGCTCACAACCGATGCACTTCTCCATGCCGTCCTCGTAGCGGTTGAGGACGTGACGGCCGTGCATCCGTTCGGGCTTGGCGATCTTCTCGTCGCGCCCTTCGGTCTTCTTGCCCTTCTTGGCAACGCGTCCGCCGCTGTACGGCGTGGTGACACGTTCGCCACCGAAGATGCGGTGCTGCTTCAGCGTGACGAGGAATCCGTCGAGGTATCCCATCAGAACATCGCCCCCTCTCGGTCGCGGTTACGGGCACTCACCTTGGTGGCATACGACAGCAGCCAGGCTGCAGCGCCCAACACCACCAGGCAGATGACACCGACGAGTGCTCGGTTCCAGTTGTTGTCCTGCCCGACGCGGAACGCAGCCAGCAGCATGAACCAACCCAGCGCGAGCGGGATCATCAGCTTCCAGCCGAGGTTCATGAGTTGGTCGTAGCGCAGACGAGGCAGCGTGGCACGGAACCACACGTACATGTACAGGAAGACGAGCACCTTCAGCAGGAAGAGCACGGTGCCGGCAAACGGCCCAAGGAATCCAAGCGTGATGTTGACGCCGCTGAATCGAATGGGCTGCGGCCCACCGAAGAACAACGTCACGATGACGCCGCTCATGGTGATCGTGTTCATGAACTCGGCGAGATAGAAGAGCGCGAATCGGATGCTGGAGTACTCGGTGTTGAAGCCACCCACCAGTTCCTGCTCGGCCTCGACCAGGTCGAACGGCGGTCGGTTCAGTTCGGCAGTAGCGGCGATGAGGAAGATCACGAACGGCACCACACCGGTGGCCACCACGTGCCAGCGGCTGAGGCTGCTCTGAGCGACCACGATGCCGTTGGTGCTCAGCGTGCCTGCCACCAAGATCACCGTGGCCAGAGCGAGACCGAGCGCTGCTTCGTAGCTGACCATCTGCGCCGATGCTCGGACCGAACCCAGCAGCGGGTACTTCGAACCCGAACTCCAGCCGGCGAGCATGATGCCGTAGATGGCGATGCTGCTCA
Organism: Acidimicrobiaceae bacterium; assembly: GCA_947463235.1. Classification (GTDB taxonomy): domain Bacteria; phylum Actinomycetota; class Acidimicrobiia; order Acidimicrobiales; family Ilumatobacteraceae; genus UBA668. Next base: position 29,663 of record CANHST010000001.1, read on the forward strand.
GCGCCAGCAGCAACAGGACACCGATCGGAGGATCGGCCAACTGCAACTTCGTGGCATGACCCAGGATCATCACCGTGCCGTCCTTGCCATTGCTGAAGTCGCCACCCAACGGGATGACGCTCCAGACCAGGAAGGCCGGCACGAAGGCCAGATACGGGGCAAGGATGAACACGAACCGGTCGCTGCGATCCGGGATGAGGTCTTCCTTGAAGAACAGCTTGATGCCGTCGGCCAGCGTCTGCAGCAAACCCTTCGGCCCGGCCTTATCGGGGCCGATGCGGTTCTGCATGTAGGAGATGACCTTGCGTTCGAACCACACCATGAGCATGGTGCCCACGAGGCCGACGACGAAGACCACGAGCACCTTGATGATGACGATCAGGAACTCCGTGCTCCAGAGCTTGATGTGATCGAGGAGTTGGTCGAGCGCGAGCATCAGATGGTCTCGATTCGCACGTCGTTCACCGGCGCAAAGCAGTCGATGAGTTCACCCACGTTGGGGCCGGCCTGATTGAACGGCACCCATGCGGTGCCACGCAGCACGGTGTCGTCGGCAACAACACGGAACACCACGCTGGTGCGAGTGCCGGACACCTTCACCTCGCTGCCGGCGCTGGTACCCACACGCTCGAGGTCGAGTGGATGGAGATGCACCGTGGCACCTGGTGCCAGATGCGCCAACGACGGTGACTGAGCGGTCGAGACGGCCTTGTCGTACAGCACGCGGCTGACCACGAGGCGGTACTCGTAGGCGTTGCGTTCCGGCACCGCGGGCAACGGAATCTCCACTGCGTCGAGGTCGGTGGGGGCGCCAGCGAGCACACCATCGCCAGCCGCCGATGCGGAGGTGACCTCTTCGTAGCCCGACACGTTCTCCGCGATTGCGGCGGTGATGTCGGCGACCGAGGAGTAACCCAGATCGGTTCCCAACTCCAGCGCCAACTCAGCTGCGATCATCCAGTCGGCTCGGGTGGAGCCCGACGGGGTGACTTCACGGGCGAGCGCCGTGACGCGACCTTCGAGGTTCGTGTGCGTGCCGGACTTTTCTGCGTAGGCACTGGCGGCCAGCACTACGTTCGCGTGCTGCGATGAACCCGTGAGGAACGTGTCGACCGCAATGATGCGCGGCACGGCCTTCAGTGCACGGCGGGCCAGGTTGGTGTCGGGGAAGTCGGCCAACGGGTCGGCACCCAACAGCACGAGGCACTCGATCTTGCCGTCGGCGGCTGCCTGCAACATGCCGCGAGTGTCGAGGCCACCGGTGCCAGCACGCATGCCCACGCGGAGTGCGCCGACCACGTTGCCACGACGGAACGCCGTGAGCACCTTGGCACCGGGCACTGCAGCGCGAACTTCGTTCAACGCTGCGATCGTGGCCGCCGACGACTCTGCGAGGTTTGCACGACCCACCACGATGACGACGTTGCCCTTGGCGAGCTGAGCAGCGACATCGGCGTCGGACAAGGTTGCGGCCACTGCAGCCGCTTGCGTGCCCGGCTCGTAGGCCACATGACGCCATGCGTACGACGTGAGGCCGGTCTGCTTCGGAGCGAACTCGATGATGCGGCTGCGACGCTTGGCGGCTGCATCACGCAGACGCAGGTACAGCACCGGCAACTCTTCTTTGAGGTCCGGTCCGAGCAACACGATGGTGGCAGCGTTCGCAGCCTCATCGATGGTGGCGGGCGACTCGGCCAGCAGACCGTTCGGCAGGCCATCACCCATCTGGGCGTACACGTTCGGCGTACCGATGACGTCGTGGCCGAGACGGGCCCACGCATGGGCATCTTCGTTCGTGCCGCGGGCGCCACCGATGATGCCGACGCTGCTCGGACCACCCGCGGCCAGCGCCTCGGTGATGAGCGCAGCCGCTTCGGCCATTGCGGCGTTCCAAGTGACCGGCTGGAACTCGTCGCCGGAGCGGACGAGAGGCTGCAGCACGCGCTGATCGCTCTTCACGCTCTCGAAGTTGAAACGACCGCGGTCGCACAGCCAACCGTGGTTCACAGGGTCGCTGTCCACGCCCATGTAGCGCAGCAGTTCGTCGCGGCTGCTCTGCACCACGGTGCGACAACCAACGGAGCACGATGTGCAGGTGCTTTCCTGTTGCGAGAGGTCCCACGGGCGGGCCTTGAAGCGGTACGGCTGCGCCGTGAGCGCGCCCACCGGGCAGATCTGCACCGTGTTGCCGCTGAAGTAGCTGGCGAAGGGCTCGTCGGGGAACGTGGTGATGTGCGTGTTGTTGCCGCGGCTGTTGAAGTGGATCAGCGCATCGCCGGCCACCTCATCGGCGAAGCGGGTGCACCGATCGCAGAGAATGCAGCGCTCACGGTCGAGCAGCACCAGATCGCTGATGGCGATCGGCTTCTCGTAGTGACGCTTCTCCTCCAGCATCCGGCTCTCGCCGGGGCCATGGCTGAACGCTTGGTCCTGCAGCGGGCACTCGCCGCCCTTGTCGCAGACCGGGCAGTCGAGCGGGTGGTTGGCAAGCAGCAGCTCGAGGATGCCCTCCTGCATGCGCTTGGTGGTGGGCGACTCGGTGTCGACCTTCATGTCGGGCGACACCGGCACCATGCAGCTCACCGTGACAGCGGGCCCGCGGCCGGAATCGGCTTCGACCAGACACATACGGCACTTGCCCACCGGCGTCATGCGCTCGTGGTAACAGAACCGCGGGATGTACTCGCCGGCGTCGGCGGCTGCATCGATGAGCAATTGACCCTTGCGTGCCGTGTGCGGACGGCCGTTGATGGTGATCTGCACCGCGTTGGGGTCGGGCGGCGGTGCCTCGGCCTCGGTGGCCGGATTCGCGGCCGAGGGCTCAGTGGTGGTCATCGACAACTCCGACGCTGACAGGGATGTGCTTGCGTTCCACGATCTTGGCTTCGAACTCGTCGCGGAACAGCGTGAGTGCGGAGTGGACCGGGGCAAAGGCCGACGGACCGACGAAACAGATGGTGGTCATCTTGTAGGGGAAGGGCGTGGCGTCGAGGCCGAGCTTCGAGCTGGACGCATGAGGGAAGTTGCCCGGGCAGATGGACTCGCCGATCTCGAACATCTGGTCGAGGTCGGCGCGGGTTCCACGGCCGTCGACGACTCGCTGCAGCACTCGCTCGAGCCAGGTACCGCCTTCGCGACACGGCGTGCACTGACCGCAGCTCTCCGCCGCGTAGAAGTGCGTCAGCGTGAGGGCAGCCTTCGGGATGTCGGTGGTGTGGTCCATCACCATGATGGCGCCGGAGCCCAACATCGAGCCGGCGGCACCGACGAGGCGACCTTCGAAGGGAAGGTCGAGTTGCTCGGGCGTGAACCACGGGGCCGAACCGCCGCCGGGCACGAACGCCTTCAGTTCGTTGCCGTTGCGGATCCCCTGGCAGAACTCCTCGCCGTAGAACAGGTCGCGGAATGTCGTGGTGCCGTTGATGATTTCGTACACGCCGGGGCGATTCACGTGGCCGCTGACGGCCACCATGCGCGTACCGGGCGATGTTGCAGTGCCGATGGCGGTGTAGGCAGCCGCGCCGTTGATGGCCAACCACGGCAGGTTCGACAGCGTCTCGACGTTGTTCACGATGGTGGGCTGACCGTACAGGCCGATGGCGGCCGGGAAGAACGGGGGCTTCAGGCGCGGCTCGCCACGCTTGCCTTCGAGGCTCTCGATCAGCGCTGTCTCTTCGCCGACCACATAGGCACCGGCTCCCCAGTGCAGCACGATGTCGACGCTGAACTTGGTGCCGAGGATGTTCTTACCGATGTAGCCGGCGGCGTACGCCTCGTTGAGCGCATTGGTGACTCGCTCGTGCGCCAGGGGCATCTCGCCACGGATGTAGAGAAACACCTGCGACAGGCCTGCGGCGTACGCAGCGATGAGACAACCCTCCACCAACTGGTGCGGGTCGCGCTCCATGAGCAGACGATCCTTGTAGGTACCGGGCTCGCTCTCGTCGCCGTTCACCACGAGATAGCGCGGGAACTTGCCGGCGGGCATGAGGCCCCACTTCGTTCCTGCGGGGAAGCCAGCGCCACCACGACCGAGGACGGTGGCCGTCTTCACTTCGTCGTGGACCTCGGTGGGCGACTTCTTCAGCACGGCCTTGAGGCCGTCGTAGCCGCCGGTGGCGTGATAGCGCTCGAGCGTGTAGCCGTCCTCGAGATGGAAGCGTGAGGTGACCACCTTCGGACGATCGCCATCGTCGATGTAACCGGCCGCCCAGGGATAGGTGCTCATTGGGCTGCCTCCGGCATCCAGGCAGGAACCACCGGGGCATCGGGCGACGCCACACCGGCGGCCTTGTCGGCGGGAATCTGCTGACGCACTCGGGCCAACGTGCCGTGCGCAGGGATCTCTCCGTCGAGGCGGCCGGCACGCAGGTCGTCGATCAACTCGTCGAAGTTCGCCGTGGTCATGCGATGGCAGTGGCGATAGTTCACCTGCATGTTGGGCGCCTCGGTACACGCTGCCTGACACTCGGCGTGTTCCAGCGTGAACATGCCATCGGAGGTGGTGCCGCCAGCCTTCACACCGAGCGTCTGCTCGGCATGGTGCATCAGTTCATCGGCACCGAGCAACTGGCAACTCATGGTTCCGCAGATGTTGACGAGGTACTTGCCCACCGGGGCCATCTTGAACATCTCGTAGAACGTGCACGTGCCCAGCACCTCGGCCGAGGTGGCGCCCACGAGTTCGGCGATATGCGCGATGGCATCGTCGGTGATGTAACCGTTCTGCTGCTGCGACAGGTGCAGCAACGGAATGGTGGCCGAGCGAGCCCTCGGATAGCGACCGATGATCTCCTTCGCCACGAGAACGTTGGCTTCGTTCAACCGACTCATCGGTCTACCTCTCCCAGGACGGGGTCGACCGATGAGATGACGGCCACGGCATCGGCCACGAGACCGCCGCGCATCATGTGCGGCAGACACTGGATGTTCACGAACGATGGGGCCCGCACATGCATGCGGTACGGCGTGGAGGAACCGTCGCTGGCGATGTAGCAGCCGATCTCGCCTCGCGGACTTTCGATGGCCACGTACACCTCACCCTCGGGCACCTTGAAGCCCTCGGTGAAGATCTTGAAGTGGTGGATGAGCGCTTCCATGCTCTCATCGATGCGCGCACGCGGCGGCGGCGTGACCTTCTTGTTCTGGATGCGGAAGTCGCCCGAGGGCATCCGATCCAGAATCTGATGCACGATGCGGATGCTCTCGCGGATCTCGTTGAGGCGGATGGCGTAGCGGTCGAAGGCGTCGCCGTAACTGCCCACCACGACGTCGAACTCCACCTCCGGATAGCGAAGGTACGGCATGTCGCGGCGGAGATCCCACGGCACGCCGGTGCTGCGCAGGATGGGGCCGGTGGCACCAAGCGCCGTGGCTTCCTGCGCCGTGATCACACCCACACCCTGCAGACGGTCGCGCCAGATCGGCTGACCGGTCATGAGGATGTCGTACTCCTCCAGGCGCGGGGGAATCATGTCGAGCAGGTGCAGCACGTCGTCGCGCCAGCCATCGGGCAGGTCGGCAGCCACACCGCCAGGACGGATGAAGTTGTGGTTCATCCGCAGGCCCGTGACCTTCTGGAAGAAACGCAACACTTCCTCGCGCTCGCGCCAGCCATAGATCATCATGCTGACGGCGCCGATGTCCATGCCGTTCGTGGCAAGGAAGAGCAGGTGGCTGCTCATTCGGTTCAGTTCACTGAGCAGCATGCGCATCCAGACGGCGCGCTCGGGAATGTCGTTCTCGATGCCGAGCAACTGCTCCACCGCAAGGCTGAACACGAGTTCGTTGTTCAGCGGGCTGAGGTAGTCCATGCGGGTGACGTTCGTGCCGCCCTGCATGTAGGTGAGTTGCTCACCGGTCTTTTCCATGCCGGTGTGCAGGTATCCGATGATGGGCTTGCAGCGCAGCACGGTCTCGCCCTGGAGCTCCAGCATCAGTCGGAGCACGCCATGGGTGCTCGGGTGCTGAGGACCCATGTTGATGATCATCGTCTGATCCTCGGAAGGATCGACGGGCAGATCGCCGAGCTTGGCGGCTTCCGCCTCGCTCATTCGCAGCACGGCGCCGACCTCGCGCAGCAGTTCGCGGGCGGTGATTTCGCTACGCGGCTTCAACCCCTGTGCGGGCTCGTTGCCGCCGCGGATGACGTCGACGATGCTCATGACGAGGCTCGCTTCGAGAAGTCGGCGGTGAACTGCACCGGGATACGGCTGGGATCGTCGTCCTTGCGCAGCGGGTGGCCTTCCCAATCCTCGGGCATGAGGATGCGCGTGAGGTCGGGGTGGTTGGTGAACGCGATACCGAACATGTCGAACACCTCGCGCTCCATCGCCTCGGCTCCGGGGTACAGGTCGAAGGCGCTGGCGATGCTGGCATCGGACTCCGGCACCTGCACCCGCAGACGGATGCGTTCGCGGCGCTCGATGCTGAGCAGGTTCACGACCACTTCGAACCGCTCGGCAGCGATGCCCTCAGGAAGAGCGCGACCCATGTGCAGCAGGTAGTCCACTGCGGTGAGGTCGGCGCACATGGTGAAGGTTTCGTCGAGCAAGGTGCGCAGCAACGCGATGTAGCCATCGCGCGTGGGGTGCAGCACTCGCTGGCCGCGACTGTCGCTCAGCGGCACGCCGTAGAGCACCGTCGGCTCGGGCGCGAAGTTGGACTCGGGGGTGGTGGCCTCACTCATGAGTTACCGGGTTCCCAGAATGACGGGCACCGGGTTGTCGCCAGCAGCGATCTCGGTGACGTGCACGTTGGCGCCGGCACCGGTCTCCTGCCGACGACGCAGCAACTGGCCGTCCTCGATCAGTTGGTGCAGCGTCTCGATGGCGTGGATGAGGGTCTCCGGAGTGGGAGGGCAGCCAGGGGCATACACATCGACCGGCACCACTTGGTCCACGCCCTGCACGATGGCGTAGTTGTTGAACATGCCGCCACTGCTGGCACACACACCCATGCTGATGACCCACTTGGGTTCCATCATCTGGTCGTACACCTGGCGCAGCACCGGGGCCATCTTCTGGCTCACACGGCCGGCCACGATCATGATGTCGGCCTGTCGCGGCGAGGCGCGGAAGACCTCCATGCCGAAGCGACTGAGGTCGTAATGAGCTGCGCCCGTGGCCATCATCTCGATTGCACAGCAGGCGAGACCGAACGATGCAGGCCAGGAACTGCGGCTGCGAGCCCAGTTCACCAGATCCTCGAGCTTGGCGGTGATGGCGTTGTGCTCGATGCCACCCATACCGTCGTCGAGAATGCCCTGCACGAAACTTCTGCCGGTGGCCGGCGTTGCGTCGACCGTTGCGTCGTGGTTCATCGCGCTCACGCTGCGTTCTCCTGTGGGCGACCTTCGAGGCCGACGCGGCGGATGGTGCTACTGGACGTGCGCTCCGGTGAGAGGGCGGTATCGAGACGCCGTTGCACGTTCACCGGACCCCACTCCAGCGCACCCCGTGCCACCACGTACACGAAGGCAGCGAAGAACACCACGCTGAATGCGACCATCTCCCACAGCGCATACGAGCCGAGGAATGCCCGGTCGACGGCGAAGGGGTAGATGAAGATGATTTCGATGTCGAACATGATGAAGAGCATGGCGACGACATAGAAGGTGACCGGGAAACGTTCCGGTGGCTCGCGGCTCGGCACGATGCCGCACTCGTACGGCGCCGACTTGGCAGCCGACGGACGACGCGGCGCGAGAAGGCGCGATGCACCGAAGCTCAAGGCTCCGAACAGCGTCGCCAGTACGAGGAGTGCGATGACCGGCAGGTACTGGCCCATGAATCAGACCTTCTGTGGTAGTGCCTTGGCGTCCAGGTTGGCGCGGACGTAGCGGTCGCGTCGGTGGAGCAGCCAGCACAGGATGAGGAAGATGATGAGCGACGAGATGCAGATGATGGCCGCAGGCTTACGCTTCGAGCCGAGGTCGCGGATCATGTACACGTAGTCGTGCGAGCGCGTCGTGTCGATCACCGGACGGGCCGGTGCGCGACCCGGTTCGGTGCGCTGTGGCACCAACGGCGCAGTCTCCACGAGCGCATAGTGCGGATCGTGGAAGAACGCCAAGAAGTCGATGCGATCGTCCCAGAACGTGGGGTGGCGCTCGCCGCCCTTGTCGAACACGTTGACTACGGTGAACTCGCCAGCCGCAAGTGCGCCGGATTCCTCGAGGAACACGGTGCCAGCCGAACCAGCCTGCTGGAACGACGGCAACGCCGGATCGAGCTTGATCCACCCATCGGTGATCAGTTGCTGGCTGACGGCAGCAGCGTCGGCGGGAGCATCGCCGGTGGGCGTGAACGGCACCTGAATGACACCGACTTCATGCAACAGCGCGCTATCACGGATCACCGTTTCGCCTGCGACGGCCTTCCAGGAGGAATCCGGGCCGAGGAGGCCCTTGCCGTACGACCACCAGATGGCACCCATGAGGAACATCCAGCCGGCCAACCCGGCAAACGCCACGAGGAAGCCGAGGCGGGCACCCATGTTGGTACCGAGGATCAGATAGATGCTGCCGCAGAGCACCGCCACCGAGATGATGACGATGAGGGTGCCGCGAAGCTCCCATTCCCAGTTCACAGCCAGAAGAGCACTCATCACAGACCTCGCACGTATTCGACGACAGCCTTGATCTGCTCATCGGTGAGCAGGTGGCCGAAACCAGGCATACGACCAGAGCCCTGGCTCTGCATGCCGTACTTCTTACCGTTCGAGGAACCCGCCTTGATGAAGCTGATCATGTCGGACTCGTTCGGGAAGTGGGTGTTCGTGGCTCCGCCGGTGAGGTTCCAGCCGAAGGCACCCTGGCCGGTCGCCACGGGATCGCCGTAGCTCCAGCCCTGCGTGTGGCAGCGGGCGCAGCTGTAGGCGCCGCTGTTGAGGTCGAGGTTGAAGAGCGCCTCGCCTTCGCTGGCATCCGGGTTCGCCTTCAGATAATTGTCGACGGCCTTCTGGATCTCGTCCTTGGTGGGCTGCGGCAGCGTGCCGCCGTCGCACACCGAGGGGTCGGCGGTATCGGAGAACGGCAGCGCCGAAGGGTTCACGCAGCTGTCGGGCTCGATCTGAATGGTCTCCAGGTACACCAGCAACGTCTCGATGTTCTGTTCGGTCATCGGGCCACCACCGGGGGCACCCCACGCCGACATCGGCGAGAAGGGACGGCCATAGTTCAGGATGAACCGCACCTCCTCCTTGCTGTAGCGGTAGAAAACCGTGTTGAGTGCGGGTGCGTACCAGCTGACGGCGCGAACCTCGCCGGTCTTCGGGTCGGTAACGGCATACGGCGCTTGCCCACCGGTGCCCTTCAGACCGCCGTGGCAACCGGCGCAGTTGAAGCCACCGTTGGCCGTGGTCTGGAACAGTTCCTCGCCCCAGCCCACGAACTCCTCGTGCTTCCGGTCGACGGCGCCGGCCTGACGGCCAGGCTCGAGAATCCAGTAGACGGGAAGGCCGATCACCATCGTGGCGAGCAGCAGCACACCGAACAGCTGGAAGCGCTCGAGTCGCGAACCTTCCATCTGTTCGTCGTCGTAGTACTGCTTCCGGTTCGGCGCCATCTCGATTTCGGAACCGAGTTCCTTGCGAGCCGACGAGTTGTTCAGGAAGTAGTAGGTGATCCAGCCGAGAAGGATGACCGTGAAGATCACCCAAGCAACAGCAGTGGTGTTGAGTGCAACCATCAGTGCGAGCCTCCGCCGCCGGTGATGCAGTGCGGACCCTCGGCCTCTTGGCCGGTGGTGTTGATGCCGATCGGGGCACCGGTGATCACGGTCGACGTGTCGATGACGACGTCGCCCGATGCGCTGACGGTGACCGCGAAGTGATCCATGCCACGCGGGGCGGGACCGGCCTTCTTCTCACCGACGCGGTTGTACTGCGAACCGTGGCACGGGCACTCGAACCACTGGCTGCTGGCGCACTGCGGCACACGGCAGCCGAGGTGCGGGCACTTCTGGTACATCGCCACAACGCCTTCGGAGAGACCGCCGAGCAGCGATTGGTACTCGGCAATGCCCTTGGCCTTCGGCAGTGCCTCGGGCGGATACTGCGTGATGTACGAACGCGCACTCGACGAGTAGAAGAAGCCGGCGTTGCTCCGGATGCTGGCAATGACGTCGTCGAGCTTGCCGACGCTCACCTTGCCGCCGAACACGGGCGCAGCAGTGGGCCACAGGAATGCCACGAAGGCACCGGCGGCGAACGTACCGAGGCCGGCGCTCATGAGCGTGACGGTGGCGCGGTTGAGGAACTGGCGACGGTTCACACCGATCTGTTCCGCATCGGGAGCAACCCAGGTGACCGGGGCGGTGGACTCGGGCTTGACGAGGCTGGCCTCGCGAGCTTCGGTGGCGGCGCGCTCGACCTGGCGGCCCGTGGGTGCGGGCCCGTCGATCTCGGCGTCCTTGTCGCGACGACGCGTCTCGCGGCTGAGCGCACCGGCTCCGCGCACGTCGCTCTTTCGAGCGGCAGTGAGCAGGGCCACGGCGAACAGCGCGACGAGCACGACGGCGGCGATGGCGATGATGGCGGCAGGACTCATGACAGCAGGTGCCTCACAGTTCGAAGAAGATGCCGTCACGCCACGGGAGCGTGAAGTTGAAGCCGGGGCCACGGAAGAACGAACCGATGATGACGAGCACGGCCCAGAACATGAGGTGCACGGTCATCAACGAGGTCGCGAACTTGCGATCTTCGGGCTTATTGGATGGGTTCTTGTCGATGAAGGGCGCAAGGATCAGCACGATCATGCCCACACCGGGGATGGTCACACCGGCGACCATCGGGTGGAACATGGTGAGCAGTTCCTGCAGACCGAGGAAGTACCACGGTGCCTTCGACGGGTTCGGCGTCTTGTTGATGTTCGCCTGCTGCAGCAGCGGGGCGTTCACGAAGATGCTGAAGAAGAAGGTGAACGACAGGCACGCCAGGGCGGCAACGAACTCACCGGCGAGTAGGTGCGGCCACGTGTGCACCTTGTCGACCGGCGAGGCCTTCACGTCCTGAATGGAGCCGCTCTTCACCACGGTGAGCAGACGCTGCGTGTGGCCACCGGGGCCAGCGCCCATCGGCACGCCACCACCGGCAGGAGCTGCGGCCACCACGCTGGCGACCTTCTCCTGCACGGCCACGCCACCACCAGCGCCGTCAGCCTGCGCCTTGCGGGCCTTGCTGCGCTCGAGGAGATGGGCCGGGATACGCGGATCCGCGGCGGGTTCGCTGCTCGCCGCAGCGCCGGCGGCATCGGCCGCGGCACCGCTTTCGGCGGCAGCCTTGTCGCGAGCAGCTTGTGCTCGCTTGAGGAGGTGTTCGGGGATTTCGGTCATCGATCGTCTCCGTCAGCTCACAGGGGGCCCGAGATGCCGCCGTCTTTGCGGACTCGCCAGAAGTGGATAGCCATGAAGATGACGATCACGAAGGGCAGCATGAGTACGTGCAGCACGTACCAACGCAGCAGCGTGTCGCCACCGATTTCCTTGCCACCGAGCAGCACGAACCGAACCTGGGTACCGATGACCGGCGAGTAGCCCATCATGTTGGTACCCACGGTCACTGCCCAGAGCGCCAGCTGGTCCCACGGCAACAGATAGCCGGTGAACGACAGCAGCAGGGTGAGCATCAGCAGCACCACGCCGATGACCCAGTTGAACTCACGCGGCGGCTTGTAGGCGCCGTGGTAGAAGACGCGGGCCATGTGCAGGAACACACTGAGCACCATGAGGTGCGCACCCCATCGGTGCATGTTGCGCACAAGTAAGCCGAACGTCACCGAGGTCTGCAGGTTCGAGATGTCGTTCCAGGCCTGCACGTCGGTGGGGCGGTAGAAGAACATCAAGAAGATGCCGGTGACCGTCAGCAGGATGAAGAGGAAGAAGCTCAAGCCACCGAGGCAGAGCGTGTAGCTCACCTTCACGGCATGTCGCTTCACCTTCACCGGGTGCAGGTGGTACAGCACCGAGTTCATGATGACGTAGCTGCGGTTACGCGGGCTGTCGGTGTAGCCCTTGCGGAAGATGGAACCGGGCCGGAAGATGGAACTCCAGGCCTGGCTGCCCTGCACGGAATCGACCGTCTTGTTCAGACGGTCTTTCACTGTGGGCTTGGGAGTGTCGTCGAGGATCTTTGCCATTTCTCTTCCTCAGAGCCGCATGCCGTAGGCGTAGCCGTGGTTGTTGGTACGAGTGTGTGAATCGCCGGTCGTGCCCGGAGCGCCCACCTTGCCGAGGATGATGACCCCGGTCGGGCAGCGGTCCACGCAGAGCTGGCACCGTGTGCAGATGTCGTCGTCGATGATGAACACGACGTTGTCGCTGGGGTCGAGCCCCGGCTTCTCCGTGCCGTTGGATTCCGAGATGGCGTCGGGTGACACCATGTGGATGCACTTCCACGGACAGATGTCGACGCAACCCTCGCACATGATGCACTCGGTCTGGTCGATGTGGATGAACTGCTTCGGCTTGACGGCCTTCGACAGGTAGTCGGCGTCGACCTCCACCAGGAGGTAGTCGTCGGTGTACGGCATCATCGCCGGATTGGCGTCGGTCTTCGCCATGCGTCAGCCCTTCTTCACCAGCGGGCGACCGAAGCTGCTAGTGGCGATCTCGGTGCCGGCGACCACGTCGCCGCGCTTTTGCCACTTGCTCCAGAGGTAGATGAGCAGACCGAAGAACCACAGGTGGATGACGACCACCACGATGTCGCGAATGGCTTCGTACGACATGGTGATGGGCCAGCTGCCACCGAGCGCCTGCGGCTTGAAGATGTCGCCGGGGCCGTAGATGATGTTGTTCTTCGACCAGCCCAGTTCCTTGTCGGCATGGTCGATGAACTGGTGGGGGCACACGCCGAAGGCGATGAACATCACGCCGAAGGCGTACACCGACGCCAGCATGGCCTCACCCCAACTGGTGGGAGTGCCCTTGGGCCGGCGCTTGGAGTAGGGGATCACGATGAGCGCGCCGAAGGTGGCCAGGAAGAACGAAAACAGGAACGCCACGTTCATGCCGGGCCAATGCAATGGGTTCGTTTCGAATGCGATCAGCACTTCGCTGCCCTCTCCATGTGAACTGCTGCACGAACTGTAGCCACGCAACCCGGGGTCAGTACCAGTTCGTCCACGAGAACGCACCGTGACGTACCCCCGGACAGGTGTCACAAGCGACAGGTTTACCACGCGGACACCCCGACCGCCGTGCCGTTGTGAACTCGTGCACGCCGCCGGGTCGAGCGACATCGCGACCGAGGATTTCCCCCACGCGACCCTTCTCCGTCTATCGTTCACCCCGTGACCGAGATTCCCGAGCACCTGCTGAAGCGGAGCAAGGCCGCCAAGGCCAAGGCCGATGGCGCCGAAGCCCCTGCCGACGCACCCGCTGCCCCCTCCTCTGCGCCGGCCACCACCGACGCTGCCGTCCCTGCGGCTGCGGCCAAGGCCGCTGCGCCCGCAGTGCCGGCCGCACCCGTGGCCAAGCCCGATACTCCGGTGGTGGCTGCCTACAAGGCCCGCCGCAAGATCCCGGTATGGGCCATGCTCACGCTGAGCATCCTCCCCGTGTGGGCGTTCATGTACGTGCTGGCGATGAAGCCCGTCACCGCGAAGGCCACCGGCCCCCTCGGCGACGGTGCCGTGGTGTACTCCGGCAACTGCTCGGGCTGCCACGGCGGCGGCGGCGAGGGCGTCGGCTCCGCCTACGGCTTCACCAACGGTTCCGTGATGAAGACGTTCCCGCACATCGAAGATCAGGTCCGCTGGGTCGCACTCGGCACCAAGGCCTATCTCGATGCCGGCGTCAGCGTGTACGGCGACCCGAACCGCGAAGGCGGCGCACACATCACCGGTGCCAGCGGCGGCCAGATGCCCGGCTGGAAGGGCAACCTCACCGACGCCGAGATCCTGGCCGCTGTCTGCGACGAGCGTTACGGCTTGGGTGGCGGCGACGAGGAGAGCGAAGAATTCGCCCTGTGGTGCGCCACCGACAGTGCGGTGTACGCGGCGCTCGAGTCGGGCGAGGCCACCTTCGACAATCTGCACACCGTCATCGCCGACAAGGGCATCATGGAGATCGGCAGCACGCCGATCGCTGGTACCACCGCCGGCTGAGCCTCGGTTCCAACAACCGATTCGTCCTTCAGATGTGGCCGCTTCCCTCGGGAAGCGGCCACACTGCTATGTCGTGAGCGACCGCGCGACCACCCCCACCGAGGTGCTCGTCATCGGCGGCGGCCCAGCAGGGGCGGCGGCCGGCTACTGGCTCGCGCACCACGGCCACGACGTCACGATCGTGGAACGCAAGACATTCCCGCGCGACAAGACCTGCGGCGACGGCCTCACCCCGCGGGCGGTGCATCAACTCGGCGAGATGGGCCTCGCCGACCAACTCGTGAAGTACCACCGCTACGAAGGACTACGCGCCACCGGCATGGGGCGCGAACTCGAACTGCAATGGCCGTCACACTCGGTGTACCCCAGCCACGGTTACGTGGCGCGACGCCGCGAACTCGACGAGATGGTCGCGAGGAATGCGGTCGCGGCTGGCGCGACCTTGCTCACCGGCCACGAGGCCACCGGTCCGATCATCGACCGTGGATTCGTGCGCGGCGCCACGGTGCAGACGAGCGACGGCTCGACCAAAGAACTGCGCGCCAAGTACGTCGTGGTGGCCGATGGGGCCAACAGTCGCTTCGGCCGGGCGCTCGGTACGTTCCGCACGCGCGAATGGCCCTATGGCACAGCGATCCGCACCTACTGGACCACCCCTCGCCATGCCGAACCCCTGATCGAATCGGCACTCGATCTGAAGGATCGCAACGGCAACCCGCTGCCCGGCTACGGCTGGATCTTCCCGCTCGGCGATGGCACCGTGAATATCGGCGTGGGATTACTCAGCACGTTCCGCGACTTCAAGAGTGTGAACACCACGCACCTGCTCGAGGCCTACGCACAGCAGGTTGCCGAACGGTGGGAGATCGACCCCGACAAACCGGAAGCGAAGGCGCAGAGCGGCCGCATTCCCATGGGCGGTTCGGTGGGCCCGAAGGCAGGGCCGAACTACCTCGTGATCGGCGATGCGGCCGGCAGCGTGAACCCGTTCAACGGCGACGGCATCGACTACGCGTACGAGACCGGCCGCATGGCCGCATCGGTGTTACACGAGGCACTCGTGGCCGCCGACCCCACCACCCTGCAGCAGTATCCGCGTCTGCTCGATGATGCCTACGGCGATTACTTCAAGATGGCTCGCCTCTTCGCCCGCGTCATCGGTCGACCGACACTGATGCGCGAACTCACCCGAGTCGGCATGCACAACCGCACGCTGATGGAGTGGGTGCTTCGGGTCATGTCGAACATGCTGCGCGACGACGAGTTCGGCCCCGCCGAAGCCGCCTACAAGGCCGCCACCCAACTCGTGAAGCTCGCCCCCAACGCCTAACCCCAGCCCGAACCGGGTCTGCAGGGCGTTGTGATCAGAGGCTGGCGAGGAGGGCCGACGGCGCGGCGTACAGCGCGTCGGTGGCGGCACTGGGGGGAAGCAGTTCGCACGACGCCTCGGCGCGGGCCACCCACTCCTGGGCCGTCTGCATTGCGGCGGCGGCGCCACCATTGGAGCGCACGATGGACAATGCCTTGTCGCGCTCGGCCTGATCCAGCGGCTTGCCCAACAACGCCAGCAACTCCACCGCAGCCACGCCACCGGCCTGCAGCGTGCGCAGCACGGGAAGCGTGTACACGCCCTCCACCATGTCGTGCCCGGCTGGCTTACCGAGTTGCTCGTCGGTGGCCGTGATGTCGAGCAGGTCGTCGACGATCTGGAACACCATGCCGAAGGCTTCTCCGTACTCGGTGAGCGCATCGATAGCCGGGCGAGGCAGCCCAGCCACGATGCCGCCGATACGGGCCGAGGTGGAATACAGCGATGCGGTCTTGCCGCTGATGCTGCTGAGGTAACTGGCCTCGGGTCGGGCCGAGTTGTACGTGTGGCGCAGTTCTTCGATCTGCCCCTCACACAAGCGGCCGATGGTGCGAGCCAGCAAACCCGCCACCTCGGTGCCGAGCGACGCGGCGATCTCCGAGGCGCGCGCCAGGAGGAAGTCGCCGGCGAGGATGGCCTGCAGGTTGCCCCACTTGGCGTTGACGGTGTCCACGCCTCGCCGGGTGTCGGCTTCGTCCATCACGTCGTCGTGGTACAGCGAACCGGTCTGGACGAGTTCGCACGAGATGCCGCCCTGAATGGCCTTCTCGCGTAGTTCGTCGTCGGCCGGGCCGGCCACCTGGGCCGCCACCACGGTGAGCACCGGGCGCAAGCGCTTACCGCCGGCAACGATCAGGTGCGAGGCAATCTCGCTGAGATATGCGTCGGGGGTGCGCACCGATGCCTTCAGCGCGTCTTCGATGCGCTCGAGGAGCGCAGCATGCGACGGCAGGGCGAACAGAGGCGCGGATGACACGACGGCAAGGCTACGCCCTCTGGCCGAGGCTGACCAACGGTGCTACCAAGTCGCCCGTGCGGTCGTCGAGAACGGGTCGCGCGAACCCCTGGCTCCGGCACGTTGGTTTCTCCGGCCACCGATACACTCCCCCTATGTTCGAACGCTTTACCGATCGGGCCCGGCGGGTGGTGGTCCTGGCGCAAGAGGAAGCGCGCCTCCTCAACCACAGCTACATCGGCACCGAGCACATCCTCCTCGGATTGATTCACGAAGGCGAGGGCGTCGCCGCAAAGGCGATGGAGTCGCTGGGCATCAGCCTCGAGGCGGTGCGCAACCAGGTGGAGGAAATCATCGGCCAGGGCGGCTCATCGCCGTCGGGCCACATTCCCTTCACGCCCCGCGCCAAGAAGGTGCTCGAGTTGTCGCTGCGTGAAGCGCTGCAACTCGGCCACAACTACATCGGCACCGAGCACATCCTCCTCGGCCTCATCCGTGAGGGCGAAGGCGTTGCCGCCCAGGTGTTGGTGAAACTCGGCGCCGATCTCAGCCGGGTTCGCCAGCAGGTCATCCAGTTGCTCAGCGGCTACCAGGGCGGACAGGGCAAGGGCGAGCCGCAGGCCGCCAACCCTGCCTCCGGTGGTACCGCCGCGAAGGACGAGCCCTCCGATAAGGGCAACAGCCAGATCCTCGACCAGTTCGGTCGCAACCTCACCCAACTCGCTCGCGAAAAGAAGCTCGATCCGGTGATCGGTCGAAGCCGCGAGATGGAGCGGGTCATGCAGATCCTCAGCCGCCGCACCAAGAACAACCCGGTGCTCATCGGCGAACCCGGCGTGGGCAAGACCGCCATCGTCGAGGGCCTTGCTCAGAAGATCGTGTCGAACGACATTCCCGACACCCTGCGCAACAAGCAGCTCTACACGCTCGACCTCGGCGCACTCGTGGCCGGCAGCCGTTACCGCGGCGACTTCGAGGAGCGCCTGAAGAAGGTGCTCAAGGAGATCAAGACCCGCGGCGACATCATCCTCTTCATCGACGAGATCCACACGCTCGTGGGTGCGGGCGCCGCCGAAGGTGCCATCGATGCAGCCAGCATCCTCAAGCCGATGTTGGCCCGTGGCGAACTGCAGACCATCGGCGCCACCACGCTGGATGAATATCGCAAGCACCTCGAGAAGGACGCTGCCCTCGAGCGCCGCTTCCAGCCGGTGAAGGTGGAAGAGCCCACGTTGGCCCACACCATCGAGATCCTGAAGGGCGTGCGCGACAAGTACGAGGCGCACCACCGGGTCACCATCACCGACCAGGCCATCGTGGCCGCAGCCAACCTGGCCGATCGCTACATCAGCGACCGCCACCTTCCCGACAAGGCCATCGACCTCATCGACGAAGCCGGCAGCCGTCTGCGCATCAAGCGCATGGCCACGCCACCCGATCTCAAGGAGATCGAGACCAAGCTCACCGATGTGCAGGAGGCCAAGAAGAAGGCTGTCGAAGAGCAGCGCTTCGAAGAGGCCGGTCGCCTGCGCGATCAGGAGAAGAGCCTCCTCGAGGAGAAGGCCGCCAAGGAAGCCGAAGTGAAGGCCAGCGGCGTGGATCTGTTCGACGAGGTCGACGAAGAGGCCATCGCCGAGGTGCTCAGCCTCTGGACCGGCATCCCGGTGTACAAGCTCACCGAAGAAGAGACCGCCAAGCTCCTCAACATGGAGGGCGAACTCCACCGCCGCATCATCGGTCAGGAAGACGCCATCAGGGCCGTCAGCCAGAGCGTGCGCCGCACCCGCGCCGGTCTGAAGGACCCGAAGCGCCCCAGCGGCTCGTTCATCTTCCTCGGCCCCACCGGCGTGGGCAAGACCGAACTCGCCAAGACGCTGGCCGAGTTCCTCTTCGGCGACGAGAACTCGCTGATCGCACTCGACATGAGCGAGTACATGGAGAAGCACACCGTCAGCCGACTCGTGGGTTCGCCCCCCGGCTACGTGGGCTACGAAGAGGGTGGCCAGCTCACCGAAGCAGTGCGGCGCAAGCCGTTCAGCGTGGTGCTGTTCGATGAAATCGAAAAGGCCCACCCCGACGTGTTCAACACGCTGTTGCAGATTCTGGAAGAGGGTCGTCTCACCGACAGCCAGGGCCGCACGGTCGACTTCCGCAACACGGTGCTCATCATGACGTCGAACCTCGGCACCCAGGATCTCCGCAAGGCGAACATGGGCTTCACCAAGGCCGACTCGGCAATGAGCTACGAGCGGATGAAGGACAAGGTGATGGATGCGCTGAAGGGCCACTTCCGTCCCGAGTTCCTGAACCGCATCGACGACGTGATCGTGTTCCACGAGCTCGCGCAGAGCGAAGTGATGCAGATGGTCGATCTGATGACCAAGCGCCTCACGGGCCAGCTCGAGGCACAGGGTCTGGGCATCGAGCTCACCCAGAGCGCCAAGGAACTGTTGGCCGTGAAGGGTTACGACCCGCAGCTCGGCGCTCGCCCGCTGCGCCGTGCCATTCAGCGCATGATCGAAGATGTGCTCAGCGAGAAGCTCCTCTACAAGGAGTTCCACGCCGGCCAGATCATCGTGGTCGACACCGAGGACGACCCCGATCGCCCGGGCGACAAGAAGTTGTCGTTCCATGGCGTGGAGGGCTTCCAGCCGCCGTCGGCGGTGGAACTCGCTGCCACCGGCGCCGACACCGAACCGCCCGCCGCACCCGCAGAGTGAGCACGGCGCGTCAGCGCTGACAGAATGACCAACGTGCGTCGCGTCCTGTTCGTCATCATCGCCGCGCTCGCCCTTGCGGCGTGCAAGGTGGACACCCGGGTCGACGTCGTGGTGCAGCCCGACGGCACCGGCACCATCACGCTGACGGCCGTGGCTGATGCCGAACTGGTGCAGAAGACGCCTGGGTTGGCCGAGGACCTGCGGTTCGACGATGTGACCGCCGCCGGTTGGACGGTGGATGGCCCTACCCCCACTGCCGACGGCGGGTTGACGGTTTCCGTGGCGCATCCGTTCGCCACGGTGGAGGAAGCCACCGCGTTGCTGCAGTCGTTGAACGGCCCCGATGGCCCGCTGCACGGCGTGACCATCGGTCGCACCGTGACTGCCGACGACATCACCACCACGTTGTCGGGCACCATCAGCGTGTCGAACGGTCTCGACGCCTTCGCCGACCCCGACGTGCTGGCCGCGATCGGCGGCAGTCCGTACGCCGCCGACCTCGCCGCATCGAACCTGCGGCCGGCAGATGCGGTCACCTTCACGTTCGCCGCCGACCTGCCCGGCACCGTGACGAATAGCTCCGCTGCCCCCGGCACCGTCACCGGTGGCGAGACCGGCTCGGTGTGGAGCGTGCCGCTCGATGGCACCACCGCCGATCTGGCCACCACCAGCGTGCTCGCACAGGGCTCGGGCGGCGGCGTGTGGGGCATCGTGGCGAAGGTGGCGCTGGTGGCACTCGTGCTGTGGGTGCTACTCGCCGCGGCGTTCATCGCCTTCGTCGCACAGGCCCGACGAGCCAAAGCCCGACGCACTGCGCCGGGGGCCTGACCGGGGTCAGGGTTCTGGGCCGGACGACGGCACCGGTAAGTCGGACCCGATTGTCTGACACGTCACACCCGCGCACGAGCGCAGGACGCGCAGCAATGCCATCGCCTGCTCCACGTCATCGACTGGGGGGTTGCCGGCGAGCAGGTTGTCGAGCTCGTCAGGGTCCTTCTGCACGTCGTACAGCTCCGCCTCGCCGTTCGTGTGCTCGATGTACAGCAAGCGTCCGGTGTACACGCCATCGAACGGCAGCACGAGCTTCTCGTCGGGGGCATGACCCTCGAGATAGATGGCTCTGCCCTTGCGCACGCTGCCGTCGCGGAGCATGTCGACCAGACTCACCCCGTCCGGCACGCGCGGCAATGTGGCGCCGGTGAGCTCGGCGATCGTCGGTGCCATGTCGAGGTTGCTGACGACGGACGGTTGCACGACGCCCGCCGGTACGCCCGGGCCGGTGACGATAAGCGGCACCGTTCGCGAGGTGCGGTACATGTAGTACTTCCCGTACGGGTAGCGATGCTCGCCGTAGAACGCACCGTTGTCAGAGGTGAAGAAAATGTACGTGTTTTCGAGCACACCACGACGATCGAGCTCGTCGATCATCGTCGACACCGAGTCGTCGACCGACATCAAAGTCTCGAGTGCCCGCCGGTAGAGGACTTCGATTTTACCGATCGTCTGACCGTCCAGCGGCTTACGCTGGGTGGTCTTCGGTTTGTCGCTTATGTCCGCCTCGTTGAAGGACGGGCCACCTGGCAATGGGACGCCGTCGGCGGCACCTTCGTACTTCGGCTCGGGCACCGCCGGCACGAAGCCATCGGGGTAACGCTCGAGGATCTGCTTGAGCACCTGACCCTTCGACGCCTCCTCCAAGGTGAGGCCACCCGGGGCGTGCGGGGCGACGTGCCCGATCATCATGAAGAACGGATCGCCGGCCTCGACGGACTGATCGATCGCGGCGACCGTGAGCCGGGTGATCGCAGACGTGACGTACTCGTCCGGGTCGAGGGTCAGCACCTGGCCGTTGTCGTAGAACGAATTGCCGTAGTAGATCGATTCGGCCGGCCAGATGAGCCCCTTGAAGTCGGACCAACCCGGTGGCACGTAGCGGTCCTCCGGATCGCGTTCGCCGTACCGGTTGAGGTACTTGCCGATCATCACCGTGTGGTAGCCAACCTGTTGGAGTGCCACAGGAAGGGTGAGCTCCTGGTTCTTGAACGACGCGAAGCCTCCGGTGGGCGGCACGTTCCAGAGCACACCGTGATGGCGTGACTGCAGACCGGTGAGCCACGTGGTACGAGACGGGCAGCACTCGCTGGTGTTGACCACGAAGTTGCTGAACGAGATTCCCTTGTCGGTCATCAACTGCTTGACCTTCGGCATCACGCTGAGCTGCGCCACCGTCTGGTCGTCGGTCATCACGACAATGATGTTCGGCCGCGTCGACGGGGACGGCACGGTAGTGCCGGCCACAGTGGAGCCGGGTGTCGAGGTGGGCAGATCGTTGGACGACGTCGAGGTGGTGCAGGCGGCGAGCAGCACGAACAGGCTGAACGCCAGCGAAACGAGCAGAGGTCGTCGCCGAATTCTTTCAGTCAACGGGGTGTCCCATCAGGTCATGGCGGCGGAGGCCGCGCGACATCTGTCGCAGGCGGGCCCCGCTGGTGACGCCGTAACCATACCGTGCGCCGAGCGGCGCGTTGAGCGCACCGGCGGCCGCGGATCGCCAGCGGGTCTGCTCGCTCCGCCACGCGTCGTCCGCACGGATGGCCGTCGGCGCGGTCTCGAAGCGATTCGGATTGCCCCACGTGGTGTGACCAGGCGCCGGCTTGAACACGTTGCCCTCCAACACGCCGGTCAGATCGATCTCCTCGCCGACGAACTCGGCGATTCGTGCGCATGCAGCGGCAGGGTTGGCGACGAAGTCCTCATAACGAAGAATCTGGTAGTGACCTGCATCGCGCCGCCACAGCGCCTCCGCTGCGATGTCCGAGACATAGAAGTAGGTGGACGAGGTGAGCAAGTTGCGGCGCTCCATGTTCACCTCACCGCGGAACCCTGCCTCCGGGCGCAGCTTCGTCCAACTGTACGAGATTGCACGCGGGTCGCGGACGAGGTGCAGGAAATAGACGTCAAGGTCGGTGCGCAGGCGCAGGATCTGGCTGTAGTGCGTGTCCTTCGACGAGTCGATGAGCACCCGGTCGCCGGTGACCTCCATCACCGAGCGGTACAGTTGCTCGACATTGCTGGGGTACTCCTCGAGCCGGTCGAACCGGCGACGAGCGAGCGGCGGGACCGCCATCAGCGGCAGATGGATGGACCAGAAACGTTGGCGCAGCGTCACCATCCGCTCGGCGTCTGCGCCATCGAGACCGAACGCCCTCTCGAGGGCCGTGCCCCACACATCACATTCGGCCACCTTCTGTCCACACGCGCACAGACCACCGCGGAGCAGACCCAACCGCCACAGGAACGCCAATTCGCCACCCGAGAACCACCCAGGTGCACTACCCAGTAAACGGTCGACAAGAGTGCTGCCGGTGCGACCCGTGCCTCCGATGAACAGAACTTTCAACGCGTCCGCTCCAACCACACAGTTTCTGTCTACCATGACGAGGTGGGACGAACAAATGCCGATCCGTCGACCCCGAGCGCGTTGGCGATCATGAAGATGTTCCTCCGCACGCGGGGTAGCAGCCAAGAGTTCGCCGAGGCGCTCGCCGACCGCGCCATCCGCCAACTCCCCGGACCGGTGCGCGGTCTGCGCGTCCTCGACCTCGGGTGCGGTCCCGGCGTGTACTCCCGTGCGCTCGCCGGGGCCGGCGCCGAAGTGCTGTCGTGCGAGATCGACGAGGGCGAACTGCGGAGGGCCGTGCACCCGATCGAGCGCCCGATCGCAGCCGACGGCAGGTGTCTGCCGTTCCCCGACGCCACGTTCGACGCCGTCGTGTGCTCGAACGTGCTCGAGCACACCCCTCAGCCGTTCGACGTGCTGGCCGAGATCGAACGGGTGCTCCGCCCCGGCGCCTGGGGCTATGTCAGTTGGACGAACTGGTACTCACCGTGGGGCGGTCACGCCGTGGCTCCGCTCCACTACGTCGGAGCCGAGCGCAGCCTACGCTGGTGGCGACGCATGTTCGGCGAACCGAAGGGCCACAACCTGCCGCTGCGCAACGTGTGGCCGACGTACATCGGTCGCACCATGGCCTGGGTGGAGCAGCGGCGCGGCCTGAGCCTCGTCGAATCCTACCCGCGCTACTGGCCGTGGCTCCGTGTCATCATGAAGGTGCCCGGTGTGCGCGAGGTGCTGGCGTGGAACTGCGTGCTCCACGTCGAGCGCACGGTTCATCCAGTCGGATGACCAGACGGCTCGGCGTCGGCCAAGAGATCCACCGCCGGTGACGCCGACCCGTCAGCAGACACGCGTCCCATCCGTCGCACGAGCAGGAAGGTGGCCGGGGCCAGCGACAACGCACTGCCCACCACCCAACCCCACACGGCGCCGTCGACGCCGTTGCGCTGTGCACCGGCCGCCACGCCGACCAGCGTGAACACCGCGTACGGGATGCTGGCCGCTAGCACCGCCCCGAGGGCCGCATCGGAGCGTGCCTCGGCGATCTCGATGACCACCGGCACCGCCGCCACGCATCCGACCAGCAGTCCACCGAGCAGATGGCCGGCATCCTGATAGCGCTGCCCGAACAGCAACGACGTGAGCTCGTTGCCGACGAGCAGCGCCAACAATGCCGCCGACGACGTGAGCGCCAGCCCGAGGCCCAGCGCGGTGAGAGTGCCACTTCGGCTGCGCCCGCGGTTGGCGGATTCGGCAAGCAGCGTCTGGCCGATCACCTGCGTCGCCATCAGAAACACGGAGGCGATGCCCCACACCAGGTAGAACCGGCCGTACGCGGTGTGGTCGGTGGCCACCAGCACCACCAACGGCACCACGAAGAGCGGGGCCTGCACCGCAAGCTGGGACACATAGTTCACGGTGGCGAACTTCGCTAGGCGCCGGACGTCACTACGAAACACCGGGCGCGGATCGACGGGATCCCGGCGCAACACCGACGGCAGCAACGCGAGGCTGGTGGCGGCGAACGCCCACACGGCAGCGACGAACAACCACGCCGCGCTGTCCGCGTCGGGGATGAAGACCACGCCAGCGAACCGCAACACCGTGACAGCAGCCAGACGGAAAAAGTACGCCCGCCACCGCAAAAGGGCGGCGAGGCGGGCGTCCACGACGGTGGAAACCGAGACGCCGGAGATCACCAGAGCCAGGACAGCAGCACCGGCGACCGACCGACCGCCGATGGGCAGGGTGTCCTCCACCGGCACGAGCAGCACCAGCACCGCAGCACCGATGGTGGACGATACGACCGTGAGCAACAGCGACCAGCCGGTGATTACCGCGGAGCGCCGGCTCAGGTCGGTCGCTTCGCGAGTAACCGTCGTGGGCAGGCCCAGCGAAGTGGCGTACGCGATGAAGAACGATGCGGAGAACAGGGCGGCCGCCCCGCCGAGTGCGTCGGGGCCGCTGATGCGTGCCGCGAGCACCCAGAAGGCGAACCCGCCCACGGACACTAGGGCGGTGCCGGCGAGGCTCCACGTGGCGCCCCTCATGACTCGCCCTGCAGCGCGCTGACCGGGCTCCGTCTCGGACAGCAACTCGTCGACGACCGGTCCACGCAGTGAGAACGAGGCCTCACCGACCAACACCATGCCCAGCAGCAGCGCCAGTAGCAGACCGAGCGTGTGTGCCACTGGACGTTCGAGCGGGAACACGCCGCGACGGTCGAACGATCCCTGCAGCACCACGGCGGCCGCCATCGCCACGGCCACCACCACCGGCACGAGGCGTGCGAGGCGCGGGCGGCTCTGCTGCAGGATGATCAACCCGGCGGCGGCGAGCAGGCCCCAGTAGTCAGCGATGAGGTACCCGACGAGGGCCCCGGCCGCCAACACAGCGAGCGAGCGGTTCATCCCGGCCTCCGCCGCGTGGCGAACCACAGGCATGCGAGGACCGAGAGCGCCGACACCCCGAGCGCCAGCCGGTACAGCGATTCCGGCGCGAAGGTCAGGTCCACGGTGGTCTGGCTGCCCTCGTCGAGCCACCAACCCACGTCGCCGTCCACGACGAGCGGTGTCGCGTCCCGAGCGCCGCTCTCGAGGATCCAACCTGAATGCTGCGGGATGGGGCTGGTCACAAGGCCCGCCTGCGCGGGCAGCACCACCACGTATGACGAAGCGGCGAGACGCGAGGCGGACACACCTGTGGCAAGCGACGGCGATGTCTTTGCCGTGTCGGTGAACGACAGGTCGACGATACGTCGCGCCTGGGACGACACCTCCTCGAACCGATGCATCCCTGCAGCGAGTCGCACGGTGTCGCAGCTCTCCACGTCGATGAACGATCCGCCGGTCGCGGGTTGAAGTTCGCCGGTTGGTCGCACTTGCAGCAACTGGCTGTCCAGAAGTGCGACCTGCGTGCACGCTCCGACCGCCGGCTCGCGCCCCGCGGCGTAGAAGACGTGGCCGGTGAGCGAGAACGTCTGATCGCGGACCGTGACGAATTCCCGCCGCATGTCGCGCTCCTCGCCAGGGGCGGACGAGTCGCCGAACACGTACGACACCGAGCGCGCCCGATCGGCACGGCCGAGGTCGACGGGCAGTCGCAACCATTCGCGGGTGTCGAGCACGCCAGCAGGTGTGCCGATCACGATCTCTGAGAACCCGACCGGCTGCTTTGATACCAATGCGGTGCCGGTGACGATCATCTTCAACGTCTTCACCGTCGCTTCGAGGCGCACGGTGGTGGACAGCGTCAGCGTCTCGATCGGCACGGTGATCATGTTCGGCTCGCCGGACGCAGGCGTCACGAGCAGCGCGATCTCAGTGATGCGGTCGCCCTCGCTGATGGTGGGCGTGAACGACAGCGACGTCAACTCGGTGGGCTGGGCGAACTCGACCTCGAGGGAACTGCCCGGGGCACGACCGCGCTGCTGGTCCACGCGCCAGGCGGTGTCGTTGCGACCGTCGAACGCCAGGCCTGCTCGATTCGCCGGGCTCCAGATGGTGTCGGTGTCGCCCGACCGGTTCGCCGCCACGCGACGCAGCGTGTCTGACACCACCACCGTCTGCGTGTCGGTGTCCTCCGGCCGAAGAGTCAGCACCGGCCGCGGCGGTCGGTCAGATGCACGTAGCGTCTCCGAACTGATCACGTCGGTGCTGGTGGCACGGACGGCGCGACGCCGTGAGCCATCGGTGACGACGAGATCGAGGCCTGCATCCTGCAGGTCGTCGATCACGCGATCGTCCAGTTGAGCGAGGTTGACCGTAGGGCGGTCGAGCCATCCGTTCGCACCCAGTGCCGCCAGCGCATCGGTGCCGCCGCTGACTACGAGCGGCGGCGCGGTGTCGAACATGAAAGCAGGTCGTGGGGAGACCACCTCGTAGAGCTCGAGCGCGGTCTCACCTCCGGGCACTGTGCCGAACGACGCCGCTAGGCGCAGCCCGTCGGCGCGCCGCAGGTCGTCGAGGGCGGACCTCGGCGGCAGATCGGGTGCGTCCAGATCGTTCTGCACCCACACCCACCGGATACCAGCCCAACGCAGCATCGGCGCCAC
>CANHST010000002.1 GCA_947463235.1 Acidimicrobiaceae bacterium
AACCAGGTGATCGAGCGCTGGGCGCCCGCGCCCATCGAACCGCACTTCATCGACGCCACGGCCACCGCAGACCGCACCGTCGATCACGTGGCCGTCACCAACCTCACCGACGACGAACTGCAGTCATTGAGCCGCGAACGAGGTCTCAGCCTCGACCTCGCCGAACTGCAAGCCATCGCCACCCATTACCGCGGCGTGGGCCGCGAGCCCACCGATGTGGAACTGGAGACGCTGGCGCAGACCTGGAGTGAGCACTGCAGCCACAAGACGTTTCGGGCGCACATCACCACTCCCGACGGCACCGAGATCACGCCGCTGTTGAAGCAACTGCGCAACTGCACCGACCGCATCGATGCGCCCTTCGTGGTGAGCTCGTTCGTCGGCAACGCCGGCATCGTCCGCTACTCCCCCGGCGTCACGCTGGCGGTGAAGGCCGAGACCCACAACCATCCGTCGGCCATCGAACCGTTCGGTGGTGCGAACACCGGCGTGGGTGGCGTCATCCGCGACGTGATGGGTGCGGCGCATCACCCCATCGCCGTCACCGACATCCTCTGCTTTGGGCCCACCGACCTGCCAGCCGATCAACTGCCCGAAGGCGTGCTGCACCCTCGCCTCATCGAGAGCGGCGTCATCGCCGGTGTCGCCGACTACGGCAACAAGATCGGTCTGCCCAACGTGGCCGGTGCGGTGCTGTACGACCCCGGCTACATCGCCAACCCACTGGTGTACGCCGGGTGCATCGGTATCGCTGCCGACGTACCCGAACTGCCCGGCCCGCAGCCCGGCGACCTGGTCGTGGTGATCGGCGGGCGAACGGGCCGAGACGGGCTGCGTGGTGCCACGTTCAGCAGCGCCACGATGGACGCCACCACCGGCGACGTGGCGGGCGCCAGCGTGCAGATCGGCGACCCGATCGTGGAGAAGTTGGTCATTGACGCCATGGCCGAATGCCACGGTCTCTACAGCGCCGTCACCGACTGCGGCGCTGGCGGCCTGTCGAGCGCCGTCGGCGAGATGGCCGAGGGCGTCGGCGCCGATGTCGACGTGACGCTGGCGCCGCTGAAGTATCCCGGCCTACGCCCGTGGGAGATCTGGCTCAGCGAGGCACAGGAACGCATGGTGTTCGCCGTGCCACCCGCATACTGGCCATCGATGCAGGCCGTCTGCGCACGACACGGCGTGGAGGCCGTGAGCCTGGGCACCTTCACCGGCGACGGCGTGCTGCGCGTGCGCGCCGGCGACCTCACCGTGCTGGAACTCGACACGCACTTCCTGCACGACGGTCGGCCACAGCGGTCGATGGTGGCCACCCTGCCAACGCCCCACCGCGGCGATGCCGCCGCCCCCGAATGTGCGAACCCAACCGCCACGCTGCTGGCGTTGTTGGCACACCCCAACATCGCCTCCAAGGAGCGCGTGATCCGCCGCTACGACCACGAGATTCGCGGCGCCACTGCAGTGCGTCCACTCGTTGGTGCGCACCACGATGGCCACGCCGATGGTGTGGTGCTAGCCGAGCCCACCGACACGCACGGATTCGCCGTGGGCATCGGCGTAAACCCGTGGTTCGGCCTGGCCGACCCCGAGCGCATGGCCCACGCCGTCATCGACGAAGCCATCCGCAACGTGGTGGCCGTGGGCGCCGACCCCGACATGGTGGTGCTGCTCGACAACTTCAGCTGGGGCGACCCGCGACGCGAGACCACCTTGGGCGAATTGGTGATGGCCGTGCAGGGTTGCTGCGACGCTGCCGAACACCACGGGGCACCATTCGTGAGTGGCAAGGATTCGTTGAACAACGAGTACCTCGGCAGCGACGGTCAGCGACACGCTGTGCCGCCCACGCTGGTGATCACTGCGATGGCGCACGTACCGAACGCCGATGCCACTGTCACCCCCGATCTGAAGCACGCCGGCAACGTGCTGGTGCAGGTGGGCGACACCGACGTGGAGTTCGCGGGTAGCCACTTCGCCAAACTCCACCCGGTTGGCCCGGCAGTGGTGCCGGCGCCGGTGGCCGATGCGCATGATCGCTATCGCCGCCTGCACCGCGCGCTGGAGAGCGGCCGAGTGTTGGCGTGCCACGACCTCAGCGAGGGCGGCCTTGCGGTGGCGTTGGCCGAGATGGCCATCGGCGGCCGAATGGGCGCAGAGATCCACACCCTCCCGCATGCCGACGCGACCACTGCATGGTTCAGCGAAAGCAACGGAAGGTTCGTGGTGGAACTCCGCCCCGGAGATCTCACATGGTTCACCGAACTGGTGGGCGGGCCCGTCCACGTGCTCGGCGAGACCACCGCCCATGGCCGCTTCGAGGCACCCGGGATCTCCGCATCGGTGGAGCAACTCGTCGCCGCATTCCGCCAGGAGGCGGCGCGATGAGCAACCCCACCGCCATCGTGCTCGCCGCACCGGGCACCAACCGCGACCACGACGTCTCGTTCGCACTGGAACTCGCAGGTGCCTCGCCACGCATCGTGCTGCTGGCCGAACTACTGGACGACCCGTCGGTGCTCGGCGCAGCACAGATGCTGGTGGTGGCCGGAGGTTTCAGTTACGCCGATGCACTCGGCGCCGGTCGCATGTGGAGCCTGGAGCTCTCGCACGGCGTAGGCGATGCCCTCACCGGGTTCGTGGCGGCGGGCAAGCCCGTCATCGGCATCTGCAACGGCTTTCAGGTGCTCACCCGAACCGGCCTGTTGCCCGGCTCGCTCGGCCACAACGAGAGCGGTCACTTCCAGTGCGATTGGGTGCGCCTCGAGGCGCCACCGAGCAAGAGCATCTGGACCGCCGGGCTCGAACCCATCGAATGCCCCATCGCCCACGGCGAAGGCCGCTACGTGCACCCCGACGTGGCAGCGCTCACCGCCGCCGGACAGGTGGCGCTGCGCTACAGCGGCACGAACCCCAACGGCTCGCTCGATGCCATTGCCGGCGTGTGCGACGAGAGCGGCGTGGTGCTGGGCCTCATGCCCCACCCGGAGAACCACGTGCTGGCTCGCCAACACCCGCGCCGCACGCGGGGCACACAGCACGGCCTCGGCCTGCAGTTGTTCGAACAGGGCGTGCGACACGCCCGGGGGATGTGAGGCACCAGATGACCACCCCGATTGCTCCGTTCCTCGACATCGACCTGTCGCTGCCGGACCGGCGCGATGGGAAGGTACGTGTCTCCTACGAACTGCCACCCGGCAACGACGGCGAAGGACGCCGACTGTTCGTCACCACCGATCGCCTGTCGGCGTTCGACCGCATCATCGCTGGAGTGCCGTACAAGGGGCAGGTGCTGAACCAGTTGGCGGCATGGTGGTTCGCAGAGACCGCCGACATCGTGCCCAACCACGTGCTGTCGGTACCCGATCCGAACCTGCTCGTCGCCCGCTCCGCCACACCGCTGCCGGTGGAAGTGATCGTGCGCGGCTACATCACCGGCGTCACCTCCACTTCGCTGTGGCAGCAGTACGCCGACGGCGCTCGCGAGATCTACGGTCACCGCTTCCCCGATGGGTTGCTGAAGAACACCGAGCTTCCAGCAGCACTGGTGACACCCACCACCAAAGGCACCGAGGGCGTGCACGACGTACCCCTCACCGTGGCCGAGGTGGCGCAGCGCGGCCTGGTCGGGCACCGCCGCTGGGGCGAGGTGGTGGAGGCAGCGCTGCTGCTGTTTCGCCGCGGCCAACAGAAGGCGGCCGAAGCGGGCCTCATCCTGGCCGACACGAAGTACGAGTTCGGCACCGCTGCCGACGGCAGCCTGCTGGTGATCGACGAGATGCACACCCCCGACTCCTCGCGCTATTGGGTGGCGGAGAGCTACGAGCAACGCCTCGCTGCCGGCGACGAACCCGAGAGCCTCGACAAAGAAGTGGTGCGCCGCGCCCTCCTCGCCGCTGGGTACCGCGGCGATGGCGAACCACCCACGCTGGCCGACGACGTGTGGGCCGAGACCACGCGTCGCTACATCCACGCCTTCGAACGCCTCACGGGCACCACGTTCGAACCCGGCGCCTACCCCGTGCCGCCCCGCATCCAGGAGCAACTGCGCGATGTTTCCCTCTGACGAAATCTGGCACACCGACTCGACGTCCGGTGCCGACCACGAGTGCTACGACGACAAACCGCATGAGGAATGCGGTGTGTTCGGTGCATCCACCCCACTGGGTGAAGGCCTCGGGCAACTCGCCTTCTTTGGTCTCTTCGCGTTGCAGCATCGCGGCCAGGAAGCCGCCGGTATCGCCATCAGCGACGGCTCGCGCGTGCGTGTGCACAAGGACTCCGGCCTGGTGAGCAACGTGTTCACCCCGGCCACGATGGCGGGTCTCACCGGCTACCACGCCATTGGCCACACCCGCTACAGCACCACCGGCGGCAACTCCCACAAGAACATCCAGCCGTTCGTGGTGGAGACCATGCATGGCCCGCTGGCCGTGGCCCACAACGGCAATCTGGTGAACGCCGCGGCGCTGCGCGACGAGTTGCTGTCGCGAGGCTTCGGACTCACCGCCACCAGCGATACCGAGGTGATCACGCTGATGCTGGCGGCTGCCGGCGGTCGCACCTGGGAAGACCGTGTGGAGCGCACCCTGCCTGCCTGGAAGGGCGCCTTCTCGTTGGTGATGCTGGTGAACGATCGGGTGATCGCCGTGCGCGACCCGTGGGGTTTTCGACCAATGCATGTCGGCCGTCTGCCGCACGGTGGCTACGCCGTCGCCTCAGAGACCTGCGCCCTGAACACCTTGGGCTGCCTGGAGATCGACGAAGTACGACCCGGCGAAATCGTCACGCTGCAAGGCGCAGAGATGCACCGGCGTCAGGCCCTCACGCCAGCCGCCACCCCGGCACGCTGCACGTTCGAGTTCGTCTACTTCAGCCGCCCCGACAGCAACTGGGCGGGCCACAACGTGCACCACGTTCGTCAGCGCCTCGGTGAGCAGTTGGCGATGGAGAGCGGGGTGGATGCCGACGTGGTGATTCCGGTGCCCGACAGCTCCATCCCTGCGGCCATCGGCTACAGCCGTCAGAGCGGTATCCCCCACAACGACGGCCTGATCAAGAACCGCTACATCGGCCGCACGTTCATCGAACCCACCCAAGATCTACGCGAGCGCGGCGTGGCGTTGAAGTTCAACGCTCTCAGCGAGAACCTTGCCGGCAAACGAGTGGTGATGATCGACGACTCGCTGGTGCGTGGCACCACCGCTGGGCCGCTCGTGAAGTTGCTCCGCGATGCCGGTGCCACCGAGGTGCACCTTCGGATCACCTGCCCACCCATCACTGATGCGTGCCACTTCGGCGTCGACATGGGCCACGACGGCGATCTGATGGCGGCTCGCCTCACCGTGGAGGAGATGCGCGAACTGATCGGCGCCGACTCACTGCACTTCCTCTCGCTGGAAGGAATGATGACCGCCATCGAGCCAGCCAGCGGAGGGGCCAGCACCGGCTACTGCAACGGCTGCTTCACCGGTCAGTACCCGATGCCCGTCGACGAAGCCCCGCCCAAGCTGCGCTTCGAAGGCGCCTTGGCATGAACGTGCTCGTCATCGGGTCGGGTGGGCGCGAGGCCGCCATTGCGTGGGCCTGCGCGCGGCACGGACACGCCGTGCGAACCGCTGCCGATCTACCCACGCCCATCGATGCCGACGTGGTGATCGTCGGCCCCGAGGCAGCCCTCGTGGCCGGCGTGGCCGACCGCTGCGCCGACGCCGGTGTGCCGTGCTTCGGCCCCACCGCCGGACTCGCCAAGTTGGAGAGCAGCAAGGGTTTCACCCGCACGCTGGCGCACAGCCTCGGGCTTCCGTCGCCCGCCTTCCACCTGTCGTCGTCGGCCGACGACGCACTGGCGTGGTGGAGGGCGTTCGGGCGACCCATCGTGGTGAAGCTCGACGGTCTCGCTGCCGGCAAGGGCGTGATCGTGCCCGATGGTGCCGAGGCCACCGAGGCTGCCATCCGCGAACTGCTCGAGCAGGGCCCCATCGTGCTGGAAGAACGCCTCACCGGCCCGGAGTGCAGCCTGATGGCCATGTGCGATGGCACCGTGGCCCGCCCCCTGCCCATCGCCCAAGACCACAAGCGCATCGGCGAGGGCGACACCGGCCCGAACACGGGCGGCATGGGCGCCTACGCCCCGGCACCGGTGCCCTACGACCCCGACGAACTCACCGCCACCTTCATCCAGCCCGTCATCGACTATCTGGCCGAGGTGGGCGCCCCCTACATCGGCGTGCTCTACGCCGGGCTGATGTGCACCCCAGATGGCCCGAAGTTGCTGGAGTTCAACTGCCGCTTCGGCGACCCCGAAGCGCAGACGGTGCTTCCACTGGTCACCGACGACCTCGCCGAGTTGGCACTGGCCTGCTGCAACGGCTCGCTCGGCGAACGACACATCGCATACGAAGGTGCCGCTTGCACCGTCGTGGCAGCCGCCCCGGGCTACCCGGCAGCGCCGATCGCGGGTGCCACCATCGACTTCGGCAGCGACAGCGCCGATGCGCTGCTGTTCCGTGCCGGCACCGACGGCAACGTGGTCACCGGCGGGCGCGTGCTGGCTGTCACCGGCATCGGCGCCGATCTGACTACCGCCCGATCCCGCGCCTACGAGCGGATGGCATCGGTCGCGTTCGATGGCCGTCAGATTCGGCGCGACATCGGCTGGCGCAGCATCGGTGCGCAGCTCACCTCGTATGCCGCCGCAGGTGTCGACATCGACGAAGGCACCCGTGCAGTGGAACAGATGAAGGCCGCCGTCGAGCGCACACACGGCGAGGCTGTTCTGCGCGGAGTCGGCAGTTTCGGAGGCGTGTTCAGCCTCGCCGCCATCAAGCAGATGGACGATCCCCTCCTGGTGGCCAGCACCGATGGCGTGGGCACGAAGGTGGAGCTGGCGGCCCGCCTCGGGAAGTACCGCGGTGTGGGCATGGACATCGTGAATCACTGCATCGACGACGTGCTGGTGCAGGGTGCTCGTCCGCTGTTCTTTCTCGACTACGTGGCCAGCAGCAAGCTGCACGCCGAGCATGTGGCCGAGGTGGTCACCGGCATGGCGGAAGCCTGTGAGGTGTCGGGGTGCGCGCTGCTCGGCGGCGAGACCGCCGAAATGCCGGGCGTCTACGCCGAAGGAGCGTTCGACATCGCCGGCACGTTGGTGGGCGTAGTGGATCGCGCCGACCTCCTGCCTGCCGGCGTGTTGGAGGCGGGCGACGTGTTGATCGGCGTCGCCAGCAACGGACCGCACACCAACGGCTACTCGCTGCTGCGCAAGGTGTTCGATTGGCTGCCGATGGACAGCACCCCTCCAGGGTTCGACGCCACACTCGGCGACACCCTGCTGCGCCCGCACCGCAACTACCTTCCGGTGCTCGATGCAGCACTGCAGCACCGGCAGGTGAAGGCACTGGCCCACATCACCGGCGGTGGTCTGCCCGAGAACGTGCCCCGCGTGCTGCCCGATGGCATCGATGCGCACATCGATCTCACCTCGTGGCCGGTGCCGCCGCTGTTCCGACTGGTGCGCGAACTCACACCCGGCATGCCCACCGAGGAGTTGTACCGCACCCTCAACATGGGCATCGGCATGGTCATCATCTGCAGCCCGGAACACGCCGACGGCGTGCAGGCGCTGATCGACGAGCCCACCTGGCGAATCGGCACGCTCGTGACCGCACTCGGCGACGGCCGAAAGGTGCATCTCGGATGAAGCGCCTCGTGGTGATGGCATCCGGTAACGGTTCGAACCTTCAGGCGATCATCGATGCCTGCGCAGAGGCTCGCATCCCTGCCGTGGTCACGGCGGTCATCAGCGACAACAGCGACGCCTTCGCCCTCCGCCGCGCCGACGCAGCAGGCATTCCCGCCGTCCACATCGGCCGTCGCCCTGGCGAGAGCCGCGCCGACTACGACGCCCGACTCGCCGACCTCGTGAGCGGCTTCGATCCCGACTGGGTGGTGCTGGCCGGCTGGATGCGATTGCTCACGATGAACTTCCTGGGCTGGTTCCCGGGCATGGTGGTGAACCTGCATCCGGCGCTCCCCGGCGAACTGCCCGGCACCCACGCCATCGAGCGAGCGTTCGACGAGTCACGCACCGGCACGCGCACGTCGTCCGGCGTGATGGTGCATCTCGTCGCCGATGAGGGCGTGGACGACGGCCCGGTCTTGGCCACCGCCGTAGTGCCGATCCTCGCCACCGACACGCTCGACGACTTCGAGACCAGAATGCACACCGCGGAGCACACCCTGCTCGTGTCGGCATTGCATGCACTGTGCAGCCAGATCCACCCCATCACCCACGGAGCAACCGCATGAGCAACGACGACCTGTTCGACCGCTTCGAAGCACTCACCTTCGACGACGTGGTGATCGTGCCCGGCTACAGCGATGTGCTGCCCGACACCGTGGACACCGCCGCCACCTTCGCCGCCGACATCGTGCTGCAGGTGCCCATCGTGAGCGCTGCGATGGACAAGGTGACCGAGGCCCGCATGGCGATCGCCATGGCCCGTGAGGGCGGCATCGGCGTGATCCACCGCAACCTGTCCATCGCCGATCAGGCCGCCGAGGTGCAGAAGGTGAAGCGCAGCCAGAGCGGGATGATCACCGACCCCGTCACCCTTCCGCCTACCGCCACCCTGGCCGACGCCGAGGAACTGATGAGCCGCTTCAAGTTCAGCGGCATGCCCATCACCGACGCCGACAACCGTTTGGTGGGCATCCTCACCAACCGCGACATGCGGTTCTGCGAACCCTCCGACTATCGGCGACTGGTCACCGAGTTCATGACCAGCGAGCGTCTCATCACGGCCAGGCTCGGCACCACCCTGCACGAGGCCAAGGCCATCCTGCAGAAGTACCGGATCGAGAAGCTGCCCCTGGTCGACGACGACGGTCACCTCACCGGCCTGATCACGGTGAAAGACATCCAGAAGAGCCAGGAGTTTCCGAACGCCACGCAGGACAGCGGCGGGCGACTGCGTTGCGCCGCTGCTGTCGGGGTGGGTGCCGAACTCGAGGAGCGTGTGGAGGCATTGGTCGCCATGGGCGTCGATGCCGTCGCACTCGACACGGCGCACGGTCACTCGGCCGGTGTGATCAAGGCCATCGAACGCATTCGTGGCTCGTGGCCCGATCTGCCGATCGTGGCGGGCAACGTGGTCACCGAAGACGGCGTGGAAGCGCTCCACAAGGCCGGAGCCGCCGCCGTGAAGGTGGGCGTGGGTGCCGGTTCCATCTGCACCACTCGCGTGGTCAGCGGTGCAGGAATGCCGCAGCTGTCGGCCATCTACTTCGCCGCCCAGCACGCTCGGCGCCGAGGCATTCCCATCATCGGCGACGGTGGCATCACGTACTCGGGCGACGTGGTGAAGGCCATCGCGGCGGGCGCCGATTGCGTGATGCTGGGGTCGTTGCTGGCCGGCACCGATGAAGCCCCAGGCGAGCTGGAATTGTTCGAAGGCCGGCGCTACAAGAGCTACCGCGGCATGGGCTCGATGGGCGCCATGCAGGGCCTGGGCGCCGACCGCTACGCCACGGCACAGTCCAGCGGTTCACAAAGCCAGGTGGCCGGGCAGTCGCGCAAGCTGGTGCCCGAGGGCATCGAAGGTCGCGTGCCCTACGCCGGCACGCTGGGCGACGTGGTCTACCAGCTCGTGGGTGGCCTGCGCAGCGGCATGGGCTACGCGGGTGCAGCCACCTTGCCGGCGTTGCGCAGCGGCGCCAGGTTCATGCGGGTCACCACGGCTGGCCGCAACGAGAGCCACCCCCACGACGTGACCATCACCAAAGAAGCCCCCAACTACCAACGCACCTGATCCCCTCGCCCCCTATGGGTGCCGTCGCGCCCACGGGCGCGAAGTGACCCGGAGGCAGGAGGTTGCGCTCCCGTGGGCGCGAAGTGACCCGGATGCGGGAGGTTGCGCGCGCCGGAGGTTTGGCTCACAACGGACCCACGGGTGGGCAATGCGCCATGGGTGGCGCGTTTCGGACCCGTGGGTCCGAAACGGGTCAGGCGAGCTTCTCGACGAAGCCTTCGAGTTGGCGCAGGTTGCGGCACTCGTAGACGCCGTCGGTGTGGGTTCCGTAGTCGCCCACGATGGAATCGCCGGTGTTCCAGTAGCTCTTCGGCTCGGGGTTCAGCCAGTACACGTGACGTGCCTTCTGGCGGATCTCCTTGATCACCCAAGCCTGCGATGCGTGATAGTTGTTGCGAGCATCGCCCAGCAGCAGCACCGTGGTCTTCGGGCCGACGTCCTTGCCGTAGCGCTCCCAGAACACCTCGAACGCATGGCCGTAGTCGCTATGGCCGTCCACCCACACCACGTCGGCTTCGGTGTTCACGCGATGGATGGCGTTGGCGATGTCTTCCTCGCCGCGGAAGTAGTCGGTGACCTCGTCGATGCCGTCGATGAACACGAACGACCGCACCTTGGAGAACTGTCCCTGGATGGCGTACACGAGCATCAAGGTGAAGCGAGCGAACGCGGCCACTGAACCAGAGATGTCGGCGATCACCATCAGTTCCGGCTTGGCCGGGCGCGGGTACTTGAACTTCGGCTCGGCAGGCACGCCGCCGTAGCTGAGGCTGTGCCGCACGGTGTTGCGGAAGTCGAGCGGGCCCTTGCGACCGTGACGACGCTTGCGTGCCAGACGCGCCGCGAGCTTGCGGGTGAGCGGCTGCAGTGCCTTCTTCAGGTTCTGCATCTCGTCGCGCGACGCATGCATGAACTCCACGTCTTCGGGCAGCGGCTTGCGCAGCGTCTTGGCCATGGCCTCTGCGCCTCGGTCGGCGACGAGGCGTCGACGGATCTCGGCCTCGATCTCCTTCTTGAACTGCTCGATGCGATCGTTGTACTCGTCGTGCTCGAGGCGTTCCTCGAGCGGGGTGAGCTCGCCGCCCACTTCCTCGCGGCTCTTCTCCATGAGCTTGTCGAGCATGCCATCGAGATCAAGGTTCCGGAGCGTGCGGTACAGGTAGTAGGTGCCGCCCACCGGCCGGCCCGGCTCCATGCCCGCGAACCGCTGCACGGCCTGGCGAGCCAGCGCGCGCATCATCGCCTGATCGCCGTTCATCAACGCCGACATCAGCATCTGGGCGAGCTCTTCGGGCGTGAGCTGATCCATCGACCCGCCCTGCGCTCCACGGTTGTCGCCCTGGCGCATCTGCTCTTGCATCTCGCGCCACATCTCGTCGAGATCCGTGTCGCCGTCGGCAATGTTGTACTCGGGGCCGCGCATCGAGAAGTAGACCTCGAATACGGTCTCGAACGCCCGCCAGTGCGCGTTGTTCTTCACCATCGTTGCGCCGAGTGCGTACTTGAACGCGTCGCGGTCTTCGATGGGGATGTGTTGCACCGCCTCCATGGCGTCGAGGTTCTCGGTGAGCGACACCGGGAGCCCCGCGTTGCGGAGTTCGGTCACGAAACCGGCAAGCAGGTCGAGCATGAGCGGTGGCCGACTACTTGTCGACGCTCAGTTCCTTGGCGGCCTTGGCGATGTCGGTCTGGTACTTCAGCAGGATGTGAAGGGTTTCCTTGGCCTGCTGCGCATCGATGCTCTCGATGCCGAGCAGCACGAGGGTGCGGGCCCAGTCGATGGTCTCGCTGACGCTCGGCGCCTTCTTCAGATCGAGCTGGCGGATGCTGCGCACGATGCGAGCGATCTGGTCGGCGAGGTTGTCGCTCACCTCGGGCACGCGAGCGAGCACGATTTCCTTCTCGCGGTCCATGCTCGGGTAGTCGACGTGGAGATACAGGCAGCGGCGCTTCAGCGCCTCGCTGAGCTCGCGGGTGTTGTTGGAGGTGAGGAACACCATCGGGATCTGCTTGGCCGTGATCGTGCCGAGCTCGGGGATGGACACCTGATACTCCGACAGGATCTCGAGCAGCAACGCCTCGGTCTCCACTTCCACGCGGTCGACTTCGTCGATCAGCAGCACCACGGGGTCGGGGGCGCTGATGGCCTCGAGCAGCGGGCGGGTGAGGAGGAACTCATCGCTGAAGATGTCGTCGTGCACATCGCTCCAGCTGTCGCTGTTCTTGTCGGCCTGGATGCGCAGCAGCTGCTTCTTGTAGTTCCACTCGTACAGCGCTTTGCTCTCGTCGAGGCCCTCGTAGCACTGCAGACGAATAAGGCGGCTGCCGGTGATCTCGGCGATGCTCTTGGCGAGCTGGGTCTTGCCGGTACCAGCCGGACCCTCCACCAGAACAGGCTTACCGAGGCGATCGGCGAGGTAGGCGACGCCGGCGATACCGTCGTCGGCGAGGTAGTTGACGTCCTTCAGGCCCTGGCGGACCTGTGCGACGCTCTCGAAGCGATGAGCCATACGGGCACCCTACTGGCCGTCTTGACCGGGAGGTCAATTGGACGCCACCGGCACCGGCTCGTGGTCACCCCAACACGCTCCGTAGTACCTGTTTTCAAGGCCTTGCCGCTGATCTAGGGTGCCGCCATCCGCTCTACGGGGGGCGGTTTCAGACGGAGGATTCCACGCATGAAACGCGCCATTGCCACCGGCGTCGCGTTGCTCACTGCTGTCGGCTTCGCGGCTTCCACCGCGGCGCAGGCACCGGCTTCGGGGCACGCTCGATTCACCCAACGGCCCATCCCCAAGGAGTTCGACCTTTCGAACCTGCCCAGCCAGGCAGATCCGAACAAGGTGGTCTCTGCAGTCGTGATGCTGAGCGCCGATTCGGTGAGCGGGAAGAAGGTGCAGGCCGACCAGGCAGGCGCGGCCTTCGACCGCAAGGCCGCCGAGCGCCAAGTGCGCGCGTCGCAGGCCTCGGTGCTCCCGGCATTGCGCGCCGCTGGCGCCAAGGTGGGCACCTCCACCTACACCGTGCTCAACGCCGTCACCGTCCGGGCCACAGTGAAGGACCTTCGGGCCATCGCGTCGATCGCTGGTGTGTCGGGCGTGCATGTGTCGCGTCCCATCACTCGCGACAACGCCCACTCGAACGCCTACACCGGCGTACCCCAGGTGTGGCAGGCCCTCGGCCTCACCGGCAAGGGCATGACCGTCGGCATCATCGATGACGGCATCGACTACTACCACGCCGATTTCGGCGGCACCGACGGCGCAGCCAAGTACGCCGCCGACGACCCCACCATCATCGAGCCCGGCACCTTCCCCACCGCCAAGGTGGTGGGCGGTTACGACTTCGTGGGCGACGCCTACGACGCCGACCCGGGTCCAGGCGAGACCGACGTGCCCGCACCCGACGCCGACCCACTGGCCTGCGGCGAGCACGGCACCCACGTGTCGGGCACCGCTGCCGGCGCCGGCGTGCTGGCCGACGGCACCGCCTTCACCGGCCCCTACAACGCCACCACGCTCACCGACCATTCGTTCTCGGTGGCGCCCGGTAGCGCACCCGAAGCATCGATCCGCATGTACAAGGTGTTCGGCTGCGATGGCAGCGTGAACGACGACATCATCCTCGCCGCCATCGACAAGGCCGTCGCCGACGGTGTGAGCGTCCTCAGCATGTCGCTCGGCAGCACCTGGGGCACCGGCACGGGTGTGGAAGAACTCGCCCTCGACAACGCCACCAAGCTCGGCGTGCTCAGCGTGGTGGCCGCCGGTAACTCTGGCCCCAGCGCCTACCTGGTCGGTTCGCCGTCCACCGCCAGCAGCGTGCTCTCCGTCGCCGCTGCCGATACGTCGGAAGCGACGCTGCCCGAGGTGGCCATCACCGGCGATCTCGCTCTGTCGGGTCAGAACTCGAACCTGTTCGACTTCGCCGGCGGCTCGGTGTCGGGCACCACGGTGGATGTTGGCCTCGGCTGCGATGCCGCCGACTACGACGGCCTCGCCGGCATGATCGCGGTCACCCATCGTGGCGTCTGCGACCGAGTGGCCCGAGCCATCCTCGGCTCGGCCGCCGGTGTCGCCGCCGTGATCTTCGTGAACAACGCCGACGGATTCCCGCCGGTCGAAGGTGCCATCCCCGGCGCGACGGTGCCGTTCGTGGGCGTGCCCAAGTCGGTGAACATCGCCAACGGCACCAACCTCACGTTGGCCGCCGGTGCCGGCATTCCCAACCCGGCGTACACCAACTTCGCCAGCTTCACCTCCAACGGCCTCCGCCTCGACAACGCTCCCAAGCCCGACATCACGGCACCCGGCGTGAGCATCCTGTCGGCGTTCGCGGGCAGCGGCGATCAGGGTGTGCCGCTCTCGGGCACCTCCATGGCCACCCCGCACATGTCGGGTATCGCTCTGCTCGTGCGCCAGGCTCACCCCACCTGGGGCCCGATCGCCGTGAAGGGTGCCCTAATGAGCACCGCCGACCCGTCTCGGGTGGGCGACTGGAACGTCGTTCGTGGCGGCGTCGGCATGGTGACCGCACCTGCGGCCGTCGATGCCGTCACCTACCTCTCCACGGCGAACGGCGCCAACCATCTTGCCTTCGGCTTCAAGGACATCACCGAGAACTACGAAGCGAGCCGCACCATCACGCTGACGAACACCTCGAGCAAGGCCATCACCTACGACCTTGCCACGGAACTCGACAGCCTTGGCCTCACCAGGTTCAGCGCCACGGTGAACCCGAGCAGCACGAAGGTGAACGCTCGCAGCAGCAAGGTGATCACCGTCACGCTCAAGATCCGCGACCCGCAGAACCTTCCTGAGGCATCGATCAACACGGCGGGCACCCAGCTGAGCATCAATGGTCTGCTCGTGGCCACGCCTCGCGGCACCACCGCCGGCGTGCACACTCTGCGGGCACCGTTGGTGCTCGTGCCCTACGGCGCCAGCGACATCCGCGCTCGCGCCAAGGCCACGGCTGGCACCACCAGCAGCATTGCGCTGGCCAACCGCGGGGTGCACACCGGCACCGTGGATACCTACCAGTGGATCGCCACCGACGATGCCGGCGACACCACGTCGCCGTTGGTGCCCGACGTCCGCGACGTCGGTGTGCAGCAGTTCGACATAGGCGGCGACGACCTGCTGGTGTTCGCCATCAGCTCGAACAACCGGGTCACGAGTGCAGCGACCGCCGAGTACGACGTGTTCATCGACACCAACAACGACGGCGATCCCGACTTCTGGATCCTGGCGGCCGACTTCGGACTGCTCGCTTTCGGAGACCCCACGGGCGACATCGCGGCGTTCACCATCGATCTGGCGACGTTCGACATCGTTGATGTCGAGAGCGTCTTCGCACCGAACAACGGGAGCGTCGTGGCAGTGCCTGTCCTCGCCTCGGCGCTCGGTGCCACCGGCCCGATGGGAGTCTCGGTGAGCACGAACACGGTGATGGAACTCGCAATGAGCGACGACGTGGCAACGGGCTACTACGACCCCACCCGCCCCGCCGTCAGCAACGGCGACTTCTTCGCGCTCGACCCGCTGGCTTCGGCGAATCTGCCCACCTCGGTGGATGCCGAGGCTGCCGCCCAGCAGGGTGCCCTCGGTTGGCTGGTCGTGTCGGTGGATGATGCCGCCGGCTCGCGGGAAGCCGACCGGGTGCCGCTGCACCCCGTGCGCGACTGACGCAGCAATGAGTCGATGGTGCCGTCCGGCCTGGGCAACCTCGCCGGACGGCACCATCCGACTACCCTTTCGCACGTGAGCAGCCTGCTGAAGTCGAACGTGGCGGTTGCCACCGGCACGGCGCTCTCCAGAGTCACCGGCCTCGCTCGCGTGGCAGTGCTGGGTGCGGTGCTCGGCACCCCTAGCGCCGTTGCCGATGCCTACGACCTGGCGAATGGCACGCCGAACATGATCTACGAGCTGCTCATCGGCGGCGTGCTCAGTAGTTCGCTCGTTCCCCTCTTCACTCGTCTGCACGACGATGACGACGAGGAGGGCACCAGCGCGGT
Organism: Acidimicrobiaceae bacterium; assembly: GCA_947463235.1. Lineage (GTDB taxonomy): Bacteria > Actinomycetota > Acidimicrobiia > Acidimicrobiales > Ilumatobacteraceae > UBA668. The sequence goes on from CANHST010000002.1 coordinate 15,826, forward strand.
GATCACCGTGGCAGCGATCGCAATGGTGGTGATCACGCTCGCCGCCGTGGTCTTGGCGCCGCTGATCTTCCACCTGTACTCGATGCTCACCTCGGCAAATGTGGATGCCGATCGGTATCGACAGGTGGGTACGGCGTTGGCCCGCCTCTTCCTGGTGCAGATCTTCTTCTACGGCCTCAACGCGCTCGCGTCGGCGTTGCTCAATGCGCGCCGACGCTTCTTCGCCGCAGCGTGGGTACCCGTGCTCTCGAACATCGTCATCATCGCCTCACTGCTACTGGTGCCCACCGTGACCGACGGCAAGGTGCCCACCCTCGACGACGTACTGAACAACGCGCAACTGAAGTGGTTGCTCGGTGGTGGCGCCACACTCGGCATCGCCGTGATGGCGCTCGCGTTGCTGCCGGCATTGGCGGCAGCCAAGGTGCGCGTGCAGTTCCGACCCGACTTCCATCATCCTGCCGTGCGCACGCTACGCAACCTGTCGGGCTGGGCGCTGGGCTACGTGGTGGCCAACCAGGTCGCGGTGGTGGTGATTCGCAACCTCTTGCGCGGCGGCGACGGCGCCCAGTTCGCGTACTCACGCGCCTACCTGTGGTTCGTTCTGCCCCACGGCTTGCTCGCGGTGAGTATCGCCACCACGTTCCTGCCCGAGATGAGCAGTGCCATCAACCGAGGCGATCGCACTCGCCTGATCGATCGCACCTCGCTCGGCATCCGGCTCATCGCATTGGTCACGCTGCCCGCCGGGTTCGGGCTGTTCGTGTTGCGCCGCTCGATCATCGGCGCCGCCTTTCAGCACGGCAACGTCACCGCGCAAGATGCCCTGAACACCTCACGAGCCCTGGGCGGGTTTGCGTTGGGCCTCGTGGGCTTCTCGATCTACCTGTTCGTGCTGCGTGTCTTCTATGCACATCGCGACGCCCGCACGCCTTTCGTCATCAACCTCTTCGAGAACGCCATCAACATCGTGGTGGCACTGTTCCTCGTGGCGCGCTATGGGCTACTCGGCCTTGGCATCTCCTTCGCAGTCGCCTACCTGCTGAGCGCAGTGTGGGCGATGCAGGTGGCGAGTTACAAGGTGCCCGGGTTCGAACTGCGCGGCATCCTGCTCGCACTCAGTCGAATGTTGCTGGCCTCGGTGGTGATGGCCGAAGCGGTATGGATCGTGGCCCGATCCGTGGGCGGCAACGTCGGCGCCGCTGCGGTCGTTCGGGTCGTTGCCGGCACGACCGTGGGCGCGGTCGTCTACCTGGGCATGTTGTTGGCGCTGCGGGCACCCGAACTCGACCAATTACGGGCGCGGTTCAGCCGTCGCTCGGCCGCCTAGCCCGGCGAGGGCGAGGCCAGCACCATCAGGTCGTCGCGGTGGATGGCTTCGTGCGCCACCGTGGCCGGCAGGTCGGTGGTGCGCCGACCCTTCACTTCGCGCATCGTGTCGGCATCGACGAGCACCATGCCACGAGCGATGACCATGCCCTGCACATCGCGCACCTCCACAACATCGCCCACATCGAATTGCCCGATCACGTCGGTGACACCCGCCGGCAGCAACGACGTACCCCGCTCGAGCAACGCCCGCCGAGCACCGTCGTCGACCACCAACGCGCCCTCCACGTTCGTGGCAAAGCCGATCCAGAGCTTGCGAGCCGGAAGGTTGCGGTCGCTGGGAAGGAACGTGGTGCCCACGCTGGCCCCGTTCACGGCATCGACGAGCACATCGGGCCTGGCCGAACTGGCGATGACCGCACGCACACCAGCCCACGACGCCATCCGCGCCGCCGAGAGCTTGGAGGCCATGCCGCCGCTACCTCTGGTGCTGCCACTGGCGGTGGCGGCCACCGACAGCAACGGGTCGTCGGCATCCACCGTGTCGATCAAGGTGGCAGTGGCATCGGTGCGCGGGTCGGAGGTGTACAGGCCCGGCATGTCGGTGAGCAGCACCAGCAGATCGGCAGCCACGTTGTGCGCCACCAGTGTGGCGATTCGGTCGTTGTCGCCGAAGCGAAGTTCGTCGGCTGCGATGGCATCGTTCTCGTTCACGATGGGCACACAGCCCAGTTCCATCAGGCGCAGCAGCGTCTGGCGGGCATGAAGGTATTGTCGCCGGTCGACAAAGTCGTGCGGCACCAGCAACACCTGCGCAGCCACCAGACCGTGCCGATCGAGCGAACGGTTGTAAGTCTCCATCAACCGACTCTGCCCGGCTGCGGAGATGGCCTGCAGTGTGGGCATGTCGGTGGGCCGCGAGCCAAGGCCAAGAGCCGACACGCCCGCCGACACCGCTCCGGAGCTGACCAAGATCACCTCGTGGCCATCGGCGCGCAGCGCAGCCAACTGGTCGCACATCGCATCGATCACCGCAGTGGAGATCACACCCAAGTGGTCGGTGATCGACGACGTGCCGATCTTCGCGACGACCCGCATGATCAGGCTTCTTCCTGGTACTCGAAACTGAAGCTGGCGATCCAGACGATGTCGCCGTCGCGAGCGCCAGCACGAGCCAGCATTCGGGGCACGCCGAGCCGCTTCAACGCGTAGTCGATGTAGGTGAGTGCCTCAGGAGTGGTGACGTCGTTCAACGCAACGATGCGCTCGACCTGGCGACCCTGGAGGCGGAATTCGTTGTCGCCGAGGCGCTCAACCATGGCGCCCTCTTGCTCGGGACGGATGATGACGATGCCTTCGTTGGCCGGCTGCGATTGACGCGCCTCGAACACCAACTCCGAGAGTTTCGACACCAGCTCGCGGATGCCCTGCTGGGTGATCGACGAGATCATTTCGCCGTCCCAGTCGAAGATGGCAGAGTCGCTCTTGGTGCCCACCACCAGGCGCGGGCGCTCCAGCAGTTCGGGCTGATACTCGCCCAGCTCGTGCAGCAGAATGCGCACCTGCTCTTCCGGCGGCGGTCCTTCGATGTCTTCGAGATCGACCATGATGCACAACACTCGGGCGCGTTCGATGTGCTTGAGGAACTGGTGGCCCAAGCCCTTGCCCTCACTGGCACCTTCGATGAGGCCGGGGATGTCGGCAACCACGAACTCGGTGAGGCCCGGGTAGCGAACCACACCGAGGTTGGGTTCGAGCGTGGTGAATGGGTAGTTGGCGATCTTTGGCTTTGCTGCACTGATGACGCTGATCAGCGTGCTCTTGCCGACGTTCGGAAACCCGACAAGCGCCACGTCGGCCATCAGCTTCAGTTCCAGCTTCAGCCACTTCTCTTCACCGTGCTCGCCCTGCTCGGCGAAGGTTGGGGCGCGGCGGCGGTTCGAGGCGAACTTGGCGTTGCCGCGACCCCCGCGACCACCACCGGCACACATCCAGCGGTCGCCATGGTTGGCCAGGTCGGCCAACAGTTCCCCGGTGTACAGATCGGTGACCACGGTGCCTTCGGGCACATGAACCTCGAGGTCCTTGCCACGGCGACCGTGCATGTCTTTGCCCTGCCCGTGCACGCCACTCTCGGCCTTGCGGTGCGGGTGGTCCTTGAAGGCGAGCAGCGACGCGACGTTGCGGTCGGCGATGAGCCAGATGTCGCCACCTTTGCCGCCGTCACCGCCGTTCGGACCGCCAAAGGCCACCGGACCCTCGCGACGGAACGACACACAGCCGGCGCCACCATCACCGGCTTGAACGTTCAGTTGCGCTTCGTCGACAAATCCGCTGCTCATAGGACCCCATGAGGCTACCGGGACACGGGCGGTGGGGGTCGGTAGGGTTACCGACGATGAGCGGAATGGACGAACGAGCCGAGAAGTGGGCCTCCACAATGGCCGGTCACGCCGCGCCCGCCGGCATCCATCTGGCCCATGCCGATTCGTGGGCCGGCAGCGGCAGCAACCTGCTGCTCCCCCGCTTGGCCCGTGAGGAACGCGAGGCCGGGCAACTCGCCACCCTCGCGACGCGCAGCTTCGGCGGTGGCAACCGCGTCGTCGAGGAAGCCGCCGACCCCTGGCGCACCTGCTTCGAACGCGACCGCGACCGCATCCTGCACGCCGCGGCCTTCCGACGACTCGCCGGCAAGACGCAGGTGTTCGTGTTCCCCGACGACCACCAGCGCACCCGCCTCACCCATGCGCTCGAGGTGGCCCAGGTGGCGGTCAGCGTGGCGCGAGCCCTCGGTCTCAACATCGCGCTCACCGAGGCCATCGCACTGGGGCACGACTGCGGGCATGGCCCCGGCGGCCACGCCAGCGAGGATGCCCTCAGCCCCTACGTGCCGGGCGGCTTCGATCACGCCACGTGGGGCGCCGACGTCACCCTTACCTCGCTGAACCTGTGCAACGAGACGCTCGATGGCATTCGCAACCACAGCTGGAGCCGACCGGCACCCGGCACACCAGAAGGCGAAGTGGTGAGCTGGGCCGACCGCATTGCCTACGTGTGCCACGACTTCGAAGATGCCGTCGCCTCCGGCGTGGTCAGCGAAGAGCAGTTGCCCGCGCTGGTCCGTGACCGCTGCGGCACCGCCCGCCGAGAGCAGCTCGGTGCCTTCATCTACGGCATGATCGACGCCGCCGCCGAGACCGGCCGGATCGGCATGACAGCCCGCCAGGCCGAAGCACTGGCGGCATTCCGCAAGTTCAACTACGAAAACATCTACCTGCGCGCCGAGAGCCGGGCCCAGGCAAGCTCGGTCATCAGCCTGCTGCGCGCCCTGGTGGAGCACTTCGCGCAGCACCCGGCCGACCTACCCGACACGGTGGCGGCCGATCCTGGCGACGCCCAGGCCCTGCACGAGGCGGTCACCTACGTGGGTGGCATGACCGACCGGTTCGCCTGCCGCCAGGCGGTGGCGCTGCTCGGCTGGTCGCTCGACCAGCTGCCCCGCGGCATCGACACCCCCGTCTGACCGACCGCTGGCATCGGTTCCGGGTGGCGTGATTCCCGGTTTCCGGGAATCACACCACCGAGAAGCACTTTTGGGAAGCATCACGCCGAGAAGCCATGGCGAACCGACGCGGGCTCGGCGGGTTCGGTGGGCTCGGTGGCAGAAAACGACGAAGGCCCGGTCCGTGCGGACCGGGCCTTCGTGCAGATCTGGGTTCGTCAGGCGACGGGTTCGATGTCGATGACGCGGCGACCCTTGCGCTCGCCGAACTTCACCTGACCGTCGGTGAGGGCGAACAGGGTGTCGTCGCCACCGATGCCGACGTTGCGACCCGGGTGGAACCGGGTGCCGCGCTGGCGGACGAGGATGGCGCCGGCGGTGACAGTGGTGCCACCGAAGGCCTTCACGCCGAGGCGCTGTGCGTTGCTGTCGCGGCCGTTACGAGTTGAGCCGCCGCCCTTAGTCTTCGACATTTTCGGTCAGCCCTTCTTGATGGAGGTGATCTCGACGACGTGGTACTTCTGACGGTGACCGTAACGGCGACGCTGGTTGGTGCGACGCTTGTAGGTGAAACCATCGATCTTGGGGCCCTTGGCCCAGCCCACCACCTTGGCGGTGACGGTGGCGCCCTTCAGTTGGTCGGGCGTGGCGAGCACGGACTCGCCGTCGACCAGGAGGACGGGGGTGAGGGAAACATCGGAGCCCTGTTCGGCGTCGAGCAGTTCCACATGGATCTGCTGACCTTCCTCGACTCGTGCTTGTTTCCCACCGGAAGCGATCACTGCGTACATAGCCCTTCGATCCTAACGGCTCGACCGCCGTGGTCCCACCCCGCGCCGCCGAGAAAACCCGATCAACGGCCCCGGGCGACCCGATCAGCGGCGTGGCGCGGATCTGCAAGGATTCCCAGGGCGCCGAATGGCACCCCCACGGAAGGAACTCAGGTATGGACGCGACCACGCTGAAGGAAGTCCAAGGTCCGTTGAAGGCCCGTTACTTGGATGACCCCACCGCTGCAATGGTCACCCTGCAGGCCACCGGATCGGTGGACGGCGAGGGTGTGACCTGCAAGATCGACACCGGCCGGGCCCTGGCCACCGCAGGCCTGCATCCTGCCACGGGCGGGAGCGGACTCGAGCTCTGCTCCGGCGACATGCTGCTGGAAGCGTTGGTCGCCTGCGCAGGCGTCACATTGAAAGCGGTAGCCACCTCGCTCGACATTCCGATCAAGGGCGGCACGGTGACCGCCGAGGGCGATCTCGATTTTCGCGGCACGCTCAGCGTGTCGCGCGACGCTCCCGTTGGCTTCGTGCGAATCGGCTTGCAGTTCGATCTGGACACCGATGCCGATGACGACCAACTGAGCACGCTGCTTCGGCTCACCGAGCGTTATTGCGTCGTGCTGCAGACCATCCGGTCGGCCGCACCCACGACGGCAACGGTTCGACGAGGTGGTCAGTCCAACATTGCGTGATCGATGACCAGGCCACGGCCCTCGCAGTTGGGGCACTGGTCGGCGAAGTTCACCAACAGACCCTCCCCGATGCGCTTGCGGGTCATCTCCACCAGGCCCAGTTCGCTGATGTCGAACACCTGCGTGCGGGTCTTGTCGCGAGCCAAGGCGCTGCGGAACGAATCCACCACCTTGCGGCGGTTGTCCTTGATCTCCATGTCGATGAAGTCGATCACCACGATGCCGCCGATGTCGCGCAGGCGCAGCTGCTTGGCCACCTCTTCGGCCGCCTCGAGGTTGTTGCGGAAGACGGTCTCTTCGAGGTTCGACGTACCGACGTTCTTGCCGGTGTTCACGTCGATCACCGTGAGCGCTTCGGTGTGCTCGATGATCAGCGAACCACCACTCGGCAGCCACACCTTGCGGTCGAGCGCCTTGTGGAGCTGCTCATGGATGTGGAATCGCTCGTACATCGGCAGGCCCTCTTCGGCCGCGTCGTAGAACTCCACGCGGTCGGCAAGTTCGGGGTTGAACGCCGACACGTAGTCCTTCACGTCGTCGTGCAGGCGCTGGTCGTCGATGACCACGCCGCGATACTCGGCGTTGAACTCCTCGCGGATGACGCGCACGGCCAGCTCGGGCTCGCGGTACAGCAGCGCCGGACCCTGGGCCTTCTTGGCCTTGGCCTCGATGGCGTTCCACTGGTCGAGCAAGCGGGTCATGTCGGCCCGCAATTCGTGTTCGGTGGCGTTCTCCGCGGCAGTACGCACGATGAGACCGTGCTCGGCCGGCTTCACCCGGTCGAGGATGTTGCGCAGACGCTTGCGCACATCGTCGGGCAGGCGCTTGGAGATGCCGTAGGTCTTCGAGTTCGGGATGAGCACCACGAACCGGCCGGGCAGCGACACCTCCTGGGTGAGGCGAGCACCCTTGGCCCCGATGGGGTTCTTGGTGACCTGACACACGATGAGCTGCTTGGCCCGCAACATCTGCTCGATGCGCGGCTGGGCCGAGTTCTTCTCGACGATGTCCTCGGCGTCGTACTGCACGTCGCCGCGATAGAGCACCGCATTCTTCGGGGTGCCGATGTCGACGAACGCAGCCTCCATACCGGGCAGCACGTTCTGCACCTTGCCCACGTAGATGTTGCCGTGGATCTGACTCACGTCGTCGGCAGGGCGGCTGACGTAGTGCTCGATGAGGTTGCGACCCTCCAACACGGCCACCTGAGTGAGCGTGGGGCGAACCTGCACGCACATGAGATACCGACCGATGGGGCGACCGTTGCGCTCGCGGCCGCGCCGACGCTCGAGCACATCGGGGTCCATCTCCGACAAACCACTGTCGGGACGACCCTGAGTGCCGGCGCCCGTGCCCGCACCCCGGCCCTTACCGCCGCGGCGACGCTTCTTCTTGGCGCCCTCGCCCTCGGGACGCGGTTCGCGAGGAGTGTCGCTCTTGGGCGGTGCGGCGACCTGACCGGACTGGTTCCCCTGCCCGCCCTGAGCGCTCTTCGCGCCACCCTGCTTGTTCCGATTGCGGCTGTTCTGCTGGCCGGCCTGGCCCTGCGGTGCTGCCGACGCAGCGGGCGCGGCGGGCGACGGCCGGGTGTCGCCGATGGACGGCCGGGTGTCGCCGATCTGCGGGCGGCGCACGAGCGCCTGCTCGGCAGCGGCAACCGACGGACGGTTCTCGCCGATCCGATCCGGGAGTTCGGGATGCTCGTCGCCGGCCCGACCGGTGACGTCGTGATGGCCGTGCTCGCCACCCTCACCGTCGTCGGCGAAACCATCCTGTGCGTCGGCGTCATCATCGTCATCGCCGCCGTCGAGGTCGCCCTCCACTTCGCTGCCCGGTTCGCCAGCGGGACGCGGCGGCCGCTTGCGGTTCTTTCCGCCACGCGAACCGCGACGGCGCTTCTTGGCAGCACCGGCAGCGGTGGTCACATTCGGATCGGCGATGGTGTCATCGTCCTGATCGTCCGCGTCGTGGTCGTCCGCGTCCTGATCGTCCGCGTCCTGATCGTCCGCGTCCTGATCGTCTACGTCCGAGACAACCGAATGGGGTTCAGCAGGCGGTGCTGCTGCCATCGGATCGGCAGAGGGTGCCTCGGCCGCCGCTGATGCAGTGGGTTCCGGTGCGCCGGAAGGCGCCGCCGTGTCGAAGTCGGATGTGTCCATGGGTGGGGTCCCTTCTCATGCGCACTCCACTGGGGTGCGCGTCGCGAACGGCACGGCGGGGATGATTTCCCGGCGCAAGCCATCGCGCTCGATCCATTGCTGTGTGCGCAACACCCGCGCGGCCGTGTCGACCGGGTCGAGTGCAGGGAACATGGCGGCCAGCAGTTCGACCGGCCGAAGTCCCCGTCCGTTGGTGGCCAACATCGCGCACAGATGTGGCCGCGGGTCGTCGGTGGAGGGTGCCACCGACAGGTCCAAGATGGCAGGCCGCACGTCGTCGGTGCTGCGCTGCCCCTTGCGTTCGCGGTCGACCATCAGCGAGGGCACGGCCAGCGTGCGCTCGATGGTGTCCCGCAGTTCGTGGGCTTCCACACCCTCGAGGGTGAGGACCCAGGTGCAGGCCACGACATCCTCCTGCAGCGAGGGCACGCTGTCGGCGTCGCGGGCCACCACGTGGGTGACCTCGTAGCCGACCGGCAGCTCGGCGCTGAAGCGCACGGCCAGATCGGCGAGATCGATGTCGGGACCAGCCTCGGGGGCCAGTTCCATGTCGAGATACTCAGCCAGGCTCTCGGCACCCGTGGGTAGCGCCAAACCAAACGACATGCGCGGCCGCGGGGTGAACCCGGCCGAGTACGCCAACGGCACCTGCGCCTTGCGCACCGCACGCTCCCAGTGGCGAGCCGTGTCGCGATGACTGGTGAAGCGGATCTTGCCGAGCTTCGTGTGACGCAGGCGCAGCTTCACGACACGCCCTCGCTGTCGCTCGCTGGCACGACGACCGGCACGACGGCACGGTCGGTCGCTGGCTCGGAGGTGTGCTCCCGGCGACGCGGTAGCAGCGCCACGGGAATTTCTCCGCCGCGGCTGAGATCTTGGCCGGTCCCCTGGCTGCCACCGGCAGGGGGAACGGGCGAGGCCACGATGTGTTCGATGCCGTAACCGGTGCACACGCCGCAGTCGTAACAAGGGGTCCAGCGGCAGTCGGGCAGACCGTGCTCGGCCAGCGCCTCTTTCCAGTCGAGCCACAGGAAGTCCTTGTGGAGCCCTGCCGACAGGTGGTCCCACGGCAGCACTTCATGCTCGTCGCGGTGCCGATGCACGTACCACTCGATCGAGAGACCTTCGGCGGCCATCGCATCTTCCCAGCGGCCCAGTCGGAAAAACTCGCTCCACTCCTGGAAGATGCCGCCGGCTCGCCAAACCCGCTCCATCACGGCTCCGATGCGCCGGTCGCCGCGGGCGGCGATGCCTTCGGCCAGCGTCGCGGAAGGGTCGTGCCACTTCACGTTCACGCCCTTGGCGCGCCCACTGGCCTCGCGCACCAGTTGCACCTTGCGGCGCAGTTCGTCGTTGGTGTTCTGACCGAACCACTGGAACGGGGTGTGCGGCTTGGGTACAAACCCGCCGAGGCTGACGGTGACGCTGGCCCGGTTGGTGTGCTTGCGTCCGATCTGCACGCAGTTGCGGGCAAGGTCGATGATGCCCAGCGTGTCGGCGTCGGTCTCGGTGGGCAGGCCCGTGAGGAAGTACAACTTCGCCCGATACCAGCCCTGCGAGAACGCACTCTCCACGGCGCCGTAGAGGTCTTCTTCGGTGATGAGCTTGTTGATCACCTGGCGAAGGCGCCAACTACCAGCCTCGGGGGCGAACGTGAGGCCACTGCGACGACCGCCCGCCACCTGGCCCGCAAGGCCGACGGTGAAGGCATCCACCCGCAGCGACGGCAGCGAGATGGAAATGGTGTCGGAGGTGCCGCAACCCGCCGGGTTGATGGCCTGCGTGACCTGCTCGATGCCGCTGAAGTCGGCGGTGCTCAGCGAGGTGAGGCTCACTTCGTCGTATCCGGTGCGGCGCAGCCCGTTCTGGATCATGGTGCGCACCTGATCCGCGGGCCGTTCACGCACGGGCCGGGTGATCATTCCCGCCTGACAGAAGCGGCAACCACGGGTGCAGCCACGGAACACCTCGACCGCGAGGCGATCGTGCACCACTTCGGTGAGCGGAGCCAGCGGGCTCTTCGGGTACGGCCACTCCCCCAGGTCGGCCACCGTGCGCTTGTGCACCACGGCAGGCACGTCGGCGTACTTCGGGGTGACCGCACGCAATGCAGGCCCGTCGTACTCCACGTCGTACATCGCCGGTGCATAGACACCGGGAATCTTGGAGAGCTCGCGCAGCACGCCGTCGCGGCTGCCGGGTGTCTGACCGGACGCCTTCCATTCGCGCACCACCTCGGTGATGTCGCCGATCACCTCTTCGCCCTCGCCGAGCACGACCAGGTCGACGTAGTCGGCCAGCGGTTCGGGGTTGAAGGCGCAGTGGCCGCCGAGCACGATCAGCGGGTCGGTGGTCTCGCGGTGCGCCGATCTCACGGCCACGCCGGCGAGATCGATCATGTTGATCACGTTCGTGTAGACCAACTCGGCGGCCAGGCTGAACGCCAACAGGTCGAAATCGCCTGCCGCCCGGTGCGTATCGACCGAGAACAGCGGCACGTTGCGCTCGCGCATCAAGGCTTCGAGGTCGTGCCATGGCGCGTACGTACGCTCTGCGACGGCATCGTCGCGCTCGTTCAGAATTTCGTTGAGGATCTGGAGCCCCTGGTTGGGCAAGCCAATTTCGTACGTGTCGGGGTAGGCGAGCAGCCAGGACACCTTGCCGGGCGCATGCCGGGGGGTGATGGCGCCGTCCTCGCACCCGATGTAACGGGCTGGTTTTTGTACCCGGGCCAGGAGCGGTTCGACCCGCGCCCAGAGAGAAGTCATGTTCCCTGCAGTGTACAAGAGATTCTCGCCGAGTTTCGGGATGCGCGCGAACAGTGGTCGGTTCAGCGGTATCTGCGCATGTGCACGTTCTGCACCAGACCCAGGAGGGCGAAGAAGGTCACGATGCCCGACCCCCCGTAACTGATGAACGGCAACGGAAGACCGGTGATGGGCATGATGCCCAGGGTCATGGCGATGTTCTGGAACGCCTGCCAGAGCAGCATCGAGAACACCCCGACGCACAGATAGGTGCCCAGCAGGTCGCGCGACAGGTGGGCGATGCGCCACACCCTCAGCAACACCAACGCGTAGAGGCCCACCACCACGGCGCATCCGATCAAACCGAACTGCTCGCCCACCGCCGAGAAGGGGAAGTCGGCCCACTGCACCGGAATGTCGTTCTTCGCGTTCGTGATCGGACCCTGCAGCCAACCCTTGCCGGTGATGCCGCCCGTGGCGAGGGCCCGGATGGCGTTGCGTCCCTGGTAGAGCACGTCCTTCAGGTTCACGTCCTTGGAGTTCTGGTTGAAGAACGCCGTGAATCGTCGGAGTTGGTACTCATTCACCACCCGCGTCACCACGGCGGCGCCCACGGTGGCCAGCGACAGCACCGTGATCATCAGGATGTAGCGAGCCTTGGCGCCGGCCACCAGCATGATGCCCATGGCCATCGCCACCAGCACGCTGGCCGAACCGAGGTCGGGCTGGATGATGATGAGTGCCGTCGGGGCACCCACGATCATCAGACCCACGATGAAGCGGTGATAGGGCAGGTCGTCGGCGCGATCTTCGGCCAGGTACGACGCCACCATCAACAGTGTCGTGAACTTGGCGAACTCGGCGGGTTGCAGGTTCAGTGGGCCGAGGTCGAAACTCAGCACGGTGGCGTTACCGCGCACGTGCAGCAGGTTCATCAAGGTGATCAGCGTCAGCAGCATCAGCGCAACGCCGTAGAGGAACCTGGCGTGGTCCTTCCACCAGTCGTAGTCGACCGACATCACCACCACCATCGTCACCACCGCGCCGATGAGGAAGACCTCCTGGCGGGTGACGAACAGGAACGGGTCGGGGAACTTCGTGTGCGACGCCGAGTAGATCACCAGCAGGCCGATGATCGACAGGGCGCCCTGTGCGAAGAGCAGCACGTAGTCGATGTTGCGGCCAGGTGCCGATGGGCTGGCATGGATGTTGCCGAGACCGGAGTCCGGCTTGCGCTGCATGAAGCTCAATGCCATGTCGTCACCCTCGACCGAGGTCCCCGCCACCGGACACGCCGAGGCACGTCGAATCCGTGAGGGTCTGCGGCAGGGCGGCCACCGTGGAGTTCAGGTCGAGCGGGTCGCTGGCGAACACCGGGTCGGTGGTGGCCTGCCCGGCCAATGCCAGGAACATGCACTTGGTGACGGGTGCCGCGGCCTTCGAGCCGTAGCCGCTCTTCTCCAGGTAGCTCACCACCGTGTAGGGCAGTTCGGGTACTTCGCTGTAGGCGCCGAACGCTGAGGAGTCGTTCCACGGCAGCGTTGCGGCGCCCTGCGCCGTGCCGGTCTTGCCCGAGATGTTCACGGGGAAACCCTTGAACAGGATCTCGCCGGTCGTGGAGTGGTAGATCCCGAACTTGACGCCCTGGCCATGCACCACGCGATGCAGGCCGTCCTTGATGGGCCCGAGAATCTCCGGCGGCATCTCCAGGATGTCCTTCACCACCGGAGCGTCGAACGACTGGCGCACCTCGCTCGCAAGCAGGTCGGCAACCCCGGGGCTGGAATCGGGGGTGAGTGGCGCATAGATGGCCTTCACGATGCTGGGCTGCAGGCGGAAGCCATCGTTGGCGATCGTGGCGTAGGCGTCGGTGATCTGCAGCGGGGTTGCAGCCATCAGGCCTTGACCGATGGCCACCTGCACGTTGTCACCCACCACGAGGCGCGGCACCTCACCCTTTGCCAACACACCCTTGTCGACCAGTGCCTTCTTCACGGCGTCATCGGGCACACGGCCCTTCCATTCGAACGGCAACTGCACGCCCGTCTTGGTGCCGAACCCGAACCGCTGCAGGTCTTCCTTCAACAGGCTCTTCTGGTCGGGCAGGTTCTCACTGAGCTGCCAGAACTGCTCGCCCAAGTGGTAGAAGAACGTGTCGCTGCTCACGGCCAGCGCATCGCTGACGGTGAGTGGGCCATAGACGGCAGGCAGTTGGGTGGCCTTGCTGGTGGCGTTCTTGAAGATGCAGCGGGCGATGCCACCGTTCTGCTGACAGTCGCTGGGGTCGATCGATTGAAGGGTGTAGGTGCCCTGGTCTTGCCACACGGTGTTGGCGTCGATGAGACCCGAGTGCATGGCCGCCCACGCCACGAACGGTTTGATGGTGGAGCCAAGGTTGTAGTTGCCCTGCACTGCCCGGTTCACCAGGATCGACTGGTCGGGGTCGATGGGCGTCACGCCGTCGGCTTGCACGCTGGGGAACAGCTGCCGGTACTTGTCGATCCCGATACCGCTTTCCATCCAGCGGTTGTCGAAGGTGGGGTAACTGGCCATCGCGATGATCTGGCCGTTGTCGTGATTCATCACCACCACGGAGCCCGCTGGTGCTTTGTGCTGCACCCACTCCGGGTAGTCCTCCTTGCTCCCATCGGACAACGTGCGGCGATAGACGCGGGTCTTGCAGTTGGTCTTCAGATCGCACGGGTTGTGCGGTGCGGAGTCGCGCTGGGTGATGTCGGTGGCCAGGTTGCGACGGTTGCGGAGTTCGGTCTGCAACGCCTGCTCGGCGTACTGCTGCATGTCGAGGTCGATGCTCAACTGCACATCGAAGCCCGCCACCGGCTCGACGCGCTGATCGATCAGTTCGCGCACGATGGCGCCCGAAGCGTCGACCTCGTAGACCCGCTTGCCCCACTGGCCGTGGAGCTCGCGTTCCATGCTGCTCTCCACACCGAACTGGCCGACGCGTTCGTTGCGCTTGTAGCCCTGAGCGAGATAGCTCTTCAAGTTGTCGGCATTGATCGACCCCATGAAGCCCACGACATGCGAGGCCAGCGGCGCATACGGGTACACCCGTCGCCATTGCTCCACCACATCCACGCCCGGGTAGTCCTCGCTGCGCTCCTTGAGGAAGTTCACCACCGACTCGTCGACGTCTTCCTTCAATGGCAACGGCAACAACGAGTCGAACCGCTGGCTCTTTCCGCACGAGCCCGACTTGGCGGGGTAGCACGGCTCGTAGCGGCGCATGAGATCGTCGACCGGTGTCTTCAGCGGCCCCGACAGACGCTCGAACAGTGCCAGTCGGTTCTTTGCTTTGCGCAGCACGTTCCAGTCGACCGTCACCGTGAGGATGCGCTGGTTGTCGGCAACCACTCGCCCTTTGGCGTCGAAGATGCGACCACGTTCGGGGGCGACGAACACCTCGCGCACCTTGGCTGCTTCCACGGTGGCCTGGTAGTCGGCGCTCTTCACTCCCTGCAGGAACCAGAGGCGTGCGCCGAGGAGGCCGATGAGCAGCAACGAGACCGTGGCGAGGACGCCCAGGCGGGCGGAGCGCTTGTCAACGGCCATTGCAGCATTCTTGTCGATCTGATGACGGAAGTGGCCGCGCGCGACAGTCGGACGCGGCGGTCGAACCAGCGATCATTCGAGCATCGCCTTCCACTTCTTGCGCTTCACACCCATCATCCAGCGACCCACCGGCATCAGCGGCGGACACGCCAGCGCAGCGAAGCCGGCCACCAGTGGAATCGTGATGCGCACGTCCGAGGTGATCCACCCACTCTGACCGGTGATCACCTCGGCCAAGGGAATCGCGATCTCCCCCACTGCCGCCCCGAAGAAAGCGAAGATCGAAGCCAGCCACCACTGCGGGTCCGGGGTGAAGCTGTGCACGTAGCCAGCGGTCATTCCGGCCAAGCCATACGACAGGGCCATCAGGCCGAGCGGCGTGTTACCGCTGGCGTCGTAGAGCAGACCGAGCACGAACCCGGCAACCGCACCTCGATCCGCACCGCCTCCGGCACCGGCCGCCACCACCAACGCCAGCACAAACTGCAGCTTCACGCCGTAGATCGGGTGTGCGCCGAAGACCACACGCTGGATGGACAACGCGACCAGACCGACGGGAACGAGGCGAAGCAGTGGGCCGAGAATGATGTTCCGCACGGTTACTTACCGATGGCGTCCTGGTTGGAGACGTACAGCACCACAGCCACGAAGTTCAGACTCTTCAGGTTCGCATTCGGGGTGACCTCCACGAGCGCGCTGCTGCTACCGGTCTGTCGCTCGATGTGCGTGATGATGCCGATGGGAATACCTTGCGGCGCATTGCTGCTGGTGCCGCCGGCGGTGTCCACCACAGCACCAACCTTCACACTGGTGACGGCCGAGGTGGTGTCGACGAAGCGCAGCAACATCGGCTGATCCGCACCCTGGCCCTGCAGCGTGCCGGTCTCGCGCACCACCGGCGGCAGCGTGGTGGAGGTGGGTACGGCCACTGCGGTGGACGTGGTGACGCCCGGCACCAACGGCACCACCGTGGTGGTGGTGTCGATCGGCTGCAGTTCGGGCGGCAACGGTTGCGTGGTCGTGGTGGTGGTCGTGGAAGTGGTGCTACTGGTGAGGTCGCTCACCGGCTGACCGTTCAACAGCGTGCTCTCGGTGGGAGTGGTGGTGCCGGTGCCGGGCGAATCGGACGACGACAGCACCTGTGCCGCGATGGAGTAGCCCGGGTCGGTCACCAACAGCACGATGCTGCGGTCGGCGAACACCTTCGTGATGCGACCGATCAGACCCGCACCGTCGGTGACGGGCATACCGACCGCCACACCCTGGCGGCCACCCACGTTGATCTCGACGGTGTTCTGGAAGTTGCTCGGCGACTCACCCACCACCTGCGCCTTCACGGTGTCGAATTGGAACTTCGACGTGAGCTGGCTGATCTTCAGCAACTCTCGGTACTGCAGCACTGCGGAGCGGGCCTCCACGTCGTTGCCGCGCATGTGCTCGAGTTGGTCACGCAGCGCCTCGTTCTCGCTCTGCACGTCATCGAAGTTGACGATGCCGTCCCATACCCGCTCGATCGGCAGCATCAACGCCTGAGTGGCAGTGTCGATGGGCTGGACCACACGAGCGAAGAGACTGCGCGCTCGATCGATGACGGCGTTGCCGCGCTTATCCAGCGTGATGAGCAGCACACACGTGAGCACCACGAGCAGAAGGACTCTGCGGCGGCTGAGGCCCGAGAACATGGTGGGTCCCGCCGTGGCTTATTCGTCGCCACCGAGCGACATGAGCCCCCGCATCGCATCGATGTTCTCGAGCGCACGGCCGGAGCCGATGACCACACTGAACAGCGGGTCGCGCGCGATGTTGATGGGCATGCCGGTCTCGTGCGACAGGCGGCGGTCGAGGCCGGCGAGCAGGGCGCCACCACCGGTGATCATGATGCCCTGTTCCATGATGTCGGCCGCCAGTTCGGGCGGCGTGCGGTCGAGCGTGGTCTTCACGGCATCGACAATGGCAGACACCGGCTCGGCAAGGGCTTCGCGCACCTGTTCGGTGGTGAGGGGAATGGTGCGGGGCAGGCCGGAGATCAGGTCGCGACCGCGGATGTCGGCGGTGAGTTCCTCGTCGAGCGGCCACGCCGAACCCATGTGGATCTTGATTTCTTCGGCGGTGCGGTCGCCGATGGCCAGCGAGAATTCCTTCTTCACGTACTGCATCACGGCATCGTCGAGTTCGTCGCCGGCCACGCGCACCGACTGCGCTGTCACGATCCCGCCGAGCGAGATGACGGCCACCTCCGTGGTGCCACCGCCGATGTCGACGATCATGTTGCCGCTGGGCTCGTGCACCGGCATGTCGGCACCGATGGCTGCCGCCATGGGCTCTTCGATGATGTGGACCGGCTTGCGGGCCCCCGCGTACTCGGCAGCATCCTGCACGGCGCGCTGCTCGACGCCCGTGATGCCGGACGGCACGCAGATCACCATGCGCGGCTTGCTCCAACGACTGGCGTGCACCTTCTGGATGAAGTAGCGCAGCATCTTCTCGCAGACCTCGAAGTCGGCGATGACGCCGTCCTTGAGGGGGCGGATGGTCTTGATTCGACCGGGGGTGCGGCCCATCATCCGCTTCGCTTCCAACCCTACCGCGACGGGCCGGCCGTCGGTGATGTCGATGGCCACGACCGAGGGCTCGTTCAAGACGACGCCCTGGCCGCGGGCATAGATGAGGGTGTTGGCGGTTCCGAGGTCGATCGCAAGATCGCGGCCCAGGGCCAGCGGATTGCTACGGGCCATCAGTGGCCTCCTCGACTCGGCGTGAACATGACGGGCCAGTGTAGCGGCCCATCGGATTGTTACAGATTCGGGAAGAAGATCCCGATTTCACGCTGCGCAGACTCCAGCGAGTCGCTGCCGTGGATGAGGTTCTCGGTGAACGAGGCGCTGAGGTCGCCACGGATGGTGCCGCCGGCGGCCTTCCGCGAGTTGGTGGCGCCCATGAGCGTGCGCATGACTTCCCACGTGTCTTCGGGACCCTCGACCACCATGGCCACCACGGGGCCACTGCTCATGAAGGACACGAGGTCGGCGTAGAAGCCCTTGCCGACATGCTCGGCGTAGTGCTGCGAGAGCGTTGCCTCGTCGAGCTGGCGGAGGTCCATGGCGACGATGTCGAGACCCTTGGCCTCGATACGGGCGATGATCTGGCCGGCGAGCTTGCGCTGGACGGCATCGGGCTTGAGGAGAACGAGGGTACGGTCGGACATGGCGAGCAAGGCTATCGACCCTTCGTCGCTCACCGTCTCGATCCTTCGCGAACTTACGCCCGCGCCAAGGTGATCAGTTGATGACCTTACGGAGATACGGGCGAGCAGCGCCCACGATGTAGAGCGACCCGGTGACGACGATCGCG
Organism: Acidimicrobiaceae bacterium; assembly: GCA_947463235.1. Classification (GTDB taxonomy): domain Bacteria; phylum Actinomycetota; class Acidimicrobiia; order Acidimicrobiales; family Ilumatobacteraceae; genus UBA668. Next base: position 33,961 of record CANHST010000002.1, read on the forward strand.
TCCTCGGCCATGGAGTCGGCGCGAGCCATGTCGATGGCTTCTTCCACCGTCTCGGCCTGCACCACGTCGTCGCAGCCCAACTCGCGGGCAGCGATGGACAGTTCCTCGGCCGGCAAACCACGGGGGCTGGGCGCAGTGCAGGTGATGACCACGTCGAACTCGTCGGCACGCAATGCCGCCAACATCTCGCGCGGGTCGCGACCGCGTAGACATCCGACCACGAGCAGCCGTCGGCCCTCGGGTTCGAAGTCGTCGAAGAACACCGTTGCACACGAGTCGGCGCCTGCCGGGTTGTGGGCGCCGTCCACGATGACGAGCGGCTGGTGGCCCATCACCTCGAACCGGCCCGGCATCTTCACGTCGGCGAACCCCTCCGCCACGATCTCACCGGGGACCGGCGATGCGAAGAACGCCTCCACTGCCGTGAGCGCAACCGCCGCGTTGTCGGCCTGATGGCGACCGTGCAGCGGCACGAAGATCTCGGGGTAGACGGTGGTGGGCGTGCGCACATCGATGAGGCGGCCGCCGAGCGCAAGTTGCTGTTCGAGCACATCGAACTCTTCGCCGCGCACGAAGTACGACGCCCCGCCGGCTTCGCGGAACACCTGCACCAGCTCGGGATCGGACTCGCCGATCACCACGGCACTGGTGCTCTTGATGATGCCGGCCTTCTCCGCAGCGATGTGGGCTCGGGTGGGGCCGGCGAACTCGGTGTGATCCAGCCCGATGTTGGTGACCACCGCCACCTGCGACTCGCACACGTTCGTGGCATCCCACCGACCGAGCAAACCCACCTCGATGACGGCTACATCCACCGCTACGTCGGCGAACCAGCGATAGGCGGCTGCGGTGAGCGCTTCGAAGTACGAAGGACGCGCCCCGGTGAGCACCTCGAGATTGGCGATCGCGGCGATCTGTTCGGCGAAATCGTCGTCGGGGATCGGTTCGCAGTTCACGCTGATGCGTTCGTTCAAGCGCTCGAGATGCGGGCTGGTGTAGGTACCCACGGTGAGTCCGTGCGCCATCAGCAACCGAGTGATCATCTGGGTGGTGGAACCCTTGCCGTTCGTACCCGTGATGTGAATGACGGGGTACGACAGCTGCGGGTCGCCCATGGCGGCCACGAGGGTGCGCATGCGGTCGAGCGTGGGCGACTCGATGCGGCCCGTGGTCTCGTAGCTCGCGTGCGCGTCGAGATAGTCGAGTGCGTCCTGGTAGGTCATCGCAATGGCTGCATCGCTGAGCGAAGCAGGATCAGCTCGCCTGCCGACGCGGCCGCTTGGTGACGGGCTCGCGTGGCGTGAGGGTGGGCATGACCTTGGAGGCCACGGTGTCGGCATCGATGACCACGGTGCCCACATCGGCGCGACCGGGCAGCTCGTACATCGTGTTCAACAGCACCTCTTCGAGGATGGCGCGCAGGCCGCGAGCACCCGTGCCGCGGGTGAGCGCCTGCTCGGCAATCGCGTCGAGTGCCTCGCGAGTGAACTCCAGATCCACGTCCTCGAACTCGAACATCTTGCGGTACTGCTTCACCAACGAGTTCTTCGGTTCGACGAGGATCTTCACCAACGCCTCGCGGTCGAGACTGCTGACCGCACCGATCATCGGCAGACGGCCGATGAACTCGGGAATCATGCCGAACTTCAACAGGTCTTCCGGCTGCACCTGGGTGAACAGTTCGCCGGGGTCGCGGTCGGCCTTGCTGCGCACGCTGCCGTTGAAGCCCATGCCGCGGTGACCGATGCGGCCTTCGATGATCTGGTCGAGGCCTGCAAATGCGCCACCGCAGATGAACAGCACGTTGGTGGTGTCGATCTGGATGAACTCCTGGTGCGGGTGCTTACGACCGCCCTGCGGCGGCACGGAGGCAACGGTGCCTTCCAAGATCTTCAGCAGTGCTTGCTGCACGCCCTCGCCCGAGACGTCGCGGGTGATGGAGGGGTTCTCGCTCTTGCGGGCGATCTTGTCGATCTCGTCGATGTAGATGATGCCGGTCTCGGCCTTCTTCACGTCAAAGTCGGCGGCCTGGATGAGCTTGAGGAGGATGTTCTCCACGTCTTCGCCCACATAGCCGGCCTCGGTGAGCGCGGTGGCGTCGGCCACGGCGAACGGCACGTTGAGGAGACGGGCCAACGTCTGGGCGAGGTGGGTCTTGCCGCAACCCGTGGGGCCGAGCAGCAGGATGTTGCTCTTCTGCAGTTCCACCTCGTCGCGCCGGCCGACGGAGTTGTTCTGCTGGTACTGAATGCGCCGGTAGTGGTTGTACACCGCTACGGCGAGGATCTTTTTCGCCGCCTCTTGGCCGACCACGTAGTCGTCGAGGAACGTGCGGATCTCGCGCGGGGTGGGCAGTTCGTCGAAGCGCAGTTCACCCGTGTCGGTGAGCTCTTCCTCGATGATCTCGTTGCAAAGGTCGATGCACTCGTCGCAGATGTACACGCCCGGGCCAGCAATGAGCTTCTTCACCTGCTTCTGCGACTTGCCGCAGAACGAGCACTTCAGCAGCTCACCGGTGTCGCCGAATTTCGCCACTGCGTTCTCCTCAGAACTAAGCCTCTACGAGGACTGATGTCGAGATCGAGGCGATCAGCGGATCGGACCGGTGCGGTCGACCATTTCACGCGACGAGATGACATCATCGATGATGCCATACGCGAGGGCCTCGGATGCTTCCATCACGAAGTCTCGGTCGGTATCGGCGTGGATCCGCTCGATGGGCTGACCGGTGTGCTGGGCCAACATCTCCTCGAGCAGATCGCGCATCCGCAGGATTTCCTTGGCAGCGAGCTCGAGATCGGTGACCTGGCCGTAGCCCACCTGACCGTACGGCTGGTGCAGCAGGATGCGGCTGTGCGGCAGTGCAAGGCGCTTGCCCTTGGTGCCTGCAGCGAGCAACACGGCGGCCGCAGAGGCGGCCTGGCCGAGGCAGATCGTGGCCACGTCGTTCTTGATGAACTGGATCGTGTCGTAGATCGCGAACAGCGCGGTGATGTCGCCACCGGGGCTATTGATGTAGATGCTGATGTCCTTGTCGGGGTTCTCGCTCTCGAGATACACCAACTTGGCGCAGGTGAGGCTGGCGGACGCATCGTCGATCGGCGTGTCGAGCCAGATGATGTTGTCGCGCAGGAGACGGCTGTAGAGGTCGTAGCTGCGCTCGCCGCGGCTGGTCTGCTCGACCACACCCGGGATCTGGTAGCCCGACATCATCTGGAAATCGTTCACGCGTCGCTCCTCAGTGCTGGTGGTCGTGGTGGTCGTGATCGTGATCGTGGTCGTGATCGTGATCGTGATCGTGGTCGTGGTCGTGGTCGTGATCGTTGTTGCCGAGCAGCAGCGTGCGGTCGATGGCCGCACCCTTGTCGTCCACCACTTCCACGTGCTCGAGCAGCCAGTCGAGGGCCTTGGTCTTCTTCAACTGGGCGGCGAGGTCGGTGACCGCGTCGTTGTCCTCGTAGGCCCTCTTCACCTGGCTGGCCTTCTGACGCACCTGCACGGCGATGCGCACGTACTCGAGGTCGAGGTCCTCCTCGGACACGTCGAGGCCTTCAGCGGCAGCCACGGCACGCAGGGCGAGATCCACCCGCACGGCCTTCTCGCTCTGCACGCGCAATGCGCCCACGAACGAGTTGGCGTCCTGACCCGTGGCTTGCAGCCACTGGTCGATGTTGATGCCCTGCTGCTGGAACTGTTGCACCGTGTTCTGCACGCGAGCCTGCAGGTCGCCCTGCACCATGCTCTCGGGCACGGCGTCCTCCACCAGTTCGGCCAACGCCGAGGTGGTGCGCTCGACGAACAGGTTGCGTGCCTGGTTCAGCTTGGCGGTGCCGATGCGCTCGGCCACAGCGCCGCGCCACGCTTCCACCGTGTCGTGCTCGCCGAGGTTGTCGGCGACCCACTCGTCGGTGATCTCGGGCAGCTGCATCTCCTGCACATTGGTGACGGTGACGGCGAAGTCGGCCGGCTCGTCGGTGCCGCTGGGGTTCGCGGTGAACGCAAGGTCGGCACCCTTGGAAGTGCCGATGATCTGATCGTCGAAACCTTCGGCGACCCAACCCTTGCCCACTTCGTAGAGCCAATCCTCGGTGTTGAGGCCGGGAACCGGCTCGCCGTCGCGGCTGGCTGCCAGCGTGAGGGTGACATGGTCGCCGGCGGCTGCCGGACGATCCACATCGACGAGGCTGCCCTGGCGGCGACGCTCGGCATCCACCGCTTCGTCGATCTCTTCTTCGGAGGCCACCGGGCTGGGCAACTCCACGCGGAGACCGCCGTAGCCGGGCACCGTGATGACGGGGCGCACTTCACAGATGGCCTCGAACGACACCGGGCCGCTCTCCGTGCCACCGGTGATGTCGAGCTCGGGGGTGGCGATCAGGTCGATGTCGTGCTCGCGCACTGCCTTGGCGAGGTACACCGGCAGGGCGTCGCGCAACGCTTCTTCACGAGCAGCGGCCAGACCGATACGGGCCTCGAGCACCTTGCGCGGCACCTTGCCCGCACGGAAGCCGGGCAGCCGGGCCTCTTTGCCGATCTTGCGGAACGCCCGATCGATGTCGTGGTCGAACTCGTCCTCGTCGATCGTGACGTCGAGCTTCACCAGTTGGCGGGGGGCGGGGGCAACGACTTCGCCGCCGTCGAACGCCTCAATGGCGTCGTCGTCGGTGGTCTCGGGAGCATCGTCGTCGATCTCCTCGAGGACGTAGGCGGGCGTGTCGTCGAACGGTGCAATCGTGCTTTTCACAGAGCGTCGACTCTACCGGGCACCTCAGCAATCCTGCCGAATGCCCAACTTGGGAGTCGCATCGGGCAGAATGGTGGCCATGACGTTCTGGAAGCCGCACGCCCTGGCAAAGCCCCATGCGAACCAGCTCGACCTGCGCATTGGCGACAAGGTGAAGAGCACTGTCGATCTCGACGGAGTCCCGTGCTGCACCGAGGGCAAGGTCCTGCTGGCCAACGGCTTCAACTGGCAGCGCTACCGCGTGTTGTTCGTGAACGGTGTGGAGATGGGCGACCTCGACCATCGCAACATCGAGCCCTCGGGCCGCACCGCCAAGCGCCTCGCCAAAGCCGCCAAGCGCCCCTGACCCCCTCCCCTGCCCCACGCGGGCAGGAATTCGTGCACCCAGGGCAGGATTTCCTGGCCACGTGCAGGGTGGGTCGCTCAGGGTGGAGTGTGGCAGGCTCTACGCCCATGTCCTTCATCTCGCTGCGTCATCGATTCCCCGGCTGCTCCGACGGGTGGGCCCGATTCGACGGCCCCGCCGGCACCCAGGTCGTGGACTCCGCCATCACGGCGATGACCACGTGGCTCACCGACGGATCCAACGGTTGCGGTGGCGGCTACTTCTCTGCAGCGATCAAGGCCGACGAACTGGTGGATCGCACTCGCGCCACGGTGGGTCGACTGTTCAACGCCGATCCGAACGGTGTGACCTTCGGACCGAACATGACCACGCTCACCTTCGCCTTCTCCCGTGCCATCGGCTCCACCCTGCAGCCCGGCGATCGCATCGTGGGCACTCGCCTCGACCACGACGCCAACGTGAGCACCTGGATGCGCGCTGCGCAGACCGCCGGCGCAGAGCATGTGCTGGCCCCGTTCGACCCGATCACCGGCACCCTGCCGCCCGAGAACGTGATCGCCCTCATCGACGAGCGCACCAAGTGGGTGACGCTGCCCGGCGCCAGCAACCTGCTGGGCACGGCCCCCGACCTGAAGCCCATCATCGACGCCGCCCATGCGGCGGGCGCCAAGGTGTTCATTGATGCCGTGGCGCTCGCGCCGCACCAGCAGATCGACATCACGGCACTCGACTGCGATGCCCTGGTGAGCTCGCCCTACAAGTGGTACGCCCCGCACTCGGGAATGCTGTGGTGCCGTCCCGAACTGCTGCAGGCGCTGCCGGTGTTCAAGGTGCGCCCGTCGCACGACGAGGGCCCGTCGCGGTTCGAGACCGGCATGCCGAACTTCGAAGCCATCGCCGGCATCGAAGCCACCGCACGTTTCCTCATGGAAGAGGGCATGAGCAACGTAGAGGCCGCCGAGCGCGAACTGTTCGCTCCTCTGCTGCATGGCCTGCAGGGAATGCCCGGCGTCACGGTGTACGGCGTGCAGGGCCTCGAAGGCCGCACCCCCACCGCAGCGTTCACGGTGCAGGGCCACACACCCGCAGCCGTGGCCGAGGCATTGGCCAACGCCAAGGTGGCGGTGTGGGACGGCCACAACTACGCCATTGAGGTGGTCGGCCAGCTCGGCCTCGCCGACACCGGTGGTGTGGTCCGGGCAGGCATCTCCCGTTACCTCGAGCCGAGCGACGTCGATCGCTTGCTGAACGTGGTGGAAGGTCTCGCTGCGCGCTGACCCGCGACGCGTTGGGACTTTGGTCCCAGCGGCCGCACCCTTCCTGCCCTACTGACTCCTCGACACAGCCAGCACGCTGGCAGCCATGAGCAAGGATGACCGGTCAGTACTCAGTTGGCTCGCGTTCGTGGCAGCACTTGCTGCCCTGTGCGTGGCGATCTTCGGCCTCAAGGACAACGGAAGTTCGTCCGGCAGCGCCGCAGGTGGTGGTGGAGGCGCCAAGCCCACCGTCAACGTCACGTTGAAGGACTTCGTGTTCGACCCTGCCACGATCACCATCCCCACGGGTGGCGCCACGCTGCACCTGATGAACGGTGGAGCGACGATCCACAACTTCAAGGTGGCCGAACTCGGCATCACCAGCATCGACATCGCCGCCGGTGCCTCGTACGACCTCAACATCCCCGCCACCCCGGCAGGCACGTACAAGGTGATCTGCCCGCAGCCCGGCCATGAGGGCGCCGGCATGGTGGGTTCGCTGGTGGTCAGCGACTCGGCCAGCGGCGACGGCGGCAGCGCAGGTGGCACCCCCACCACGACGCCCGTCGACGCGGGCCACGATGCTTCATCGAACTCGGCAATGGATGCCCGCATGCTGGCCGCAGCGCAGCTGTACCCGGCCAAGACCGCCGGCCACGGTGGCGATCTGGCCACCTTCACCGTCGCCGCCGATGGCTACAAGGAGTTCGTGGTCGAGGCGAAGATCGTCGACTGGGAAGTGGAGCCGGGCAAGATCGTCAAGGCCTGGACCTACAACGGCGTGGTGCCCGCCCCGGAGATCCATGTGAGCTCGGGCGACAAGGTGCGCATCATCTTCAAGAACGCCCTACCGCAGACCACCTCGCTGCACTTCCACGGCATCAGGGTGCCGAACGTGATGGACGGTGTGGACCCGTACACCGAGGCCCCCACCACGCCGGGCGGCGAGCACATCTACGAGTTCACGGCAAAGGGCCCGGCCGTGGGCATCTACCACTCGCACCACAATGCGCAGGAGCAGATCCCGAACGGCATGTTCGGCGCCCTCACCATCGATGAGATCCCCACCCCGCAGGTGCTCATCGACAAGGGCTATCCCGAGAAGCCCACCAAGAGCGTGAACATGGTGCTCAACGACGCCGGCGTGATCGGCCTCAGCCTCAACGGCAAGAGCTTCCCCGCCACCGAGCCGTACACCATCCGAGTCGGCCAGACGATGCTGGTGAACTACATGAACGAGGGCCTGCTGGTGCACCCCATGCACATGCACCAGCCGCTCGGATGGATCATCGCCAAAGATGGCGTGCCGCTGATCACCCCGATGCCCACCGACACGCTGCTCATCGCCCCAGGCGAGCGCTACACGGTGCTCTACATGGGCACCGACCCCGGCGTGTGGGCGTGGCACTGCCACATCCTCACCCACGCCGAGACCGCCGATGGCATGCGCTACATGGTGACGGCCCTCATCGTGGAGCGATGAGCGCATGACCCCCCGGGCGACACGGCTCATCGTCGGTGTGGACGGCACCGAAGGTTCGGTGGAGGCACTGCGGTGGGCTGCTCATGCAGCCGCCCGCCGCGGCGCTCCGCTGCATGTGATGACGTGCGCCGAACTGCCCGTCGCCGTTGAGGCCAGCCTCATTGGCGGTGCTGTCACGACCGGCGAAGCGTTCGACGGTGTCGTCGCCGAGCACGAAGCCGTGAACCAACGGGCCGTCGCACTCGCCCGCTCGATCGGACCCGACATCATGGTCACCGGCGACACCGTGCTGGGCGCCCCCGCCTACGCGATGGTCGGAGCATCCCACGACGACGACATCATCGTCGTGGGCGCCACGTCGCACCCCGGTCGACTCACCGAAGTACTCGGCTCCGTGGCCACCGTGGTGACGCACCGAGCCCACTGCCCAGTGGTGGTGGTGCACGGCACCGATCGCAAGGACGCCAGCGTGGGCCGGATCGCAGTGGGGGTCGACGGCTCGGAGTGCGGCGACCAGGCCCTCATGTGGGCCATCGAGGAAGCGACGCTCTGCGGAGCGGAACTGCTGCTGGTGCATGGCTGGACCTACCCGTATCAGGGCCCGCGTACCGGAATCACCGAATCGCGCGAGGACATGAAGCTCGACGCGATGCGCACCCTCGAGGCCTGCGCACACAAGGTACGCAGCGTGGCACCCGCACTGCGGTGCCATTCGATCATCAGCGAGGACAGCCCCGCCAAAGCCATCATCGATGCTGGCAAGGAAGCCGACTTGCTGGTGGTGGGGTGTCGCGGACACGGCGGGTTCGCTGCGCTGCTCCTGGGCTCGGTGAGCCGCACGGTGCTGCAGCATGCGTCGGTGCCCGTCGTGGTCGTTCGACATCAGTCCGCTGAGCGCCGCTAGGCTCCCGGGCGCCGGGGA
>CANHST010000003.1 GCA_947463235.1 Acidimicrobiaceae bacterium
CGAATGCGTTCACACCCTCCTGCGGGTCGGGCGCAGCCGCCACTTCGCGAGCCCACGACTCGGCGAGTTCGGCAGGTACCGAACCGTGTGACAGCACGGCAGCCACCATCTCCTTCGTGCCAGCCTGCGTGAGCAACGACCGCTCGGCCAACGTGGCGCAGAGTGCCACCACACGGCCCTCCACCGCGTCGGCTGGCAACAGTTCGTCGACCAGCCCAATGCGGTGCGCCTCGGCAGCATCGATGAGATCACCCGTGTAGAGCAGTCGCTTGGCCGCCGGGCCGAGCAAGCGAACCGCTCGCTCCAGCGAGGCGGGCGGGTAGACGATGCCCAACTTCGAAGGGGTGATGCCGAACCGCGAACCCTCGGCAGCGATGCGGATGTCGCAGTCGATGGCCAGCGCCGCGCCGCCGCCGATGCAGTCGCCCTGCACCACGGCCACCACGGGCTTGGGCAGCGCCGCCAAGGCGTGCTCCGCGGCCATGTTCACGTCCATGAACGACGGCGTGCCCTGCGGCCGCTCTGCGAGCAACTCGGTGATGTCGGCGCCTGCGCAGAAGTGCGCTCCGTCGCCGCGCAACAGCACCACACGAACCGCTGGGTCGTGAGCCAACTGATGGCAGGCCGCTCCGAGTGCCACCCACATGTCGTAGGTGACCGCGTTGCGCTTGGCCGCCCGATCGAGCGTGATGGTGCCCACAGGCCCGTCCACCCTCACCTGAATGGTCACGCCCTGACCTGCGCCTCGAACTCGGCAACACGGGCGAGGAAACGGGCCGGGTCGACCAGATGCGGGTAGTGACCGTGATCGGGCCACTGCTCCACCGTGGCCGTCGGTACGAGACCGGTGAGCCAATCGGCATAGCCGACGCCGGGGTCGATGCCATGCAGCGACAGGTACGGCACGGTGATGGCTCCTGCCAGGGCCACCACGGTGGCATCGAGTTCTTCCACGGTGCCGTGCAACACGCTGTCCCATGTGCCGAGCACGACTTCCTGACGCGGTGCGCCGCGTAGGCGGTCGATGCGCTGCACCTCAGCTTCGGACAGCGGGCCGTTCATGAGACCGAACACCATGGCGATGGCCGCCTGGAACTCCTCCTGGGAGCCGGTGAGCATCGGCTCGAGCTGCAGCAGGCCGGCCTGGAAATCGGCCAACCGCAGCGGCTGGTCGATGTTCACAATGCCGACGCAGGGGGCCACCGCGGCGTATGCACTGGCCACGATGCCGCCCAGAGAATGACCGATGACCAACGGACGCTCCAACCCGAGGGCCTGCACCGTCTCGGCCACATCGGTGGCGTAGGTGATGGGATCGTATGGCGCCTCGATGTCGCTCTCGCCGTGGCCACGCAGGTCCACCGCGAGCACCTCGCGCCCTTCAGCGAGCGACGACAACAACGGATGCCACATGCGCCTGTTCTCGGTAATGCCATGGATGAGCACAAGGGCCGGGTCACCAGAGCGGCCAATCAGTTCATGAGCAAGCTGCATGTTCGTAGGCTAGGCCCACCGATAGGCTCCCCCGGAACCCCAATCCCAGGAGGAGTGCCATGCGCACCCGACCCCTGTTCGTGGCGGCGGTAGCGATGGCATCCCTGCTCGCTGCATGCGGCAACGACTCCAGCACCTCGAAGCCCGCCGACACTTCTGCGGCTGGCGGCAGCACCGGCAGCGCGTTCTGCACCTTGAACTCCGAGCTCGCCAACGCGCCGTCGCCCTTCGCCAACCAGAGCTCGGTGGCCGCCGATTTCGAGAAGTTCTTCAACGAGGTCATCAAGCCCGGCGTCGCCAAGCTGCAGGCTGCGGCGCCAGCCGAGATCAAGGCCGACATGGACACTCTCGCCGAGGGCTACACCGCGCTCGCCGACCGGTTTGCAGCGCTCGGCTTCGACCCGGCGAAGGCATCCACCGACACTGCGCTGATACAGCTCGGCAACGTGCAGAAGTACAACGACGCCAGCACCGCGATCAACACCTTCTGCGGTGTCTGACCACCCATCGGCGCATCGACTACGATTGTCGTAGGTTTTTCCTACGACAATCGGAGCCATCATGACCTCGCTCTCCGAGCAGGCACAGCGCCACCTCTGGATGCATTTCACCAACCTCGGTTCGTTCGCCGATCACGAGGTTCCCGTCATCGCCCGCGGTGAGGGTTGCTACGTCTACGACCAGCACGGCAAGCGCTATCTCGACGGCCTGTCGGGTCTCTTCACGGTGCAGGTCGGCCACGGCCGAACCGAACTGGCCGAGGCCGCTCGCCACCAGGCGGAGACGCTGGGCTACTTCCCCATCTGGTCGTTCGCCCATGAGCCTGCGATCACCCTTGCCGCACGGCTGGCCGAGTATGCCCCCGGCGACCTGAACCGCGTGTTCTTCACCCCCACCGGCGGCGACGCCGTGGAGACCGCTATCAAGCTGTCGAGGCAGTACTGGAAACTCAAGGGGCAACACAGCCGCACGAAGGTGATCTCTCGCTACCTCGCCTACCACGGCACCTCGATCGGCGCACTCAGTCTCACCGGCGTGCCCGCCATCAAGACCCCGTTCGAGCCGCTGATGCCGGGTGCCATCAAGGTGCAGACGCCGTACCGATATCGCTGCAACGACTGCATGGGGCAGAGCGCATGCACCCTGCGGTGCGCCGACGATCTGGCGCTGCGGATCGAGATGGAAGGCCCCGACACCGTGGCGGCAGTCTTCATGGAACCGGTCCAGAACACCGGCGGCGCGTTCACCCCACCGGAGGGCTACTGGAAGCGCGTGCGCGAGATCTGCGACGAGTACGACGTGCTGCTGGTGAGCGACGAAGTGATCAGTGCCTTCGGCCGCTTCGGCGAGATGTTCGGCAGCGTGCGCTACGGCTACCAGCCCGACATGATCACCTTCGCCAAGGGGGTCACCAGTGGCTACGCAGCGCTGGGCGGCGTGATGGTGAGCGATCGACTGGCCGAGCCATTCCTGGCCGACACGAACACGTTCCTGCAGGGGCAGACCTTCGGTGCGCACCCGGTGAGTTGCGCGGTCGCCAATGCGAACCTCGACATCTTCGAGCGGGAAGACATCTGCGGACATGTCCGCTCCAACGAGGGTCGCTTCAAGGCGCTCATCGATGGGCTCCGCGACATTCCACTGGTGGGCGATGTGCGCGGCGACGGCTACTTCCTCGCCATCGAACTCGTCACCGATCAGGCATCGCGGGGCGTGTTCAGCGACGAACAGGCGAACCGACTGCTGCGCGGCTACCTCTCCCCTCGCCTCTACGAGGCGGGCCTCATCTGCCGCGCCGACGATCGCGCCGAGCCCGTCATCACGCTGTCACCACCGCTGATCGCCGGCGATGAAGAGTTCGATTTCATCGAGCGCACGTTGCGCAGGGTGCTCACCGATGCCAGTCACGAGTTCGCGAAGCGTGATGCGTGATGAACATCGCTCAACTCGACGACAAAGACCGAGCAATCATCGAACTGCTGCAGGGCGACGGCAGGATGCCCTTCACCAAGGTGGCGGCCGAGGTGGGTCTCACCGAGGGTGCCATCCGCCAGCGCGTGCAGCGTCTCACCGACCAGGGCGTGATGCAGATCGTCGCGGTCACCGACCCCATGTCGGTTGGCGTGCGACGTGTGGCGATGATCGGCGCTCGGGTGCACGGTGATGCCGAAGCCACTGCAACCCAGTTGGCCGAGATGCCCGAAGTGGAGTACCTGGTGGCCACCACCGGCCGATACGACCTGATGTTCGAAGTGGTGGCCGACGACGACGCTCACCTGATGGTGTTGCTCAGTGCGCTGCGGTCTCGCCCCGACATCGTGGAGGTGGAGGCGTTCTCCTGCCTCAAGTTGTTCAAGCAGGTTTTCAGCTGGGGAGCGCGATGATGCAGTCCATGCTGTCCGTACATCCCGAAGTCGCCGCCGCCCTCGCCGAAGGACGACCCGTAGTCGCGCTCGAGAGCACCATCATCAGCCACGGCCTTCCGTTCCCGCAGAACGTGGAGATGGCCACCGAAGTGGAAGGCATCGTGCGCGCACACGGAGCAGTGCCGGCCACCATCGCCGTCATTGACGGCGTGTGCACCATCGGGCTGTCGGCCGAACAACTGCATCAACTGGCCACCGAGGCTGACGTACTGAAAGCCACCACGCGCGACCTCCCGTGGTTGATGGCCTCAGGCCGCACCGGAGCCACCACCGTGGCGGCAACGATGAAACTCGCCGCCCTGACGGGTATTCGCGTGTTCGCCACTGGAGGCATCGGTGGCGTGCATCGCGGCGCTGCCGAGAGCTTCGACATCTCGGCCGATCTCACCGAGATGGCCGTCACACCTGTTGCAGTGGTGTCAGCCGGTGTGAAGAGCATCCTCGACATCGGCCTCACGCTCGAACGCATGGAAACCCTCGGGGTGCCCGTAGTGGTGAATGGCAGCGACGAGTTCCCGTCGTTCTACAGCCGCACGAGCGGCCACGCTGCGCCTCGTCGTCTGGATGGCGCACCCCAGTTGGCCCGCTACCTCCACGCAACGTGGAACGAACTCGGCCTCACCACCGGCATCAGCATCGCCAACCCCATTCCCACCGAGCATGAGGTGCCCGCGCACGAGATCGCCGGTGCCATCGACGCCGCGCTCCAGGAGCTGCACGAACAGGGCATCGCCGGCCAGGACGTGACGCCATTCCTGCTGAAGGCCGTCGTGGAACACACGGGCGGCGCCAGCCTCGCCGCAAACCTGGCCCTGGTGAAGAACAACGCCGCCACAGCAGCAGACATCGCGGTCGAGTACGCCAGACTGCAGGGATGAGACGCCTCGCCGCCCTGGCCGCCGCCGCCCTACTGATCGCCGCCTGTTCGAACGACTCCACCGCGTCGCCCAGCACATCGCCCACCACCGACGCTGCCACCACCACGGTGGCTGCCAGCACCACCACGGTGCCGGAGTCCACCACCACGACGGTCGCACCTGTCACGTACGCCGCCACGATCGACGAACTGTTGGCAATGCCCCGGCCCATCGTGCTGGCCCACACCGGCGGCGAGGACAACTTCCCCGCCAGCACGCTGTTCTCCTTTGGCGAGAGCGTGAAGGCCGGCGTGGACATGCTCGACCTCAACGTGCAACTCACCAAGGACGGCGTGCTGCTGGTGCAGCACGACGACACAGTCGACCGCAACACCGACAGCACGGGCAAGGTGGCCGACCTCACGTTCGACGAGATCAACCGGCTCGACGGCGCCTACTGGTTCGCCACCGACTGCGCCGACTGCCACGACAAGGCCGAAGCCGATTACCTGTACCGCGGCATGCGCACCGGCGACAAGGAGCCACCCGCCGGCTACACACCCGACGACTTTGCGCTGCCGTCGTTCCGCCAGCTCGTGGAGAAGTTCCCCACCATCCCGCTGAACATCGAGATCAAGGGCGAGGGCGACGTCGCCAAGCGCGCCGCAGATGTGCTGAAGAAGGAACTCGCCGAACTCGGGCGCAACGAAGCCAGCGTCGTGGCCTCGTTCCAGGACGACATCGTGAGCTACTTCCACCAGATCGCACCCGATGTGGAGGTGTCGCCCGGTCTCAACGTGCTCACTGCGTACGTGCTCGATCACACGCCGGTGCCCGACGGTATGCGCATTCTGCAGCTGCCGCCGGAGTACTCCGGGCTCACGGTCATCACCCCGCAGCTGATGGTCGATGCCGCAAAGGCGGGCTACCCGATCTGGATCTGGCCCAACAAGCGTGAGCTGGAGAACCTGGCCTCGTATCGCGATTTCCTCGCCGAGGGTATCGCTGGCTTGAACATCAACTTCCCCGCCCAGGGCGTGCAGGCGGTGCAGGAGTACGTGGCAGCAAAGTCGGTGCAGACCAGCGCATCGAAGGGCTGCGGCGCCACGCCGGCGGCGCCCGGCACCTACCCGGGAACGCTGTCGGCAGCGGGCCTCGACGGCACGTTCGACACCTACCTACCCACCGCCTACGACGGCGGCACCCCGCTGCCCCTGGTGATGGCCCTGCACGGGTACACACAGACGCCTGCTCTCCTGGCTACCCAGACCGACCTGCCGGCGCGTGGCGATCGTTATCGGTTCATCACCGTCGCCCCCGACATCACCCGTCCTGTGGCTCGATGGGACACTGCGCTCGATAGCGCCGACGTGCAATGGATCAGCGCACTACTCGACGAGGTGGAGGCCACCCACTGCATCGACACCAACCGCGTGTACGTGACGGGCATGTCGAACGGGGCGATGATGACATCCACGCTGGCATGCGTGCTCGCAGATCGCTTCGCTGCGGCAGCCCCGGTGGCTGGGGTGCGCGACCCGAAGGGGTGCGCTCCCACTCGGCCGATCTCCCTGCTTGCATTCCACGGCACCGAGGATCCCTATGTGGCCTACACCGGCGGCCTGGGCCCCAAGGCGCTGGAGTTGCCCGCGCCCGATGGCAACGGCACCATCGGCGATCTGATGGACGCCGACCCGACGTTGCAGGACCCGGCTGATGCAGTTGGCGTGCCCGACCGGATGGCGGCATGGGCAGAGCGCAATGGGTGCACCGACTCGGCAACGGGCGACGACATCGGCGACGTGACCCCACAGGAGTGGACATGCCCCGACGGCGTCGCCACGCAGTTGTACACCGTGAACGGTGGCGGTCATTCGTGGCCGGGTAGCGCCTTCGACGTCGCCATTCCCGACATGCTCGGCGCCACCACCACGGCCATCGATGCCACCACGCTCATGTGGCAGTTCTTCCAGTCGCACCCGCTCGCGGGCTGACCTTCCCTAGACCGCAGCGGCCAACCGCTCCAGGGTCTGCTCCATGTTCGCCCGGTTGTGATTCGCCCGATCGGGCACGCCCAGTGCCATACCGGTGAGCTTGCCGATCACCGCGTTGCGATGGTCGTCCCAGTATTGGGTGACCTTCGTGCCGCCGTCGACGGCTTCGAGCAAGAAGCCCCACCCCGCCACCTTGAAGATTTCGGCCTTCACGTCGAACGCGAACTCCACACCGGGCTCAGCTGTGGTGACGGTGCTGATCGTCTTCCACTTCTTCTTGCCCAGATGGTTGGCGCCCTTGAACTTGGCCCCCACTGCAGGGCCGGTGGCACCCTTCACCCACGCGCCGCCGTCGTTCTCCGGCGACCACTCCCCCATGCGGGGCAGGTCGCTCACCAACGCGTAGACGCGATCCGGGGTGGCGGCGACGACTTTGACCACTTCGATCTGATGGCTCATTGCGCTATCTGAACAGATCGCGGGTCTGGTCGCGCAGCACCGGTGCAATGGTGGCCGAATCGTCGCGTTCCCACTCATGGCCGCGGATCACCGCGACCGGCACACGCGACAGGTTGCCCTTCACGAGCTCTGCTGCGCCGGCCAACTCGTCGGCGGTGCAGAGCGCCTGCACCTTGAACTCGTGACCATGAGGATCCACGTCGCCGATGTAACTCGTGATCGGCTGCATGCCCGCGATGCCGATGGCGATGTCGGTCTGGCCTTCTCGCCATGCTCTGCCGAACGTGTCGGAGATGATGATCGCAGCATCCACCCCGGCCGCCTGCATCCCGGCGCGAATGCTGCGAGCCGAGGCATCGGAGTCGAGGGGCAGCAGCACGGCTCGGCCATGAGCACCGCTGCTGGACTGGTCGACGCCACTGTTCGCACACACGAAACCGTGGTGGGTCTCGGTGATGAGGATCGGGCCCAGTTGACGCACGACGCGCTTGGACTCGCGGAGCACGATCTCGGTGACCGCAGGGTCCTTCTCCCACTGCGCCGACCATGCCAGCGCGAAGGGCGAGGGCTCGATGTCGGCGAGTTCCACCGTGCGGCCCTCCGCCTTCGACACGATCTTCGATGTGACCACCACCACGTCGCCATCGCGCAGGGGCGTACCCGCCGCAGCCGCTGCGTCGAGGATCGCGACGGCCAGATCGGTGCCGACGGCGATCTCGGGCAGGCCCGGCACACCGAAGAGTTGCAACCCACTCACGCCGGCAGACCGGCGAGGAACTCGAGGATGGCCGAGTTCACGGCCTCCGGATGGGTGAGGTTGGCGGCATGTGCACCGGGCACTGCAACCACGCCGCCGCAGCCAACGAGGCTGTCGGCCAGCAACTCGGCCCGATCCATGGTGATGGCCGTGTCGGAGGTGCCATGCACCACCAATGCCGGACAGCTGATCTCGCCGAGGCGGTCGGTGATGTCCTCGCGTCCGAGCAGGCAAGCACCCGCCTCGAGGATGAGCTCTTGGGGACGCGACTTCCACTTCGCGATCCAGACGGCGTTCTGTTCCGGGTCGTCGATGATGATGGTGGCGATGATGTTCGCCAACTCGTCGACGGGCCCCACGGTGGCCCAGGTGTCGATCATCTGCCGGTAGCCGACTGCCACGTCAGCGTGCTCGGCCACCGACGACGTATCGAGCAGGATCAGGCCGCGCACGCGCTCGGGTGCGGTGAGCGTGGCGCGCAGCGAGAGGAAGCCACCCTGGCTCATACCGCCGAGCACGGCGCGCTCGATGCCCAGATGATCGAGAAGGGCGAGCACGTCGCTGGCCGAATCCCAGTAGCTGAACGGCTTGCCATCGAACTCGGTGAGACCGAAGCAGCGTTCGTCCCAGGTGATCACTCGGTACTGCCCGCTGAGCACCGCCACCTGCGGGGCAAACATCTCGAGGTCCATCAGAAAGCCGTGGCTGAACACCACCACAGGGCCATCGCCACCAGTGTCCTGGTAGTGAATGTTCTGGCCGTTGATTGCTGCGAATGCCATGCGCGAAACGTATCAGTGGGAAGATGCACGAATGGTCTCCGAGATCTTCGACCCTTCGGCCTGGCACGAGGTGCCCGGCTTCGACTTCGACGACATCACCTATCACCGTGCCATCGAGCACGGCACGGTGCGCATCGCGTTCAATCGGCCAGAGGTGCGCAACGCATTTCGCCCGCGCACGGTGGACCAGTTGTACCAGGCGCTCGACCACGCCCGCATGAGCACCGATGTGGGCTGCGTGCTCCTCACCGGCAACGGGCCCTCACCGCGCGACGGCGGGTGGGCGTTCTGCAGCGGCGGCGACCAACGCATCCGCGGCAAGGACGGTTACAAGTACACCATCGAAGATGCCTCCGGCAGGGCCGGTGACACCGAAGACACGGTGCAGGCTGGCCGTGCTGGTCGCCTCCACATCCTCGAAGTGCAGCGCCTCATCCGGTTCATGCCCAAGGTGGTCATCTGCGTCGTGAACGGTTGGGCGGCCGGCGGCGGCCACAGCCTGCACGTGGTGAGCGACCTCACCATCGCCTCCCGCGAGCACGGCAAGTTCAAGCAGACCGATGCCGATGTGGCGAGCTTCGACGGTGGTTTCGGCAGCGCCTACCTGGCCCGTCAGACCGGCCAGAAGTTTGCTCGCGAGATCTTTTTCCTCGGCCGCACCTATAGCGCCGACGACATGCGCGAGATGGGTGCGGTGAACGCCGTGTACCCGCACGCCGACCTCGAACGCGAGGCATTGCAGTGGGCCAAGGAGATCAACGGCAAGAGTCCCACGGCGCAGCGCATGTTGAAGTTTGCGTTC
Source organism: Acidimicrobiaceae bacterium (assembly GCA_947463235.1). GTDB lineage: Bacteria > Actinomycetota > Acidimicrobiia > Acidimicrobiales > Ilumatobacteraceae > UBA668. The sequence continues at coordinate 9,572 of CANHST010000003.1, forward strand.
AACCTGGTCGACGACGGCCTGGTGGGCCAGCAGGTGTTCGCAGGTGAGGCCACACGCCTCGCCTATGGCACCGACGAAGCGCAGGAGGGCCGCATGTCGTTCCTCGAGAAGCGGGCACCCGACTGGAGCCCCTTCCCCTGGCATTTCTGATGCTCATCACGGTCGACCACCCCGACGACCCCCGGGTCGCACCGTTCCGCCTCAACGAGCGTGGGCTGGCCAACCGACTGCAGCGCCGCGACGATGGCGGCGATGGCCTCTTCATGGCTGAGGGCGACCTCGTCGTGGAGCGAGCCCTCGATGCCGGTTGTGTGCCCACGATGGCGTTGGTCGATGCCGATCGCCTACCAACCGTGGTGGACCGTCTCTTGGGCAAGGTGCCGGTGTACGCGGGTGGTGCCGAGATGCGCCAATCCATCACGCAACTCGGCATGCCCTACAGCATCGTGGCGCTGTTCGAACGGCCGGCCCGCAGCACGGTGGCCGAACTTGCCTGCACCTGCCGGCGCCTGGTGCTGGCCGAGGCCGTCGACAACCCGTTGAACGTGGGGGCCATCGTGCGCAACTCGCTGGGCATGGGCTGGCAGGGGTTGGTGCTCGACAACACGAGCGTCGACCCGCTCGCCCGACGAGCAATGCGGGTGTCCATGGGTAACTCGCTGCACCTGCCGAACGCTCGCACACGCGACATGGTGGCCACGGTGCGCGAACTTGTAGCCGACGGTTGGCAGGTGGTGGCACTCACCCCGGCCGACGATGCCCTCGATCTCGACGAGGTGCCGGTCGGCGAGAAGGTGGCACTGCTGGTGGGCAGTGAACGCGGCGGGCTCACCGACGAAGCAATGCAGGCCGCGACACATCGAGCCGCAATCCCCATGCATGCGGGCGTCGACAGTCTGAACGTGGCTGCAGCCACGGCTGTGGCCTGCTGGCAACTGCGCCTCAGGGCGTGACGATGTTCAACTGCGCATCGTTGCGCAGGTGTTCCGCGGCGGGCACGAAGTAGTCCATCAGCATGTCGCGGATCTCGCCCGGAGCAGTACACCGCTCCACCGCCGCCGCCATGTGCAGCAGCCAGTGGTCCCGTTCGGTGGCCCCAATCGAGAACGGCATGTGCCGAGCCCGCAGCATCGGATGGCCGCGTTCTTCCATGTAGGTCTGCGGCCCGCCCCAGTACTGGGCAAGAAACAGGGTGAGCCGATGACGAGCCCCATCGACATCGTCGGGCGGATACAGCGGACCCAGCACCGGGTCGGGCATCACGCCTTCGTAGAACGCATCAACCAGTTGCTCGAAGAAGGGCATGCCACCGACGGCTTCGTACAGGGTCATGCCATGTGAGGCTATTGGTGATCGCTGAAGACACGCACCGGACCAAGGTCCTCGGCACGCACCACGATCGGCGTGCGGTCGTCGCACGGATCGAGAATCACGAATTCATCCGTTGCCAACAGCACCAGTGCCGAGATGCTGTCGCTCTCGAGATCGACTTCGATCACATCGCCTGCGTGCAGTCGAGTTGCCAGTCCGTTCATTGTCTCCCGCCTTCTGTGGTCAGGGTGACGCTTGCCCGCAATCACCCACTTGGGTGACATTCTTTCGGCACGGTCTGTGAGGACCTTTACGAAAACTTTGGACTTTCGTAAGAAGGAAAAATGTCGGGCAGCCCGTCGGACACCTTCACCGGGAAGTTCGGCGGTCGCTTCTCGAGGAAACTCACCACGCCCTCACGGGCATCAGCGCTGGCACCCCGCGACATGATGCCCCGAGAATCCACCCGGTGAGCATCCATCGGGTGCGATGCGCCCAGCATGCGCCACAGCATCTGCCGGGTCAGCGCCACGCTGACCGGAGCGGTGTTCTCCACGATCTCCGCTGCGATGGCACGCGCCGCCGGCATCAGTTCGTCGGCCGCATGCACACTGCGCACCAGCCCACCCGAGTGCGCCTCGGAGGCGGGAAACACTCGCCCGGTGTAGCACCACTCGGTGGCTTGGCTGATGCCCACCAGGCGCGGCAGGAAGTAGGAACTGCAGCCCTCCGGCACGATGCCACGCCGAGCGAACACGAAACCGAACTTGGCGTGCTCGCTGGCCAGGCGGAAGTCCATCGGCAGGGTCATGGTCACGCCCACGCCCACCGCTGCGCCGTTGATCGCGCCAATGACCGGCTTGGTGCATTCGAAGATGCGCAGGCTCACCATGCCGCCGCCGTCGCGCGGGATGCCCACGTCCTCGGGGATCTCGTCACTGCCGCCCTTGCTGAAGGTCTCGCCACCGCTGGACAGGTCGGCGCCGGCGCAGAAGCCGCGGCCGGCCCCGGTGACGATGACCACCCGCACGTCGTCATCGGCGTCCACTCGGTCGAAGGCGTCGATGAGCTCACGCAGCATCAGGCCCGTGAACGCGTTGAGCTGATCGGGACGGTTCAGGGTGATGGTGGCGATGTGCTCGGACACCTCATAGATGATCTGCGTGTACTCCATGACGGAGGACGCTAATCAGCGTGACTAGACGTCGAGGAAGCGAGATGCCGCAGTGCCGGAACCGACGGCGCCCACGAAGGCACCGACGAGGATCATGACCAGCCACACCGTGTACGGGTAGCCGTCGGTGACCACGAACCCTTCGAGGCCGGAACTCACCGGGAAGGCACGCACACCGTTCGTCCAGTCGCGGTTGATGAGCAGCATGAAGATGCCGCCGAGGAAGCCACCGGCAATGCCCTGAACCAGACCCTCCAACATGAAGGGCAGACGGATGAACCAGTTGGTGGCACCCACCAGCTTCATCACCTCGATCTCTCGCCGTCGGGCGAACATCGCGGTGCGAATCGTGTTCCAGATGAGCAACGCCGACGCCGCCAGCAGGCCACCCGAGATGAGCAGCGTGCGCACGCCGAAGAAGCTCTTCAGCTGGCTCAGCACTTCCACCTGCTGATCGGGAGTGCGTACGTCGAACACGCCCGGAAGATCCTTGAACGTGGACTTCAGCGTGCGCAGCACCTCGCCAGAGTCCTTGTCGATCGGCCTCACCTTGAAGAACGACGGGATCTTGGGAATGAGCTGCTGCAGCGAATCCTGGTCGCCGGCGAACAAGGTGTTGGCCACCTCGGTGGCGCAGGCCTCGCTGCAATAGGTGACCCCTTCGATGACGCTGGTCTGGCTCTCGAGCGCGCCCTGCACAAAGGCCACCTGGTTGGCCTCGGCGCCGTGGTTCACGTAGACGATCATCTCCACGCCACCCGTCCAGAGCTTCAACTGGTTGTCGAAGCCACGCTGGATCAGCAGCGTGAGGCCGAACAGCAGCAGCGAGATGGTGCTGGTGATGACGGTGGCCGCAGTGAGCGTCTTGTTGCGAGACATGCTCGCCCACATCTCGCGCAGTGTGTAACGCAGGCGGGAAATCATTCGTACACACCTCGAGCCTGGTCGCGCACGATGACACCGCGGTCGAGTTGGATGACTCGCTTACGCATCATGTTCACGATGCGCTGGTCGTGCGTGGCCATCACCACGGTGGTGCCGGTCTTGTTGATGCGGTCGAGCAGACGCATGATGCCCTCGCCGGTGGCGGGGTCGAGGTTGCCCGTGGGCTCGTCGGCCAACAGGATGAGCGGCCGGTTCACGAAGGCGCGGGCGATGGACACACGCTGCTGCTCGCCACCCGACAACTGGTGTGGGAAACGGTCCTGCTTGCCGCTGAGGCCCACCAGTTCGAGCACTGCAGGCACCTGCTGGCGAATGACGTGCCGCGGACGACCGATGACCTCGAGTGCGAAGGCCACGTTCTCGAACACCGTCTTGTTCGTGAGCAGCTTGTAGTCCTGGAAGATGTTGCCGATGTTGCGCCTCAGGTGCGGCACCTTGCTGTCGGGCATCTCGTTGATGTTGCGACCGGCAACCCACACAGCACCGCGCTCGGGGCGCTCCTGGCGGTTCATCATTCGCAGCAGCGTGCTTTTGCCCGAACCAGACGGGCCCACGAGAAAGACGAACTCTGCCTTGGCGACGTCGAAGCTGGCATCGCGAAGCGCAGTGACCTCGGCGCTGTAGGACTTGGTGACGTTTTCGAGCTTGATCATGGAGTGCTCAACCGTAGCCCGGTCACTCTGCCTCGCGGCGTCGCCACCGCAGGTAGCCCTCCATGAACTCGTCGAGTTCACCGTCGAGCACCGCATCGATCTGGCTGGTCTCCACCTCGGTACGCAGGTCCTTCACCATCTGGTACGGCTGCACCACGTACGAGCGGATCTGGCTTCCCCACCCCACCTGCGCCTGTCGGCCGGCGATGCGGGCCAGTTCGGCCTCGTGTTCCTCTTCGATCTTGGCGGCCACCATGGCCTTCAGGCGGTTCATCGCCTTCTCGCGGTTCTGGAGCTGGCTGCGCTCTTCCTGGCTCGACGCCACCAGGCCCGAGGGCTTGTGGATGAGGCGCACGGCCGACGACGTCTTGTTCACGTGCTGGCCACCGGCACCACTGGCTCGGAACACTTGCATCTCGATGTCGGACTCATTGATCTCGATGTCGGGGGCGTCCATCACCGGCCACACCTGCACCGCAGCGAAGCTGGTCTGACGGCGGCCCTGGTTGTCGAACGGGCTGATGCGGACGAGGCGATGGGTGCCCCGCTCGCCGGTCATCAAGCCATAGGCGTATCGGCCTGTGATGGTGAACTCGCACGACATGATGCCCGCTTCGGCGCCAGCGCTGTACTCGTCGATCTCGATGGTGAAGCCACGGCGCTCGGCCCAACGCGAGTACATGCGCAGCAGGATCTCAGCCCAGTCCTGAGCGTCGACCCCGCCATCCTTGGCATTGATCTGCACGATGCAGTCCACTTCGTCGTGCTCACCGGTGAACAGGCTGCGCAGGTCGAGCTGACGCAACTGCCCATCGATGCTGGCGACCGCCGCAGCGATGTCGGACTCTTGCGACTCGTCGTCCACTTCGCGAGCCATCTCGTGGAGTAGCTCCACATCGTCGAGTTCGCTGCTGAGCGCATCGAAGGTGTCGATGTCGCCCTTTGCGTTCGCGTACTCCGCATTGATCTTCTTCGCGAGCTCCTGATCGTCCCAGAGGTCGGGGCGCGCCACCTCGAACTCCAGCTCGGTGAGCCGAGACCGGGTGAAGGGGATCTTCAGGTAGCCGTCGGCTTCGCCGAGTCGGCGCCGCAGATCCTTGAGGTCATCGGAGAAGTCGCGCATGTGAAAGAACCCGTCAGAGCGTGGCGCCGTGGCACTGCTTGAACTTCTTGCCACTTCCGCACGGGCAGGGGGCGTTACGCGGCGTCTTGGACCATTCGTCCTTCACCACGGTCTGCTGCTTTGTGGGCGCGGGGGCCGCTGGCAAGGCATCGACGTCGCCCGAAGCCTGCATGGCGCTGGGGGCAGGGGCGTTGTCGCTCGATGTCTGCTGCACGTTCTGCACCACCGGCGCCGGGGCCTCGTTGCGGACCACCTGCACGTGCATCACGTACTTCACGAAATCCTGTGCGATGCCCTTCATCATCTGACCGAACATCTCGAAGCCTTCGCGCTGCCACTCGGTGAGCGGGTCCTTCTGGCCCATCGCGCGAAGGTTGATGCCCTCCTGGAGATAGTCCATCTCCTCGAGGTGTTCGCGCCAACGCTGGTCGATGATGCGCAGCATCACCTGGCGCTCCACGTCGCGCATCACGTCGGGGGTGAGTTCTTCCTCACGCCGCCCGTAGAAGGCCTTCGCGTCGGCCATCACGAGGTCGTAGATGTCGTCGGCGTCGTCGAACTTGACGAGTTGTGCTTCCTCGATGTCGTTCGGCCAATAGGTCTTCAGTTCCTTCACCAAGCCGTCGAGATCCCATTCGTCGGCCGCCTCGCTGACACAGTGGGTGTCGATGATGGCGTCCACGGCATCGGAGAGATACTCCATCGCTGCGGACTTCAGGTCGGCCCCTTCGAGGATCTGATCGCGGCGCGCATAGATCACCTTGCGCTGCTCGTTCATCACCTCGTCGTACTTCAGCACGTTCTTGCGGATCTCGGCGTTGCGCTGCTCGACCGTGGTCTGCGCACGCTCGATGGCCTTGCTGACCATCTTGGCTTCGATCGCTTCGTCGTCGGGCAGGGCTCGGCCCATCACCCAGCTCAACGCACCGGTGGCGAACAGACGCATCAGTTCGTCGTCGAGGCTGAGATAGAAGCGGCTCGCGCCGGGATCGCCCTGACGGCCCGCACGGCCTCGCAACTGGTTGTCGATACGACGACTCTCGTGGCGCTCGGTGCCGAGCACGTAGAGACCACCGATGGCACGCACCTCGTCGCCCTCGGCCTTGCACTGCGCCTTGAACCCCTCGAGCAACTCGTTGTAGCGGGCCTGCGCCGCCGTACGCGCCGTCTGGAACTCTTCGGGCATCTGGTCGATGGGCATCGGCAGCGCGAAGTCGTCCTCGAGCATCTCGGGGGCGAAGCCCTCCTTCAATGCCTCGTGACGGGCCAGACCCTCGGGGTTGCCGCCGAGCAGAATGTCGACGCCGCGGCCGGCCATGTTCGTGGAGACGGTCACTGCGCCAAGGCGGCCGGCCTGAGCCACGATCATGGCTTCACGCGTGTGCTGCTTGGCGTTCAACACCTCGTGAGCGATACCCCGCTGGCTGAGTTGGCGGGCGAGCAGTTCGCTCTTCTCCACGCTGACGGTGCCCACCAAGATGGGCTGGCCCTTTTCGTGACGCTCCAGAATGTCGGCGACCACGGCGTTGAACTTGGCCGCTTCGCTCTTGTAGATCAGGTCGGCCTGGTCGTCGCGCACCGTCGGCTTGTTCGTGGGGATCGGCACCACTTGTAGTTCGTAGGTGTTGCCCAGTTCGGCAGCTTCGGTCTGCGCCGTACCGGTCATACCGGCGAGCTTGTCGTACATGCGGAAGTAGTTCTGGAGGGTGATCGTGGCGAGCGTCTGGTTCTCTTCCTTGATCTTCACACCCTCCTTGGCCTCCACGGCCTGGTGGATGCCTTCACTCCAGCGGCGACCGTCGAGCACGCGACCGGTGAACTCGTCGACGATCTTCACCTCGCCGTGCTGGATGATGTAGTCCTTGTCGCGCTTGTAGAGCTCCTTGGCCTTCAGCGCCACCGCGAGCTGGTGCACCAGGTTCTGCTGCACTTCGTCGTAGAGGTTGGCGATGCCAAGAGCGCTCTCGACCTTCTCGATGCCGGCTTCCAGCGGCACCACCACGCGCTTGTCTTCTTCCACCTCGTAGTCCACGTCGCGCACGAGCGAGCGCACGATGCTGGCGAAGCGGTAGTAGAGCTTGGCGGCATCGGCCACCCGCCCGCTGATGATCAGCGGGGTTCGGGCTTCGTCGATGAGGATGGAGTCGACTTCGTCGACCACAGCAAAGTTGTGGCCGCGCTGCACCTTGTCGTCGAGCGTGTTGGCCATGTTGTCGCGCAGGTAGTCGAAGCCGAACTCGTTGTTCGTGCCGTAGGTGATGTCGGCGGCGTAGCTGAGCCGCTTCTCGGCCGGACGCTCCTTGAAACCGGGGATGATCAGGCCGACCTCGAGGCCCAGCCAGTTGTGGATGCGACCCATCCATTCGGCGTGGAAGCGAGCCAGGTAGTCGTTCACGGTGATCACGTGCACGCCCTTGCCCGACAATCCGTTCAGGTACGCGGGCAGCGTGCTGACGAGCGTCTTGCCCTCGCCGGTCTTCATCTCGGCCACCCAGCCGAAGTGGAGTGCGGCGCCGCCCATGAGCTGCACGTCGAAGTGGCGCTGGCCGATCACGCGGCTGGCGGCCTCGCGGGTGACGGCGAATGCCTCGATGAGCAAGTCGTCGAGTGACTCACCCCGATCGAGCCGATTCCGGAACTCGGCGGTCTTGCCCCGGAGGGCATCGTCGCTGAGCGCCTTGATGGCCGCTTCGTGCGCGTTGATGTCGGGAACGAGGCCCTGAAGGGCCTTCAGCTTCTTGCCTTCACCCGCGCGGAGGATCTTGTCGAGAATGCCCATGCGGGTCCGAAGCCTATCTGGGGGTACGAGTCGTCCGTGGGCAGGGGCGACGGCCAGACTCGTCGTTCTATGGCACAGATCGACACCGTGATTTTCGACCTCGGCGGCGTACTGGCCGCCACCGGCCGGCACAGCGACTTCACGGCGCGCTTTCCCGATGCCGATGCTGATCTGGTGAAGTCGATCCTCATTGGCGACTACGGCGCCGACGGCGACCACCCGTGGCATCGCCTCGAGCGGGGCGAGATCACCCTCGCCGAGAATCGTGCGCTGAACAAGGTGGCCCTGACAGCGGCTGGCATCGAGCTCCCTCCCCCGCCACCTGGCGGTGCGCCGATGCTCCGTTTCCTACCCAATGAGCCCGTGGTGGCGCTAGTGCACGACCTGAAAGCCGCCGGGCTGCGCCTCGGCGTGCTCACCAACAACGTGGCCGAGTTCCGCGACGGATGGCGCACCATGATGGACTTCGACGCCCTGTTCGACGACGTGGTGGACAGCCACGAGGTGGGTATGCGCAAGCCCAACGCCGCCATCTATCAGCTGGCTCTGGCGAGGTTGGGGGCCGAGGCGGGCCGCACCGCATTCCTGGATGATGTGCAGTCGAACGTAGATGCAGCCGACCGGGTAGGCATGCGGGGCGTGTTGGTGGACGAAGACCCTGCGCCCGCCGTGGCCACCGTGCGCGCACTGGCCGGCCTCGACTGAACTGCCCCCTGGGGTGTGGCTGCGGCGGCCACGCAGACCACCTCGGCGATGCCCGCTTGCAACAACGCTTCACGTGCGGCCAGCAAGGTGGCGCCCGTGGTGACCACATCGTCGATGAGCAACACCCGTGCACCTGCGCGGGGTGATCGGGCGCGGAATGACGGCCCCTGTAGCCGCTCGGCACGCGAATGGCCCGTCTGCGGGGCCCCGTGCGAGCGGTACAACAACCGCCGGCAGGGCACACCGAGTTCCTTGGCCACCGCCCGAGCGAGCAACTCTGCCTGGTCGTACCCCCGGGCCCGCGTTCGGGCCGGACTGGTGGGAGCCCACGTGACCATCTGCACTCCCCCGAGATGCAGGCGGCGAACCATGAGGTGTGCCAATTGTTTGGCCACGCCGCGACGGTTGCGGTACTTCAGACCGAGCACCACCTGCCGGCCGACACCCTCGAACGGAAGCGCCGCCATCACCCCTCCGTCGCCGCGATGGGTGCGGGTACTGGCTAGCGAAAACCGGCAGCGCCGGCACAACACGTCGCCGGTTTGGTTACACCCGGCACAGGAAGGAGTGAGCAGCATGCGGCCAGCAAACCAGAGGGGTGTGACACGGTTCCCGGATAGCGTCGGCGCAATGTTCCTGCCGCTCCCCAAGGACCGCCTGCCCGAGCGATTCGCACGCTGTTTCGTGGGACTGGCGTTCTTCGGCCTCGGCATCAGCATGTTTCTCGCCGCCGACCTCGGCCTCGCCGCGTGGGACATCTTTCACCAGGGCGTGAGCAAGAAGACGGGCATCCCCATCGGCATCGTCATCGAGATCACCGGGGTGTGCATCCTGCTGCTCTGGATTCCACTGAAGGAGCGCCTCGGCTGGGGCACTGTGATGAACGCCGTCGAAATCGGGCTGGTGGTGTTCTTGCTCGGCGACCACCTCCCCACCACCGACCTGCTGTGGCTGCGGGTGCCCTACATGCTCGGCGGCCTGCTCAGCGTGGCCGTCGGCTCCGGTCTGTACATCGGCGCCGGCCTCGGCTCGGGCCCTCGCGACGGCCTGATGCTGGGCCTGTCCAAGCGCGGCATCAGCGTGCGCGTGGCCCGCACGAGCATCGAGGCCGTGGTGCTGGTGGCCGGGTTGCTGCTCGGTGGCAGCATCGGCCTCGGCACCGTGGCGTTCACCTTCGGCATCGGTCCGCTGGTGCAGGTGTTCCTGCCGCGGCTACGGCTGCGCAACGACGTGACGGTGCTGGCCAGCGCCCACTGAGCGCTGGCCAGCATCACATCAGTAGCGGTAGTGGTCGCTCTTGAAGGGGCCGCTGGGATCGACGCCCAGGTACTCGGCCTGCTCGTCGGTGAGCTTGGTGAGCTTCACGCCCAGCGCATCAAGGTGCAGGCGGGCAACCTTCTCGTCGAGCTTCTTGGGCAGCACGTACACGCCGAGCGGGTACTGATCGGTGTTCGCGAACAGTTCCATCTGGGCGATCACCTGGTTGCTGAACGAGCAGCTCATCACGAAGCTCGGGTGGCCGGTGGCGCAACCGAGGTTCACGAGGCGACCCTCGGCGAGCACGATGACGCTGTGGCCGTCGTCGAACGTCCAGAGATCGGTGCCCGGCTTCAGTTCGTCCTTGGTGGCGCCGCTGCGAGCGAGGCCGGCCATGTCGATCTCACTGTCGAAGTGGCCGATGTTGCACACGATGGCGTTGTGCTTCATCTTGTGCATGTGGTCGACGGTGATGATGTGGTCGTTGCCGGTGCTCGACACGAAGATGTCGGCGCTGCCGACGACGTCCTCGAGCGTGGTGACCTGGTAGCCCTCCATTGCGGCCTGCAGGGCGTTGATCGGATCGATCTCGGTGATGATGACGCGGGCACCCTGACCGGTGAGCGCCTGGGCGCAACCCTTGCCCACATCGCCATAACCGGCGACCACGGCCACCTTGCCAGCGATCATCACATCGGTGGCACGGCAGATGGCGTCGATGAGCGAGTGGCGGCAGCCGTAGAGGTTGTCGAACTTGCTCTTGGTGACCGAGTCGTTCACGTTGATGGCCGGGAAGAGCAACTCGCCCTTCTCGTGCATCTTGTACAGGCGCATCACGCCGGTGGTGGTCTCCTCGGTGACGCCCTTGATGGCCTTGGCCATGCGGGTCCACTTCGTCGGGTCGCTCTTCAGCGAGCGCTGCAGCAGACCTAGCACGATGGCGAACTCGGCGTTGCTGGCGGTGGTGGGGTCGGGAACCTCACCGCTGGCTTCGAACTCCACACCCTTGTGCAGCAGCAGCGTGGCGTCGCCACCGTCGTCGAGGATCATGTTGGCCTCGTTCGACTCGCCGTTGGGACCGGCCGGCCAGGTCATCATCTGCTCGGTGCACCACCAGTACTCCTCCAGCGTCTCGCCCTTCCAGGCGAACACCGGCACGCCCTGCGGGTCGTCGGGGGTGCCGTTGGGGCCCACCGCAACCGCAGCAGCGGCGTGATCCTGGGTGGAGAAGATGTTGCAGCTGGCCCAGCGGACCTCGGCACCCAGCTCCACCAGCGTCTCGATGAGAACCGCGGTCTGGATGGTCATATGCAGGGAACCCGAGATACGGGCGCCCTTCAGCGGCTTCAGCGGGCCGAACTCCTTGCGGAGCGCGCGCAGGCCGGGCATTTCGTGTTCGGCGAGGTGAATCTCCTTACGGCCGAACGGGGCAAGGGAGAGATCGGCGACGCGGTAATCGCGGCGCGCAGCAAGCGACGACATGGGTGGTTCCTCCGGGAACAGTGAACGGATGCGGAACCGGGCCGGTGCCAACTGGCAGCTCTCTGATCAGCCCGAGCGGCCACGAAGCTTAGTGTTTCAGTCGCCCAACACCACGGCATACACGTCGAACGCGTAATGGGCGTAACCCTTGGCGTTGTAGACCCGCACGATCTGTTTGGCGTCGAACGTGGCAACCGTGAGGTTCGAAACGGGCGAACCCTCCGCCGAGGAGAGGTTGGTGATGATCGGCGGCTTCGTGCCGGCAACGGAGGGCTTGGGATACATCGTCAGCGAACTGTTCACCGGTACGGTGCTGATGGAGCGAGCCAGGCTGGCGTTCGTGAGGTTGCCGAGCAATGCCGTCTGCTTGCCGAGCGGCGATCCGCCGATGTTCACACTGTTGGAGAACGCTGCGAAGCTCCAGTCCTCGGCCTGGCCAGGGCCCAGGGGCACCTTTCCGAACGCGGCCACGCGCGTATCGAACGACCGGAACGGCACCGTCAAGGGCACCACACGCCCAGCTCTCGTGGTTTCGAGGGCTCCACCCGTGAAGTAGCCCAGCACATCAACCATCACGTTCGTATTGCCTGAGCGGTTGTAGATGCGCACACGACCATCGGGGCCGATGCGCGCCGGCACCAACACCGATTGAGTGGCCCCGGCCCGGATGTTCAGGTTCTGCGTACCAGGTGCCCGACCGGGCTTCAGCGCGGTGGGCACCACCGCCAGCATGGTGGTTGCCGTGGGCTGGATGGCCGTGAGGTTCACGAGTACCGCCACTGCGCCAGTCGGTGCGCCGGTGATGGGAAGCGTGAGCGTGGCACCGGGCCCGATCGGCGTGTCGGCCGCAGCACCGTTACGAGTGTCGAGCACGCGCTTGCGGGTGATGTTGGTCAGCCTCGCGCCGCGTTCGTCGCTGAGATCATCGGGGGTGCCGTTGGTGAAACTGCTGGCCGAGAACCACCCGAGCACGTCGATCGTGACGTGTGCCAGGCCGGCCGAAGTGCCGGCCAGCGACACGGTGAGACGACCTGCGGAGTTCGTGCGCACCAACACCGTGTTCGAGACCGAGCGGCCGGCCACGAAGTTCACGCTGCTGGCGATCGGCTTCGCACTTCCAGTTGCGTACGCCGTGAGGCTGCCGCTGTGTGTGGGGGCCTGCACCGTGACGCTGACCATGGCGCCCAGCACATCGCCCGCAGCGGTGACCGTGTTCGGCAACCAGCGGGGCGCGAACGTCGGCGCACCAAGGCCGAGGAGATCGATACTGAATGCAGTTCCCGCACCAACCCCGATGGCCTTGCGACCGATGGGTGCTACGTCGTTGGTGTTCGTGATGGTGCTGAACACCCGCACCGGGACGCGCAGCGGCTGGTACTCGCCGCCGGCGCACAGCGTGCACGTGGGCACCACGGCTGCGACCGGGGAGGTCTGGGCGACCACGCCCAGGGCTGCAGTGCCGAGCGCGACGGCCAACAACAGAGCCCTGACGGGGCGATCACCCTTCATGTGGGGGAACCTACCAGCGTTGCCGTCGGCGTCGCCGTCAGGCGGCGAACGTGGGCGTGAGGTCGCCTGACGCGATGCGGGCGTCGAGCGACGCTGCTTCGTCAGCGGCCACTTCGACTGCTTCGTCGGGCAGCATCACCGGAATGCCGTTCTGCACGACGTAGCGGCGGTGCAGGCGAGGGTTGTACAGGCCACCCTCGTCACCGAGGTAGTAGAGCGGACCTTTGTCCACCGGGCATGCCAACACGGCGAGCAGGCGAGGGTCGAGTGCCATTGGTGTCTCCTATGAACGTCAGATGCTCGTGATCAACGCGAGCAGTTCGGCCACGTGCTGGTCGCACGAGTCGCGGTCGGGTGCTTCGAGGTTCAGCCGCAGCAGCGGCTCGGTGTTCGATGGACGCAGGTTGAACCACCACGGGCCGCAATCGACGGTGAGCCCGTCGAGGCGATCCTGGGTGAACGCTGCGAAGTGTTGTGCCACGTAGTCGATGGTGACCTGCGGATCGTTCACCGAAGTGTTGATCTCGCCACTCGACGAGTAGCGCTCGAACGGCTTGCGCAGCACGGAAAGATTCGTGTTCGCCAGGCTGATCTCGTTCAGCATCAGCATGCTGGCGATGAGGCCGCTGTCGGCACGGAAGTTCCGCAGGAAGTAGTAGTGAGCAGAGTGTTCGCCGCCGAACACGGCTCCCGTGTCGGCCATCAGTTGCTTGATGAACGAGTGGCCCACCTTGGTGCGCACCGGCACACCGCCATGTTCGCGGATCACTTCGGGCACCGCTCGAGAGCAGATGAGGTTGTGCAGGATGGTGGCGCCGGGGTTCGTACGCAGTACGCCAGCCGCCAAGATGGCCGTGGTGGTGGATCCACTCAGACCACGACCCGTTTCGTCCACCACGAACACGCGGTCCGCATCGCCATCGAAGGCAAGACCCACGTCGAAGCCACCGGCGAGCACTCGCGCCTGCAGGTCGCGCTGGTTGGCAGGCTGCAGCGGGTCGGCCGGATGATTCGGGAACGTGCCGTCGAGCTCGCCGTACATCACCTCGAGGCTGACCTGTGGAATGCGTTCGAACACTGCGGGCACGACGAGCCCACCCATTCCGTTCGCCGTATCGGCGACCACCTTCAACGGTCGTACGTTCGGCAGATCGATGAACGAGACCACATGGTCGGCGAAGGCGCCGAGAAGGTTCTTGGTCGTGAGGCTGCCGGAACGGGCTGCCGGCGGCGGGCAACGCCCTTCGAGCACATCGGAGGCCGTGGCGCGCACGACCTCGAGGCCCGTGTCCTGGCCGACCGGCTTGGCGCCGGCAAGGCAGAACTTCACGCCGTTGTACTGCGCCGGGTTGTGTGACGCAGTGAACATCGCGCCGGGCGCATCCAGCGTGCCGGCGGCGTAGTACATCAAGTCGGTGCTGGCCAGGCCGAGATCCACCACGTCGATGCCCTGCTCCATCACACCGCGAGCGAACGCATCGACGAGTTCCGGGCCCGACGGCCGCATGTCGCGAGCCACGATGAGCCGCTGCGTGCCGCAGAAGCGAGCGAAGGCAACACCCAGCGCGTACGCCACGTCGGTGTTGAGTTGATCTGGGACGGTACCGCGGACGTCGTACGCCTTGATGATGTCGGCGAGCACCCGGGAATCGGTGGGAGGCATGCGGCCCTACACGTTACCGGCAGAGCCGGTGGACCCCTCCGGTGGCGTCGGGTCCACCACGTCAGGTGGCATTTCGAAGATCGAATCGCTCCAGGTGATGTCGAGGATCGTGTCGTCGCCCTGCTCCTGCCACATCTCGTCGTCGCCCACTGCTGGCAGCGTCACCGGCATGAACGGGTGGGGCGACAGGTGCTGCACATCGCCCTTCTTGAACCGCCAGAAGAAGAGCAGGCCGATACCAAGGAACGTGAGCAGATACGCGGCGGTATCGGTGGTGCTCTGCGAGTCGTAGTGCAGGTACACGTGCGTATCGGTGGGTACCACCACCATGAAGTTCGGCGAGACGCGATATGGCCCCTGCGCTCCGTCGACCTTCCAGTTCGGGAAGTAGCTCACCTTCACCAGCACCGGAACCCCGGGCTTGGAGACATCGAAGCTGAGGTCCTGATCGCCCAACACGTAGTTGGAGACCGTGATGGGTTCGAGCTGCTTGGGCGCGATGGTTTGCATCGGCACCACGATGTCCACCTTGCGGCCCGGCTCGAGTGGCTCGTTGCCCACCCGACGGGTGAGGTCGACCTGGGCATCGACACGCTGCCACTCGGCAGGACCGTCGTCGGCCGGCATGGCGGCCCATTCGTCGGGGTTCTGGAACCAACTCGTGCCCAACTCGAGGTGGCGTTCACGCTGATCGCCGCTGCGCGGGTTCACCACGACGGGCTGCACCGTCAGCGGCTGCACCACGGGGCTCTCGCTCACGGTGTAGATCTTCCACGGCCCGCTTTGGCGAACCAGCGTGAGATCGCTGCGGGTGTCGGCCTGGGTCTTGGCCTTGCTGGTGAAGACCATCAGGTACTTGATGCCCATCTTCTGCAGCATCGGCACGCCGACAGCGGCATCGTTGTCGGTGTAGCGCAGCTCGCGCACCGGGTTCGAACTGTTGGCGCTCATGGCCGCAGCGGTGAGGAAGTGGTACGGCGTGGTACCCGAGGCTTCGAAGAACAAACCCTCCTGGCTGGCGATGCAGCCGTCGGTCCAGTGCGGCAGCAGCATCAGTGCCATCGTGGTGCCGTAGGCCCCCGTGTCGCCGTTGTTCTCCCACAACGCACGCCCGCATCCGAACTGCGGGTCCTTCCCCAGTTCGGCCATGGTGTCGACCAGCGCCTTGTACTCGCCGTACGCCGGTCGGCCTTCGTAACCGTTGAAGTTGTAACTGGTCCAGCCATCGGCGAGCGCATCCTTCGCCGACGGCGTGAGGGTGATGGGGTCCCATCCGGCGATGCCCCACGTGTAGACGCTCTTGTCGTTCTTGGTGGCGAATCGGGCGCCCGGAACCTCCTGGAACAGGAAGCCCTCCATCACCAACACCAGCAGTCCCACCACCAACGCAGTGACCGCACCCGACACCCACAGATCGCCGGAATTGAGCGCACGACCGCGAGCCGCCTGGAGCACGAAGTGCACCATGTCGACCACGCCCACCATGCACAGCAGCAGACGCACGAGATACAGGAACGGCAGCAGACGCGGGTTCCACAGCAACCCGATCACCGGCAGGCTGTCGCGCGCCAGGTACGTGGCGGCCATGAGGGCAACACACATGATGCCCAACCAGGCGCCCATGAGGTTGCGCTTCACCACG
Organism: Acidimicrobiaceae bacterium; assembly: GCA_947463235.1. Taxonomy (GTDB): domain Bacteria; phylum Actinomycetota; class Acidimicrobiia; order Acidimicrobiales; family Ilumatobacteraceae; genus UBA668. Next base: position 25,815 of record CANHST010000003.1, read on the forward strand.
CTGGACACGAAGCCGAGCAAGGCGAAACCCGACACGAGGATGTCGAGGAACGTGGGCCATTGGAAGAACATGTCCCAGAAGCTGTCGTTGGCTCCGTCCGGGCGGAAGCCGTACTTCATGTCGGTCATGTACTGGTGGTTGAACAGGAACGGCACCACCCAGAACGCGCTGAGGCACAGCGCAGTGATACCCATGGTGAGCCCGTAGAAGAAGCGGCTCTTGTCCATCCAGACCAGCCACATCAGCAGCGCGCCGAGCACCACGAAGATCAGCACAATGCCATGCGACAGCATCGCCAGCGCCAACACGATGGCGGTCCAGTTGCGGTACTTGCCGGTGCGCAGACCGGCGGCGAACAGTCCGAGCCCCAGCATGGCGAACGACAACGCGATCGAGAACGAGAACTCCCCCGCCATCGTGCTCTTCACGTTGCCGCCGTAGATGCTGAAGCTCTCGTCGAAGAGGAAGGCGATGGCAGCCAGCGACATCAGTTCCGGGATGGGGTACGCGAACTTCGCCAGTCGGCCGAACGCCCAGCAGCAGAACGGCAGCGTGACCACACCGAGGCACGCCACCACCTTGAAGGCGATGCCATACGGCAGCACCACGTTCAGCAACACGATCATCAACGCCGGAACGACCATGTAGAAGCGGTACAGCGGGAAACCGTTGTACCAGTAGTTACTCCAACCCTGGATCTGGAAGTTCGGGAGCAGGTGGTCGCGCAGGAACGCCGGGGCCATCACGTGGGCGCCCATGTCGCCACCCGTGGGCGTGTTGTTCGTGAACACGAGATCGAGGTGAATCACCTGCAGCACGGCGAAGGTGGAGCCACCCACCACGATGAGCGCCGTGAGGTACTGCACGATGCGCGCCGCCGGCCAGGGCGAGTTCAGCCAGTTGGAGGGTCGGCGAATGATGCGCTGCCACAGCCCGGTGGCCGGCGCGTCATCGATCTGGTCGTCGGTGAGATCAGTCATTCCGTCGGGCATTGTTCCATGCCAAGACCCCGCGCACCCATCACGTCATCGCGACCAGTGCGAGACCGGTGGCGTTGAACGCCATGTGCGACACCACACCGAGGCCGAGTCGACGGGTGAACAGCGCGCATGAACCGAACACCAGACCCACGACAAACAGGCCCGGAGTCTCCACCGGCTGGAAGTGGATGGCGGCGAACCAGAGCGCCACGATCACCAGACCCGCCGCATCGCCGAATCGACGGGTGAACGCGCCTTGGAGCAGCCCTCGGTAGACCAACTCCTCCACCAATGGTGCGCCGATGACCACAACGACAAACAGCAGCGCCAGGCCCGCACCCGACGCATGGTCGTACAGATCCTTGGCCCGCTGCTCCAGCCGATCCTGCGAGAACGTGTCGGGCCACACCGCTCGCAGCGGCCAATACACCGCCGGCATCAGCGCCAACTGAGTGACCACCCCGATGGGAACGCCCAGCAGATCGATCGGCCGGAACGTCAGTCCCCAATCGGCAGCGAACGAGCCCACGCCCCATCGCCGACCGGCGGTGAAGAGCGCCACCAACAGCGGCACCCACCCAGCGAGCGCAACGCCGAACAGCCATCCCGGCCCTGCCTCGCCGAGATCCGTATGACCCGACGACGCGGCAATGGCCGTCGCGACTACCTGCCCGACGGACCAGGCACCGAACCACAGCAGACACGCCTGCCGCAGCGGCACCGCAGCTCGCGGCGTTGGCTCAGCCCGCAAGACGCGGAGCCACGGCGTACGCGAGTTGGCGCCGGGAGCGACGATCCTCGAGACGCCACCCGTTCGGCACCGACAGGCGCGCCGTGTGGCGCTGACACAGGTCGTAGCTGTGGGGATCGCGCTCGTCGGACAAGTCGTCAAGCCACACGAGGGATCGTGCGTACTGGTACGAAAGAGTGGTGATGGCCTCTTCGGCACATCCGGAGCGGGAGCACTGCCGACGCATGTCCAGAGGCTAAGCCCGACGGCGCGGCAGGTGGTGGATGCCCCTAGCATGTGGCCATGAGTAACCTCCCTCCGCCGCCCCCGCCGCCTCCCCCTGGCCGCGGCGGCCAGCAGCCGGGTTCAACGCCGCCTCAGGGTGGCAGCAAGCGGCCCGTCGGTGGCTGGCCCCGTTGGGCCATCCCCGTGCTCCTCGCCGTTCTCGTCGGCACGCTGGTGCTGAACCAGGTGTGGCCCGGTACCACCGGCGAGAAGCTCAGCTACACCGAGTTCATCACCGCTGTGTCCTCCGACAAGGTGGCGAGCTTCGAACTCACCAACGGCACCAACTCCATCAGTGGCGAACTGAGCGATGGCACCAAGTTCACCACGACGGTTCGCGACAACTTTCCGGATGAGGCCGAGCGCGCCACCCTGGCGCAGCACAACGTGGACTGGACCACGAACGAGCCCTCGAGCAACTGGCTGCTGAGTTGGGTCAGCCTGCTGTTGCCGTTCGTGCTCATCATCGGCTTCCTCGTCTGGATGAACAAGCGAGCCCAGGGCCAGATGGGCAACGTGATGTCGATAGGGCGTAGCCGCGCCAAGACCTACTCCGCCGACAAGCCGAGCACCACGTTCTCCGACATCGCCGGTTACGAGGGCGTGAAGCAGGAGATCACCGAGGTCGTCGACTTCCTGCGGATGCCCGAGCGCTTCAAGGAGATCGGCGCCCGCGTGCCCAAGGGCATGCTGCTCGTCGGCCCTCCCGGAACCGGAAAGACCCTGTTCGCCCGTGCGGTGGCCGGTGAGGCCGGCGTGGGCTTCCTCAGCGTCACGGGCTCCGACTTCATGGAGATGTTCGTGGGTGTCGGCGCCAGCCGCGTGCGCGACCTCTTCGCCCAGGCCCGCAAGTTGGGCCGAGCCATCATCTTCATCGACGAGATCGACTCCATCGGTCGCAAGCGTGGCGCTGGCCTCGGCGGTGGGCACGACGAGCGTGAGCAGACGCTGAACCAGATGCTCGCCGAGATGGATGGCTTCGAGACCAGCGAGGGCATCGTCATCCTCGCCGCCACGAACCGCCCCGACATTCTCGACCCTGCGCTGTTGCGCCCCGGTCGCTTCGATCGTCAGATCGTGGTGCCGCTACCCGAGAACGAAGAGCGCCTCGCCATCCTCAAGGTGCACAGCCGCGACAAGCGGATGGGCCCCGACGTGGACCTCGAAGTGATGTCGAAGGCCACCCCCGGAATGAGCGGCGCCGACCTCGCCAACCTGGTGAACGAAGCGGCCCTGTTCGCCGTTCGTCGTGGCAGCAAGCAGGTCGAGCGCATCGACTTCGAGAACGCCCGCGACCGCGTGGTGATGGGCGCCCGCCGCGAGAGCCTGGTGCTCAGCGCCGAAGAACGTCGCGCCACGGCCATCCACGAAGGTGGCCACGCCATCCTCACCGTGGTGCTGCCCCATGCCGACCCGCTGCACAAGGTCACCATCCTCCCCCGCGGCATGGCACTCGGTGTCACCTGGAGCCTGCCCGAGGAGCGTCACACGTACTCCAAGGAGTACTTCGAAGACGTGATCTGCCGAGCCATGGGTGGCCGCGTCGCCGAGAAGATCGTGTTCGGTCACCTCAACTCGGGCGCTGCCAACGACCTCGAGCAGGCCACCAGCATCGCTCGCCGCATGGTGCGCGAGTGGGGCATGTCCGATGCGGTCGGCCCGATGGCCTGGAGCGGCCATCAGCAGGTGTTCCTGGGCGAAGACCTCATGACCCAGGGCCGCGAGTACAGCGACGACACCGCCAAGATGATCGACGGCGAAATCGCGCGCATCCTGCACGAGCAGGAGGCTCGGGCAACCGAACTGCTGCGCAAGCACCGTGTGGCGCTCGACGCCGTTGCCGAGGAACTCCTCGAACGCGAAACCATCGATGGTGCCGATGTGGCACGCCTGCTGCAGGACAGCTTCGGCGACAGCATCAGCCCCGAAGCACACACGCCGGTCGAGGGCTAAGCGCCCAACTGCGGCTCGGGCGAGGTGCCCGGCTCTCGCGCTTCCGCCACCGCAGCCCAGAGATCAGTGGCCGATACCGGCCCTGCGAAGCCACGATGTACCACGCCCTCGGCGTCGGCGATCGCCACCATCGGCACAGCCTGAACGTCGTACTTGCGATGCAGTGCCGGCATGGCGCCGAACTCCACATCCACCACTGCCACCTGGGGAGACGCCAGGACCTTGGCTTTGCGCACCACATCGGCGCAGGAGTGGCACGACGCCGATGAGAACACCACCACGATCCATGGTGTAGCGGTCTCCGGGAAATCGGCGCGATCCAGTTGGGCCGGCACCACCATCGACGGCTGCGTGGGGGCAGCCACTGCACGGCGACGGCGGAGCACCAATCCCACTCCCACCGCACCAGCAGCGACCACGACGGCAACCAGCAATTGCGTCATGCGTGTCAGCCTGGCATCGCCAGCGAGCCGCTGCGGCCACGGAGTTCGCCGCCACGCGGCAGCTTGCGCTCCACCACGATGCGCTGCGTGGACTCCACGATCAATGGCACACCAAGCGCCGCTGCTTCGTCCGGAATCGTGAGGTCGATCACACCCGACTTCGGCAACGCCACTGCTTCCAAGCCTGGGATCGCCACCTCGCCGCCCGGCCCGAGGGCCTTCACCGTGACGGTGCCGTCGAGGAAGTCGAGGTTCATCACCGACAGCACGTTGTCGACGGCCAGATCTGTACCGATGGCCATGCTCCAGCGCGTGTAACCGCCGAACACCTGCGGCGCACCGAACACCACGGACGTGACGAATCCGTCGCCCGCCCGGCGGGTGATGCCTCGCTCCACCACGATGGCCGCATCGCTCTCCGTGGAGAAGGTCATGCCGTGGCGGCCGTCAGGAAGGCCGGCGAACTCAGAGGTGGTGAAGGAAATCACGTTGCCGGCCGGCACGGTATCGGTGCGGACACCGACGAACTCCGGGTGATCCTGCAACCCCCAGAAGTTCGTGGTGACCGACACGTCGGCGTCGGTCGGGTTGTAGATGCTGTATCGCTCGAACGTCACGTCCGGGCCAGCCTCACCATCGGCGAACCACCATTCGGCCGACACCGACGGCGCTCCGAGCGACATCGAGAACCCCGACCGCTCGCCGCTGTAATGCTGGGCTCGCGCCGCCACGACACGACCTCGGCTGGCATTGATCGTCACCGCCAACACCGCTTCGTCCTTGGCCAACTTGTCCTGCGAGATGACGATGATCGAGTTGCCGCGCACCGGCAAACCCTGCAGGGCGGGTGGACGACGGGTGCCGTCGTTGCTGGCGAAGGTGAGGTTCAAGATGGCGTCGTCGGGGAACGGGTTGGTGATGACCAGGTCCTCGGTGCTGCCATTCAGGGTGTAGTTGTCGGCGAAGTACCAGTTCGATGACGTGCTGTTCGAGCACGGGCTGACGGCATTGCCATCGTCGGTGGCCGCGAGTTGCTCCACGAAGCCACCGCCACCGGAAATCTCCACCATCGCCGACAGATAGCCGCCCTGGGGTTGCATCTCCGACAGCACCTGACGGAACGTCTCGCGCGGCGGCACCTGGAACGGGGCTTCGATGGCCGACGTGCCGTCGGCTGACGAGAACACCGTGATCTGCCCACTGAGTGGGGCATCCGTGGGGTTCGCCACAGTGACCGAACCACCCGATGCCGTGTCGGAGTTCGGCACGCCGCCACAGAACCAGGTGGCGTTGATGAAGGCAGCGTTCGGCACGAACGGCATGGTGGGTTCGCCGAGCGCAGCGAACGTCGGCGTGGCTGCCGGCGGCACTGCCGTGAACACCCCGAGGGGGAACATCGCCAGCAGAGCCAGGGGTGCCGCCACGAAGAGCACGAGAGCGGGAAGGCGACGGTTCACGACGGGTCGTCCTCGATGAAGTGCAGCGAATCCGGATCATCCGCCTGCGTGGGCACCGGCGAAGGGTACGGCGACGTGAGGTCGGCGACGGGCGTTTCATCGTCGAGCACCACCAGACGGCGGCGAGCGACGAGGTTCGTGGATCGAACCCGACTGGCAGCGAACAACAGCGCGACCACCAGCAACAGCTGCACGATGATCCAGAGAGGCCGCAGCAGTCCCGTGTCGTACGACAGCGTTCCGTTGCCCGCAGTAGCGGCGTCGAACGCCATGGTGGCGCCGAACGCTCGACGGCCGGGCACGTCGGTGCCATCGACACGCAGGTGCCAGTTGGGGTCGAACGGCACCGCCACATGCAGCGTGCCCGCGGTCAACGCACCCACCGCGTCGCCGCGATCCGCGGCTCCGATCGCCCACGGGGTGGTGCCCCGCAAATCGCTCTGAGCAACGGCTTCCTTGCCAGCCTGCTCGCTGGCCTGAGCACCCACGGAGGTGAGGATGCCGCGCGTCGGGGTGTATGCGGTGTTCTCGTAGACGAGGAAGTTCGGCGGCCTCGTGAGCGGCGACGCCAGGTCGAGTTGGTCGTCGAGCACGTCGGACAGACCGTCGGGCGCCGGCAGAGGGTTGCTGATGGTGCCGTTCACTCCATCGGCCAGCGGCACCACCACGAATCGGATACCGAACTGCGCCAGCAAGCGACCGCCGCGGAGCGTAAATCCGCCAGCCATCTGACGAACGGCGTCGGCAACCTGCTGCTCGACTTCGGTGGGGGTGCCCGAGTACCGGTCTTCGAGCGAAAGCGGACCATCGTCGGTGATGGCGTAGGCCACTCCCGGTTGATAGGTCCAGCCCGCCACCGGCATGACGCGAGGGTCGCCGAGCCAGAGAATGCGATAGTCGCCCGTAGGCGGATCGGAGGGGAACTCCCCCAGCACCGACTGCAGCGTGCGGCCGGGCATGTTCCAGCGACCATCGGCCACGGACAGCACACCCGGCAGGATGCCGACCGCCATCGCGACCATGGCCAGCACCGCGAGGGGTTGACGCCAGCCGAACGAACCTGTCAACACGTCGGTGTCGAATGCGGCCACCACACAGCCGGCAGCCAAGGCGATACCGACGGCCACCGGCACCAGCATCACACCGGGCTCGGGCATGCGGAACGGCAGAGCCGCGCGGTCGTCGAGGATGGCAACGCCACCGAACACCGTCACGAGTGCCGCAGCACGAACCGACCAAGCGAAGCGCCACGAGCGAGCCACTAGTGGCGCCACCACGACGGGGAGGAAGAGCACCACAGCGACTGCACCGAACTGCAACGTGCCGACTCCGAAGTGAGCCAACGTGTTGATGCCGAGCCCGCGAGCCGAGGTGGGGGGTACGCCGACGATCGCGGTCCAACCCGCACTGCCCACGAACGTGGTGGACCAGGGGAGGTTCACCACCAGGGCGCCGAGTAGACCGGCCATTGCCCCACCGAAGAGCGCTGCGGCTGGTCTCCATTGGCCGCCCGCTACCAGCGTGGCAAGCGCCAGCACCACACCGATCCCCACGAGCAGCACCGCCGAGGCCGGAGCGAATGCACACCCTGCCGCAGCAATGAGCACCAACTGCGCAAGGATCCGTACCCGCTTACGGGTGGGCACCGCGCGAACCGCATCGACATCTGCGTCGTTCGGGCGGCCGTCGAGCGCACGGGTGTCCAGCCCGGCGAGGCGGCGCAACAGGTGCACCACCCATGGGGCCATGGCGTAGCAGACCAAGGCACTCCATCGGCCGGCCGACAGCAACTGCGAGGGCAGTGGCACTGCGGCGTAGAGCACCAGCACCACCACGCGAGCTCGCGGCGTGGGGAAGATCGTGGCCAAGCGCCAGGCACCGAGATACCCGGCAACCAGCAGACCCAACACCGCTGCCGTGTGCAGCATGCCCATGTGGAAGAACGTGCCGATGCTCAACAGCGCCGTCGCACCGATGGCGGTGGGAACGGCACCGCTGCTGCCGAGACCATGCCCCGACCAGCCCGAGAGATAGTCGCCGAGCATCGTGCGCGGGCTGGGCTTGAAGCGAAGGAACTCGCCGAACTGTGGAACTCCGTCGGCGATGATCTTGCGACTGCCCAGCACGAAGAGCAGCAGGACCGCAAGCCACACCAGCACGGGGGCGCTGCCAGCGCTCTCCCGCCACCGGCGCTCGTTGCCCAACTCCGGATCGACTGGCCGACTGTCGCGGGCGCGCAAGTAGGCAGCGAGACGGGCACTGCCGCGCAGTTGCAGACCGGCGACTTCGGTATCGGGCACCTGGCGGAGTGGCGCAATGCTGCGCCGCCTCGCGACATAGCCGGGAGTGCGGGGCACCATGCCCACCAGTGCCGAGAGCGATGCAGCAGCCTCGCCGAAACGACCGCGCACCATCAGGCCGAGCGCCTGCGCGAGCGTGATGAGCATCATCTGCAGCAGCACCAGCGGCAGTCGGCGTGCCCCGGTGAGCGTGGCGACGCTGCGCATACGGCTGCGAGCGGCCGGGCCGGCGATCGGCATGTCGGGGCAACGAGCGGCCATCCGCTCGAGATGTCGGCCCTTTGCGGCCGGGACCACGATCACCCGAGCACCGCTGAGGTGGGCACGCCAGCACAGGTCGACGTCGTCACCGTGAAACTCGATGGTCGGATCGAAACCACCGATGGAACGGAAGAGATCGGCGCGCGCCAGCAAGCAGGCAGTGGGTACCGCGAACACGTCGCGGACAGCATCGTGCTGTTCCTGGTCGTACTCGCCGGGCTCGACGAGCGGGTCGACCTCGCCAAACCTGTCGACACCCAGACCGACGTGCTGCAGCACTGTGGGCTCGTCCCAGGCGACGAGCTTCGGCCCAACGATGCCGGCGTTCGACCGGTACAGCTCCTCCACCAGCAACCGGATGGCGCCGGACTCCAGCGCCACATCGTCGTGCAGGAAGCAGAAGAAGCCGTTGTCGCCCTCCACCAGGCGCAACACCTCATTCGCCGTGGCGCCGAAACCGGGGTTGGCAGCCACCGCCCGGACGAACGCGTTCGGCACTCGCTCGCTGATGTGAGCGGGGAGTTCGGCGGCGTCGCCCACCACGAGAAACAGCAGCTTGAGATTGCTGTAGTCCTGCCGCGCCAGGGCGTCGAGCACCTCATCGAACCAGTCGCCCGGCTGGTGCACGACCATCACAGCCACGACGGGCGGGGCAATCGTTCCGACGGTCTCCACGAAGGGTTCAGGCTAGCCGGGGGGCTCCCGGCCGCACCGGCACCTCACCAGATTGAGTGTCGGCACACCTCAGGCGTACCAGCCCACCACATCGACCGCCACGTGGACCGCCGTACTGGGGGTGATGCACCAGCGACCGTTCGTGCTGTCCATCCCGACGACGCTGGTGGTGGCCGGGGCGGTGGGCGACATCCGCACCATCGACACCTGCGGCAGCGCCGCGGCACATGCGTGCGCCGTGAGATACCCGTTCGCGGCAGCGTTGGTGGCCGACACGCGGCCAGCAAGTGCCTTCACCGTCGCCGCTGCAGCGATACCGCGGACTCCCGTGACACCGAACGCCCGAGCCTGGCCCGCAGCCACATCGGCATCGAGGAAACGCTCGCCATTCACTGCGAAGTACGAGGTGGTTGCACCCGGCCCGAACCATCCGCTCACGTCCACCGTGAGGTGCATCGCAGCGTTGACATACAGGCACAGACGGCCAGCAGCGCTGAGGTCCACCTGCACGGTGACCGTGCTGTCCACACCGCCGGTGACCCGCATGGTGGAAGGTGCCGGCCGGGCCTCGTCGCAGGCGTACGCCGTCACCACGCCGCTTGCCGCGGCACCGGTCGAATGGATCGTCACCGACGCGGCGGTGGCACCGAGCGGCACGCGCAACGAGCCAGCGACCTGCACCGTCCGGACGTTGCCAGCCACCGGCTTCGTTCCGCTGCGGCTATCGAAGAGTCGAGTTGCGGCGACGGGCTGGAACCGCAGGCCGGCTCCGGTTCCGTAGCTGCCGAAGAGATCCACCAACAGGTCGGTCGATGCCGTGGTGGTGAGGCAGAACGTGCCATCAGCGCCCAGCGGCACCACCACCATCGACGACACCGTGCGGCCGGCAACGACCTGCAAGGCCGGGCCGACCGGCTGCGGTGAGCCACATGCCCATGCGCTCACCACGCCGTTGGCGGACGCTGCGAGCGACGTGAGATCGACCTCTACGGAACGGACGGTTGCCGCAAGGCCAGGGTCCACCACCATGGTGCAACCATCGCCGAGTGGCGCGATCACGCTGCCCAGCCCATGAGCGGTGTCCACGAGCCGAACCGGGCGCAGCGGAGAGAACTTCGTGGCCACGGGAGCTGCCAATACCCCGGTCACCACGGGAGCTGTCCTTCCGGCGCAGGCCACCACGGGCGAGCTGGCATCGCGTACGTGGAACCATGTGTCCTTCAGGCCCATCGCCGTGCGGAACGCAGCCCCGCTGACCACCTGTGAGCCTCCGGATCCGGTGAGACGCAGGGTGAGCACACGCCCGCCCCATTCCCCGTAGCCGTTCCGGGTGAGCACCGTGATGCCGGAGAACGCGCCGATCGCCGGGTACTTGGCCGAGATCGCTGTGGGGGTGAGCGTCACGGTCCAGTCGTGGTTCTTGTTCAACGCGGTGCCATCGCCCAGGTCGGGCACCGCTGCGAACGGTTGCAGCGCTCCCGAGCCGGGTGCCGTGTACCCACCGTTCGAAGCGGAGAACATCGTGAGCGCAATCGCTCCGGTAGTCGAGCCCACACGACGAACCACGCCCGCTGTGGCCAGCACTGCCGCGTCGGTGGCCGGATGTTCGACAGTCCGCAGTGTCACACCAGGGGCCTTGAAGGCCACCCCGAAATACGACTGGCAGATCATGTCGCAGACATCGGCGTAGGTGTACCACTGGTGCGCCAACGCGAAACTGCGTGCCGCAATCGCCTGCGCCTGCAGCGCTTGGGCACCGTTGCCGCCACCGGCCGTGGCCCAACCGGGCGACATCTCCATCGCGATCACCGTGCGGAGGTAGTGCTCCATCGGCAGCACATTCACGGTGCGGTTGTTGCCGCTGGTGTCGTTCAGCGCCCGAATGGTGCCGCGATACCAACGGAGGGTTCCGTTCGGTTCGCACGCGGCGAGCAACTGGGTGAGATCGGTGACGGCCAGCGAGTTCGCCGCGGTGCGCACCTCCACCGGACCGGTCTTGGTGGCAGCAACCAACGTCCAGCCGTTGGCAACCGGATCGTTGGAGGCGGAAGGGCACCGAGCGAGGTCGGTGCGCGCCCAGACCGAATAGACGCCGTTCGTGGCCGTCTCGCGAATGAGGACGGATTTCCAGTCGGTGCCGGTGAGGCCGGCCACCACCAGCGACCCATTCTCCACGGACACCGCCGTCTGCGCTCCGTCGAAGTGCTGGAGTCGCACGCGAACCATGGTGTCGAGCGGCACGGTGCCGGCCACGGTGCCGTTGTAGTAGTGAGCCAGAATCTGGCCCGCCGACCAACCCTTGTCGACCGCGTACCCGTAGGCACCCCACTGGCTGAGACCGATGCCATGTCCGTTGCCGTGACCATCGAGCACCACCGGTTCGACAACGACGGCGGGACGCGATGCGGCCTCAACGGAGACGCCCGGCAGCCCACACCCCACCACCGCGAGCGCGGCAAGGATGAACTGACGGGAGCGCATGAACGGTCATCGGCACGGAGCGTGGCGAACTTGAACGTGTCGGACCGATTCCAGGCGACTAGCCTTGCTGGCTTGGTGGCCGAATCCGACGAGCAGTCCTCTTCCTCCCGAGCGCCGCTCCCTGAAGGCACCATCCCGGTGGGCATCGGGTTGCTCGTGGCCGGTCTGGCCAGCTTTGCGTTCCTGCGCGTCGGCAAGAACGCGATGGGCGGCGACGATGCCTTTGCGCCGGTTCTGTCGCTGTGGTTTGCCACATTTGCCCTAGCCCCGGGCTTCTTCCTGCCCCTCGAGCAGGAACTGGGCCGGGCCATTTCCGCACGCAGGGCGCTCGGGCAGGGTGGACGGCCCGTGGTCCGCAAGGTGGCAATGCTCGGTGCACTGCTCGCCGGTCTCGTGATCGCCGTGGTGCTCGCCTTCGGCGGGATCATCACCGACAGCTACTTCGACGGCGACTGGGTACTGCTGCTGGCGCTCGTGGTGGCCTTTGCCAGCTACGCCCCGGTTCACCTGGCGCGCGGTATCGCCAGCGGGAGTGGCCGGTTCCGCGCCTACGCCGTGGTGATGGGCGCCGACGGCGCCGTGCGAGTCGTCCTCTGCATTGCGTTGGCGGTGGCGGGTGCGAAGAGCGCTGGCGCCTACGGCATGGCCGTCGCGCTGGCCCCGCTGGCCGGATTCTTCTACGTGCTCTCCCGCGGTCAACTGCGCACCGACGACGGCCCGCCCGCCACCTGGAGCGAAGTGACGCCGAACCTCGGCTGGCTACTGCTCGGCTCGGTGTTCGCCGCAGGACTGGTGAATGCCGGTCCCGTCGCCGCCAACCTGTTGAAGGCCGACGGGCAGGAGGAACTGGTCACCCAGTTCGGGTACGGCGTGCTGCTGTCGCGCATCCCGCTCTTCCTGTTCCAGGCGGTTCAGGCCGCCCTGCTCCCCCGCCTGGCCGGCTTGGCCGCACGTAACGAACTCGACGAGTTCCGGGCTGGCTTTCGCAAGCTGATGGTGATCGTCGTCGGCGTCGGTGCTGCCGGGGTGGCCGGCTCGTTCCTCATCGGCCCGTTCGTGATCGAGAAGATGTACGACGCCACCCTCACCAGTCGCACGATGGCGATGCTCGCCTTCGGCAGCGCCCTCTACATGGCGGCGTTGTCGATGGCGCAGGCGGTCATCGCCTTGAAGGGCCATGCGCTGGTGGCGCTCGGCTGGGGCGTTGGCATGGCCACGTTCGTGCTCGTCACCTGGCTCAGCAGCGACGATCTGTTCGAGCGGATCGAGTGGGGCCTGGTGGCATCGTCGCTTGCGGCGATGCTGGCGTTCGCCGTGTCGCTGCGCTCCCGGCTCCGGGCTGGCGTCACACCCACGGCGGATTCGATGATGGACGCCATCATCGACATGCCGTTCGAGAGCTGAGGCTCAGCGCCTCGCGCTCTCGATGCGCAGGTCGTTGGCCACCATCATCTTCACCAGGCTGGGGAAGTCGACCTCGCGCTGCCAGCCGAGCTTCTCCTGCGCCTTGGTGGGGTCGCCGATGAGCAGGTCGACCTCTGCGGGCCGGAAGAACTTCTGGTCCTGACGCACGTAGCGCTGCCAGTCTTCGATGCCGGCCTCTTCGAAGGCGAGACGCACCAGTTCTTCGCCACTGTGGGTCTCGCCGGTGGCCACCACGTAATCGTCGGGCTCGTCCTGCTGCAGCATCAGCCACATGGCCTTCACGTAGTCGCCGGCGTAACCCCAGTCGCGCTTGAAGTCGAGGTTGCCGAGCACCAATTCGTCCTGCAGACCGAGCTTGATGCGGGCAACGGCGTTGGTGACCTTGCGGGTGACGAACTCCAGGCCGCGGCGCGGACCCTCATGGTTGAACAGGATGCCGCTGCAGGCGTACAGGCCGTAGCTCTCGCGGTAGTTCACCGTGATGTCGTGGCCGAACACCTTGGCGCAGCCGTAGGGCGAGCGCGGGTGGAAGGGCGTGCGCTCGGTCTGGGGAATCTCGCGTACCTTGCCGAACATCTCGCTACTGCTGGCCTGGTAGAAGCGGATCGGGTTGTTCGTGGCCCCACCCACCATGCGCACGGCCTCGAGCATGCGCAGCACGCCCAGGCCGGTGATGTTGGCCGTCAGTTCGGCCTGGTTGAAGCTCAGCGCCACGAACGAGATCGCACCGAGGTTGTACACCTCATCGGGTTGGGTGCTCTCCAGTGCCTTCAACAGCGACGGAAGGTCGGCTAGGTCGCCCGGCACGGGCTCCACGTAGGGGAACTCGTCGCGCATCGCCGTGAGCTTGGGGTTGTTCTGCCCCTTGACCATGCCGAACACCTCGTATCCCTTGCTGTGCAGGAATTCTGCGAGGTGCTGGCCGTCTTGGCCGGTGATGCCGGTGATGAACGCGCGGGGCATGGTGTCTCTCTTCGTGGGGGAAGTCGCTCGATTCTACGGTTCGCGGCCTCATCGCGCCGACATGCCAGCCACACTGATCCGGTAGCCTCGGGCCGAGATGCCCCCTCTTTCGGTTGCGTTCGACAGCGGACCCCTGCATGGTTCGAAGACCGGCATCGGTTTCGCCGTGGAAGCGATGCATGCCGAACTCCTTCGACGTGACGATCTGCAGGTGCGGCCATACGTGCTCAGCTTTCGCGCTGCGCTCGCCGCCGGAACCACCCGCCTGCCGCTTCCCGCACGGGCTGCCCACCTCGCCTGGGCCCGCTTCGACCACCCCGGCGTGGACCGCTGGCTGGGTGGCGTCGACCTGGTGCACGGCACCAACTATGTGGTGCCGCCCAGTCGCCTGCCCCGCATCGTGTCGGTGTACGACTGCTGGTTTCTCGAGCATCCCGAACTGGCCGGGGCCGATGTGCGC
>CANHST010000004.1 GCA_947463235.1 Acidimicrobiaceae bacterium
AGTGCGGATGTCTCCAACGCCGGCCTGCCCTTCTTCGCCATGCGCCAGATGCCGATCGGCAATGCCGACGCCTTGGTGGCGCGCATGTCGTTGACGGGAGAGGTCGGGTTCGAGATCACGGTGCCGACGGTGCAGCACCGGGCGTTGTTTCACGCGCTGATGGACGTCGGTCGCGACCTCGGCCTGCGCCCGTTCGGGCTTCGTGCGCTGGACTCGTTGCGGTTGGAGAAGGGTTACGGCATCTGGTCGGCCGAGTTCGCTCAGAACATCACTGCGTCCATGTGCGGTCTCGATCACCACGTGGCGCCCGCGAAGGGCAACTTCATCGGGAGGGAGGCGTTCCTGCGAGAGCAGGAGGCGGGTCCCGCCCAGCGGTTGGTGATCCTCGACGTCGATGCTCACGATGCGGATGCGAGAGGCTTCGAGCCGGTGTGGTTGGGCGACCGACGAGTCGGCTACGTCACCTCTGGGGCCTATGGGCACTCGGTGGGCAAGAGCCTGGCGATGGCGTACGTCGACGCCGATGTGCTTGCCGGTAGCCCCTCGCTCGAGGTGGACCTCATCGGCGACCGGCGCACCGCATCGGTGTTGCCGCAGTGTCCGTACGACCCCGCCGGCGATCGGTTGAAGGGATAGCCCATGCGTATCGCCAGCTATCTGCAGGGCGGCGCATGGCGTTCGGGCCTCGTGCTCGACGACTCCATCGTCGACTCTTCCGCCGCTGCCTCGCTCGCGGGCTGGGACCAGCGCGACGTTGCGGCTGCGGTGTCGAACCGAGCACTGCTGGCACAGCCGAGCGATCGACTCCGCTCGCTGCTGGAGACCGCTGCCAGCAACCTCGACCCGCTCGGCGCTCGTGGTGCCGTTCATTCGCTCGGTGAGGTGCGCCTGGGCCCACCCATCGTCGACCCGTCGAAGATCATCTGCATCGGGTTGAACTATCGCGACCACGCGGAGGAGGTGGGTGCTGCGGCTCCGGCATCACCGATGTTCTTCGCCAAGTTTGCCAACTCACTGGTGGGCCCTACCGACGACATCGAACCCCCGATCGACACGGCGCAGGTCGATTATGAGGCCGAGTTGGCCGTGGTGATCGGCCGTCCCGGCAGGTACATCGCTGCGGATGACGCGCTGTCGCATGTGGCGGCGGTGATGGCGTTCAACGATGTGAGTGCTCGCGATCTGCAGCTTGCGAACGGACTGTGGACCGGTGGTAAGGCGGTCGACACCTTCGGACCGTGCGGCCCATGGCTGGTGACGATCGATGAGTTCGACGACATTCAGCAGTTGGGTCTGCGCACGCGTGTGAACGGCGTGACCGTGCAGGACGGCACCACCAGCAACATGATCTTCGGGGTGGCCGACACCATCGCCTTTCTCTCGCGCATCATGACCCTGGAGGTCGGCGACATCATCGCCACCGGCACGCCGGCGGGCGTTCGCAAGGCCCATGGGCCGGGCACCTACCTGCTCACCGGCGATGTGGTGGAGGTGGAGGTCGAGGGCGTTGGCGTACTTCGCAACACCGTCGTCGCGCCGCGTTCGCTCTCCGCCACCTGAAACCGCTGAGCCGACATGAGTTCGCGCTTTCGTATCGACATGAGACGAAATCGGTCGTAGTGTCTCACCTTATGCTGCTGCGACTCGATGCTGAGAAGTGCCAGGGCCACAACCGTTGTTACGCGTTGGCGCCCGAATTGTTCGATGTCGACGAGTACGGCCAGTCCGTGCTGCTCGTCGAGGGCGACGTGCCCGCTGAACTGCACGCGAAGGCCCGTCTCGCCGTCAGCAACTGCCCCGAATACGCCATCTCGATCGTGGAGGACTGACGTGACCGACACCGTCGCACCCGCCGACACCCCGGGCTACGAGCCCCCGATCTTCGGCGACTCGCCCGAAGGCACGCACGTCTGGCAGCGCGTGCCGTACAACCCCGACGACTATGGCCCGGTCAGCGACTTTGCCACCGACTTCGACCACGGCGATCCGGCCTACAACCCGAACGCCCCCGAGGTGTGGAAGGAACTGCGCGACGCGAAGTGCCCCGTCGCTCACTCCGACCGTTACGGCGGCATGTGGGTGCCCATCACCCACGACACCGTGCACGAGATCGCCTACGACACGCAGCACTTCACCAGCCGCAGCGTCGTCGTGAGTGTTGGTCGCCCTGGCGACCTGTCGCTGCCCGCACCCATCGGTGGTGCGCCGCCCATCACGAGCGATCCGCCGTTCCACGCGATGGCTCGTCGGCTGCTGCTGCCCGCGTTCGCACCCAAGGTGATCGAGCCGTGGGAGTCGAAGGTGCGCGAGCTCTGCGTGTCGCTACTCGACCGCCTCGGCGATCTCACCCCCGGCGAGAGCATCATCGATGCCGCACAGCAGTACGCGCAGCACATCCCGGTCAGCGTCATTCGTCAGATGCTCGGCTTCCCCGAGAAGGACGAAGAGCTGTTCCGCCGCTTCGTGCACGAGACGCTCGAGCGCATCAACGAAGAGCCCGGCACTCGTACCGGCATGGACGAGTTGGGTCAGTACATCTTCGCCCAGATCCAAGACCATCGCGAGAACCCCCGCGACGACCTCACCAGCTACCTGATGGGCACGCAGATCGAGGGCATCGAGATGAACGACGAGATCGTCGGCGGCATGGTGATCCTGCTGCTCATCGCAGGCATCGACACCACGTGGTCGGCCATCGGCTCGTCGCTGTGGCACCTGGCGCAGCACCCCGAAGACCATCAGCGCATCATCGACGACCCCGAGGTGATGACCTTCGCGCTGGAGGAGTTCCTGCGTGCCTATGCGCCGGTCACCATGGCTCGTCTGGTCGCCGAGGACACCGACTTCCACGGCTGCCCGATGAAGAAGGACGACTGGGTGCTGCTGCCGTTCCCGGCAGCGAACCGCGACCCGCACCAGTTCGAAGACCCCGACAAGTTCATCGTCGACCGGCAGGAGAACCGGCACGCTGCGTTCGGTCTCGGCATCCACCGCTGCATCGGCTCGAACCTCGCTCGCCTGGAGCTGAAGGTGGCCATCGAGGAGTTCGTGAAGCGGTTCCCCCGTTTCGAACTGGCCGACGATGTTCGCTGGAGCGTGGGTCAGATTCGCGGTCCGCGCGAGATGCCGGTGCGCATTCTCGACATCGCCAACTGACGTTGGTCCCGGGGCAGCGCTCATGACCACCATCGACACATGGGACACGCCGTTCCTGCAAGGGCTGATGAGGCCCGTGTTCGAAGAACGCGACGACGCCGACCTCACGGTGATCGGTGAGATCCCGAAGGCGCTGAACGGCATGTTCGTGCGCACCGGGCCGAACCCACAGTTCGCGCCGATGGGTGCGTATCACCCGTTCGATGGCGACGGCATGTTGCACGCGGTGTACATCGACAACGGGACCGCTCGGTACCGGAACCGATTCATCGAGTCGAAGGGCCTGCTGGCCGAGCGTCGGCGCGGCCGTGCGTGCTTCGGTGGCATGAGCAACTTCCAGTTCCCCGATCGCGACGTGGTGGCCGAGTCGGGCGTGTTGAAGAACACCGCCAACACCGCCACCGTGCGCCACGCCGGCCGCTACTTCAGCATGCTCGAAGCCGGGGCGCCCACCGAGTTCGACCGCGAGTTGCGCACGCTCGGCGAGCACGACTTCGGTGGTCGGTTGCAAGGCCCGATGACCGCTCACCCGAAGGTTGATGCCGTCACGGGCGACATGCTGTTCTTCGGCTACAGCCCGTCGTCGCCGTACCTGCGCTACTCGGAGGTGAACGCAGCTGGCGAGCTGGTGAGTTGCACCGAGATCGACATTCCGGCTCCGGTGATGATCCACGACTTCGTGATCACCGAGCACTACTCGATCTTCCTCGACGCGCCGGCGGTGTTCGATCTGCACCGCATGCTCCAGGGCGGCGACCCGATGAGCTGGGAGCCCGACAACGGCACCCGTATCGGCGTGGTGCCGCGAGGCGGGTCGGGCGCCGACGTGCGCTGGTTCGACATCGAGAACAGTTACGTCGTGCACTTCTTCAATGCGTGGGAGGTGGGCGACACCATCGAGATTCGTGCGCCACGTATGCCCGACATGCCCGGTGCGTTCCAGTTCGACAATCCTGGCGCGGCGCGTGCGCCGCAGCCGTGGCGTTGGTCGATCGACCTCGCCACCGGTCGGGTGAGTGAAGGGCCCACCGGCGACACCGCCAGCGAGTTCCCCCGTGTCAACGAGCGGCTCACCGGTCGACCCACTCGCTTCGGCTACGCCTGCCCGCAGCGGTCGTGGGAGTTCGAGTTCGACTTCGAGGGCGTGTTCAAGTACGACTTCCACACCGACGACGTGGTGGCTCACCACTACGCGCCGTCGGAGGTGTGCGGCGAGCACGTCTTCGCGCCCGACCCTGATGGCACTGCCGAAGACGACGGTTGGCTGATGAGCTTCGTCACCGACCGAGCGACGGAGCAATCGGAGCTCGTGATCCTCGATGCTCGCGACGTGGCGGCCGGGCCAGTGGCTCGAGTGCAGATGGCTACGCGAGTCCCTATCGGCTTTCACGCCAACTGGTTCGCCGACTGAACTCGGGTTGCAACTGCGGGTGAAGATGGAGGTGTTGGCCATCACGCACCCTGAACTGTTCACGCTCACGGCGATGGCGGTAACGGTGGAACCCGACGGGAACGTGCGTGGAGTTGCCGACCCGGCCTCGGTGATTCACGTCTTCACCGATGTTGATGCGGACGCGGCCCACGCGGCCTTCATGCGTTCATTGGGTTGCTGAGAGACTGATTCCATACGGTTGCGGTCGACGCAACCAACGAAAGGTGAAAGGTGCCGTCGTGACGAAGGAGATCGGACGACTCAGGTCGTTGCTGTTCGCGCCGGCAGTGCGCCCGGATTTCGTTGCGCGATTGAGCGAGCGCGGTGCCGATGCGGTGGTGATCGATTGCGAGGATGCCACGCCCGCTGGGTCGAAGGCGACCGGGCGCGCCAACGCTCGCGAGTTAGCGCCGACGCTGGCTGCGTCGTGCGCGGTGATGGTGCGCATCAACCCGCCGGCCACCGAGTGGTTCGCCGCCGATGTGGCCGAAGGGCTGTGCGTCGACCTCGCAGCGGTGGTGGTGCCGAAGGTGGAAACCATCGAAGGCCTCGACACGGTGTGTCGGGCCCTCGCGGCAGCGGGACTGGCCGACATCGGCATCCTCGCCGGCCTCGAGACGGCGCTGGGTGTGGCTGAGGCTCGCCCGCTGCTCGCCCACCCGCAGGTGGTGGCCGCCTATTTTGGAGCCGAAGACTTCATCGCCGACATGGGCGGCGTGCGCACAGCATCGAACCTCGAAGTGGCCTACGCCCGCTCGGCGGTGGCGCTCGCTGGCCGTCTCAGTGGTGTCCCAGTGCTGGACCAGGTGGTTACCGACTTCCGCGATGACGAGCGGTTCGTACAAGAGGCGCGTGAGGCGCGTTCGTTCGGGTACGCAGGGAAGCTGTGTATTCACCCTGGTCAGGTGGCGCTTGCCAACGCGGCGTTCATTCCGAGCGCCTCTGAGGTGGATCGAGCGACCAGGCTGCTCGCTGCGTACGAGTCGGCCTCCCGGCTCGGTGTCGCGGCCATCGACTTCGAGGGCCAGATGGTCGATGAGCCACTCGCCGCGCAGGCCCGCCGAGTGCTCGACCTCGCCGCCAACGGCTAGTCGACTTCGTCGGCAGGTTGTTCGAGCATCAGGGCCTGACGTACTGCGCGGCACACCAGTTCACCGTGCTGGTTGAACGCACGATGCTCGAACGTGACGATGCCCTGGCCGGGACGCGACGCCGACTTGCGTGCAGCCAGCACCTCGGTCTCCACACGAATGGTGTCGCCGTGAAAGAGCGGTGCAGGGAAGGTGACCGAGTCGAAGCCGAGGTTCGCCACCGTGGTGCCGAGGGTGGTTTCGTGCACGCTGATACCCACCACCATGGCCACGGTGAGCATCGAGTTCACCAGCGGCTTCTTGTACTCCGTCTCGCGTTCGGCGTAGTCGAAGTCGAGGTGCACCCATGCCGGGTTCATCGTGATGGACGTGAACAGCACGTTGTCGGCCTCAGTGATGGTGCGCCGGATGACGTGCTGGATGGTGAGCCCCGGTGTGAGCTCCTCGAGCCAGCGACCGGAGTGCGGTCGGTTCATCGCTGCGGAGTCGCGTCGATGACGGAACGCTTGGCGATCTCCTCGAGCATCACCTCGGTGGCGCCGCCACCGATGGGGAGAATGCGGGCATCGCGCGACATGCGTTCCACGGGCGACTCGCGGATGTACCCCATCCCGCCGTGGAACTGCACGCAGTCGTACATGATCTCGTTGATGACCTCGGCCCCGTAGGCCTTCACGCCCGACATCTCCTTGGTGTTGTCGGCGCCGGGCCCCATGACGGTGTCGCCCAGCCAGGCGGCGTGGTACATGGCGGCTCGGACGGCGTCGAGCTTCGCTTGGTTCATGGCCAGTCGTTGCCGGATGGCGCCGAGGTCGTAAAGGTGGCCACCGAAGGCCGGACGCGACTGGGTGTGCGCCAGCGTGAGGTCGAGCGCAGCCTGCGCCGCGCCGGCGCCCATCGCAATGAGCACCATCCGCTCGTTCTGGAAGTTGCGCATGGTCTCGTAGAACCCGCGGTGCGCGGTGCCGAGTACTTGGTCGTTGGACACCCACACGTCGTCGAACACCAACTCGGCGGTGTCGGAGCACAGCCAACCGTGCTTGGACAGCTTCTTCGCCACGGTGAAACCGGGCGTTCCCGCGGGTACGAGGAACATCGTGATGCCGTAACGGTTCGACGGGTCGGTGCGAGCGGCGACGATGGTGAGATCTCCATACACGCCGTTGGTGATGTAGGTCTTGGTGCCGTTGATGCGCCATCCGTCTCCGTCGGGCACGGCTTGGGTGCGCATGCCCGCAACGTCGGAACCTGCGTCGGGCTCGCTGACACCGATCGACGTGATCGTCTCGCCAGCGAGCATCCCGGGCAGCCAGCGCTCGAGCTGCTCCGGCGTGCCGGAGTTGAGAAGGTGCGGCGCGCTCATGTCGGTGTGCACGAGCACGGTGACGTCGAAACCGCCGAAGGTGGAGGAGCCGAGCGCCTCGGCGAAGACAGCGCTGGCGATCATGCCCAGCCCGAGGCCGCCATGCTCCTCGGGTACGCGCAGGCTGAACATCCCGAGGCTGCCCATCTTTCGCAGCACCTCGCGGGGAACGCGGCCGGCTTCTTCCCAGGCGTCGCCGTGCGGGGTGACCTCTTTCTTCACGAACTCCACCGTCTGCTCGTAGATCGCAGTGAGTTCGGGGGTCATGTACACGTTGCGCATTTCTATTCCAGTCATCTCGGTGAAGTCGCGTGTGGCTTGGTGGGGGATGTGTGCAGGGAGAGCGCCCTATCTGCGGCGTTCGCTCCGCACATGCCGTGTGCGCCAGCCCCTGGCGGCGTGGATGCCGAGCACAGGTACACGCCGGGCACACCCGTGTCGTAGGGGTGGGTGGTGACCCGTGGGCGGAACAACGTCTGCTTCATCGACGCCGCGCCGCCGATGATGTCGCCGCCCACGTAGTTCGGGTTGTAGACGGCCATCTCCGTGGCCGACCGCACCGCCGTGCCGATGATGCGGTCGCGGAAGCCGGGAGCGAAGCGTTCGATCTGGGCGATGATTGCTTCCGTCGCGTCGCCGGTGTACCCGTGCGGCACATGCGCGTATGTCCAGACAGGGTGCACGTTGCCGACGGAGCGGGTGGGGTCGCCGAGGTACTGCTGGCCCACCAGTACGAACGGGCGCGCCGGCATCTCGCCGGCGTGCACCGCATGTTCGGCCGCGGCGACCTCGGTGATGGTGCCGCCGAGGTGCACGGTTCCGGCGCGTCGGGCCGACTCGGCCACCCAGGGAACGCCGCCCTCGACGGCGAAGTCCACTTTGAACGCTCCGGGGCCATGAGCGAAGCGTCGGTAGGCGCTCGCAACGCGGGAGGGAAGTCGATCGCCGAGGATCTTCAGCGCTGTCGTCGGCGAGACGTCGAGCATGAGGATGTCGTGCGGCGGTAGTTCATTGATGGACGACACGGACACGCCGGTCTCGATGGTGCCACCGGCGTCGGTCAGCACCTTGGCCACAGCGTTGGCGATGGCCTGCGAGCCACCCTCGGCGACCACCCATCCGTGGGCGTGCGCTGCGGCGGTGAGCGTGACACCGATCGCGCTGGTCATCGGCCGGTTGAGCGGCCAGAACGCATGGGCGGCGACTCCCGCCCACAACGCTCGGGCCTGCGGGGTCTTCCACACTCGCCCGAGCATGGTGGCGGGAAGTGCGGCGCGCATTCCAAGTTTGGCGAGCGTGATGGGATGGCTCGGCACACGCAGGATCGGCCCGGCGACATCGTCGAAGAGGTCGTCGAACCGCTCGGCGACAGGTCCGAAGACCTGTCGCCAGCGTCGACCATCGACACCGAGATGCTCGGCAGTGGTCTCGATGGATTGGTAGAAGGCGCCTGCCGAGCCGTCGTCGAGAGGATGGGCGCAATTGACGTCGGTCGTTCTCCACGTGACACCCGAGAGTGGGAGTTCGCGATAGAACGGCGACGCCAGCGCCAGCGGATGCACCGCCGAACAATGGTCGTGGAGCAGCCCGGGGACGATGGCCTCCGAACTGCGCGTTCCACCACCGATCGTCTCGGATGCCTCGAGCACGGTGACCGACACGCCCGCTCGTGCGAGGCGCGCGGCGGCGCTGAGGCCGTTTGGTCCGGCCCCGACGACGATCGCGTTGGTCATGTGCTCAGCGCTCGGCGATTGCTCGCCCTGGAGCGGTGAGGGCGAAGCCGGACGGCTCGTACCCCTCACGAGTCCAGGTGACCGTGTGAGGAAGCGGGCCGTTGGGGAGCCAGGGCTGCTCGTGTGCCGCGTCATCGTTGTGGTACCAGCCCTTCTCCACCGTGCCGAGGGCGGCATCGATGACCCGGTACTGGACCTTCTTGGTGAACATGGGCTGCGACTCGGTGAACACGACGACGAGGTCGCCGGGCTCGTACTCGCAGCGCTGTTGCACGGCCTCGACGAGTCGCTCGTCGTGGCAGTGCCCGTCGCCGAAGTTCCAGCCGGTGAGCGTGTTGCTGATGAACTCGCCCTCGCGCAGCACCCGGGTGTCGATGTCGCCGCTGTGGAGCATGTGCAACGTGATGTGCATGCGGCCCATCGGGTGCATCATCCGGAAGGCGATGGCCTTCTGAACGAAGATCTCCGAGATCTCCTTGCCGAAGAGCGGCTCGAGCTGGTCGATCTGGTTGTCGGCAGCCTTCACGATGCGCTCGTTGAGACGGTCTTCCTTCTCCTTGTCGCGGAACGACCAGGTGGTGGAAGCCCAGTTGCCGGCGTACTGCTTCATGCCGACGAGGAACGACACGTGCTGCGGCCAGATGGCGCCGAGGACGATCGGGAACAGTGCGAACGCCACGACACCGACGAGCAGAGCCGGGTTCATGTCGCCGACTCCGTAACCATCACCCGCAGGGAAGTTGGCGAACAGGAACGCCGCGCAGAATCCGAAGAAGACGTTCCATTCGAGCGGAACGGCCAGCGGGATGGTGGAGATGATGAACGCGTGCAGCATCCACATCGAGATGATGGCGACCCAGGTGAGCCCGGGCCACGGCGAGAACAACAGCACGAGCGGCATGATGATTTCGCACGTGGTGCCACCGATGTGAGCGACAAGGTGGGTGAGCTTCGACGGCCTGATGTCGTTCGGGTAGTCGCGCACTGTGGCCATACGGAGCTTGCGGAAGCCGTTCCACGGGGTGTTCTGAATCATGATCGAGACGGTGGCCGAGAAACCGTGCTGCAGCTTCGAGATGCCGGCACCCATCCACACGACGACGATGAAAATCTTGGCGGCGACGATCATGTCGACGAAGTTCGGGAACAGTGCGAACGCGAGCATCGTGGGCACGTATTGCTCGGAGCGGGCTGAGAGGAACACGCACTTGTCGCGAAGGCCCATCAGCACGATCAGACCGGCGTACACGAGGAACGGCCAGCGCGGCATCACACCGGCGGTGCCTTCCGGCAAGCCCGGCACCTGCTCGCCGGAGAGGAACAGCATCATGATCAGCCAGAACACGATGAGCTTGTAGAGGCCCGTGTCCCACGGTGTGCGGCGGTTACCAGCGGTGAACGGCACACGGTTGGGGTATGGAGGAATGCGGATGGTGTCGTTCTGCCACCAGTACAGGCTTGCGCCGATCGGTGGGTCGAAGTGGAACGCCATGGGTCCGCAGGTGGCGGCGAGGCCAAGGATCTCGAGGAGGACGGTCCACACCATCAGCTTCTGGTACAGGATCGGCTCGTCCCACCATCCGGCGATGTTGTTGAACTCCAGCCCCTTGGTGAAGGCGCCGGCAACGATGAGGCCGAACAGGCTGTAATAGAAAATCTTCCAAACGTAGAAGGTCGCCGTCTGGTTGGGTGTGCCGAAGCCGGCCTCCACCCAGTGCAGTTGCAGCAACTTCATCCGTGGCAGGAATGGCATCTTTTGGAATTCATCCAAGTCCACGGGTGGTAGTTCAGCGGTGCGGTAGCCCATGAGTTGTATCCCCCTGTTTGTTAGAACTTGCGGCCGCGGCGAAGTCGCTGCTGCCAGTCTCGTCGTTGTTGGTCGGCATCGAGGTAGGCGTCGTCTTCCGACGTGTGACGGCGAGACACCTGGGCTCCGGTGAGCCGGCGAAGCTCGCGCTCGCGCACGCGCTGACGCGCCCACGACTCGCGAGTGTCCTTACGACGCTTCCGCTCGATGTGGTCTTCTTCGCTCTCGGCGGTGCCGCTGAGGTACGCGTGCTCGATCTCGTCGAGTCGCTGGAGGGCCTCGGCCGAGGTCATCTCCATGCGGATCTGGCCGCGTGCCATCAGGTACATGCGATCGCTGTAGCGGAGTGCCTTGCGAGCGTGTTGCTCGATGATCAGGGCGCCAATGCCCTGTTCGTCGGCAGCCTGGCGCACGGCACCGAGCAGACGATCGACGATCATCGGGGCGAGCCCGAGCGACAGTTCGTCGGCCAGCAGCAACTTCGGCTTGCGGCTCAGCGCACGCGACAGGGCGACCATCTGCTGCTCGCCACCGGAGAGCATGCCGCCGCGTACGTCGAGACGCGGCTCGAGTTCGGGGAACAACTCCAGCGCCCGGTCCACGTCGCCGCCGCCGATACGAAGGTTGTCGCGGGTGGACATCTTGGTGAAGATGAGCCGCTCTTCGGTGACGAGGCCCATTCCTTCTCGGATGCGCTGGTACATCGGGGTGAAGGTGGGCACGTTGCTGAACATCACGAGGCCGTCGACCGGTGCCAACTCGCCGGCGATGGTGAGCAACGTGGTGGTCTTCCCCGCACCGTTCGGTCCGAGCAGGCTCACGACCTCACCGGGCTTCACCGTGAGGTTCACTCCCGACACGACCTCGCGGCCGACGTAGCCGGCCTTCAAGGCCCGCGTCTCGAGCAGGTTCGGTGTGCGGCCAGCGGCATACGCACTTGCGTTGCCATCGACGTTCGCGACGGAGCTTTCGGTCACTGTGCACCTCCTGCTGTTGCGACGGTGGCGGCGTTGACCGCAACGTCGTTCTCCTCATCCTCAGACTGCTGGCCGAGATACGCGGCGATCACCTTCGGGTCGTTGCGCACTTGTTCCGGCGAACCGTGGGCGATCATCTGCCCGAAGTCGAGCACCACGATGTCGTCGCAGACACCCATCACGAAGTTCATGTCGTGCTCGACGACGAGGATGGCGATACCCCAGTCGTCGGCGAGTTGCCGCACCACTCTGGCGAGCTCGAGGCTTTCGACGGAGCTGAGGCCAGCGGCGGGTTCGTCGAGAAGCAACACGCTGGGATGCATCGCCACCGCCCTGGCGATGGCGAGCAGACGGCGCTTGCCGTACGAGAGGTCGCTCACTTCACGGTGCAGGTCGTCGTCGAGTTCGAAGGCCTTGATTGCGCGGACGACCTCCGGCTTGAACTTGGGAATCTTCGGCCAGACGAGATCTCGGAAGTACGAACCCATGTCTTGCGGGTCGGCCGCGAGGCTGAGATTCTCGAACACGGAGGTGTCTTCGAACAGTTCGAGACTCTGGAAGGAGCGGGCCATGCCAGCGCGCACTCGGGCCGGTGCGCTCGCCGACGAGACATCGAGCTCGTCCACCTTCACGGTGCCCGTGGACTTGGTGAATCCGGTGAGGGCATCGATGAGCGACGTCTTGCCGGCACCGTTGGGGCCGATCAATCCGGTCACCTTGCCAGGGGCGAGCGTGAAGCTGACGTCGTTGACGGCGGTGACCGAGCCGTACCGGACCGTGAGGCCCGAGACCGAGAGTTCACGGGCGGGCACTCGCTCGGTGTGCTCGGAGTCGGCGGCCACCGAGACGTCTTCCAGCTTGATGAAGTAGGACTCGCCGAACTTCTTGGTGCGCTTCATGTAGCGGAACGTCTTCACCCACTCGGCAGCCACGCCGTCGGGGTTGGCGAGCACGGTGAGCAGAATCGCGATGCCGCTGATGAGTTCGATGTACTCACCGACACCACTCCAGGTGGCTTCGAGGACCTCTTGGTTGAAGCCACCGGTGACCATCGTGGCGCCGACGAAGGCGCCCAGGAGGTGGCCCACACCACCCACGAGTGAGAGACCGGCGTAGATGATGGAGGTGAAGTTCGTGTACGACTGGTAGCTGATCGAGCTGAGCCGGAAGGCCAGCAAGATGCCGCCGAGCGCTGCGACGGCCGATGCGAGCGAGAATGCGAAGAGCTTGGCGCGCACCACGTTGATGCCGAGGGCAGCGGCGGCGCGTTCGTTGGTGCGCACGGCAATCAGGCGACGACCGCTTCGGCCGCGGCGCACGTTGGCCACCACCCAGACTGCAGCGAGGGCGAGGATCAAGGTGAAGATCGCGTAGCGCTCGGGGTGACGGATGGAGCTGATGTCGAAGCCGAAGATCGAGGGGTCGCCCACCTGGGTGCCCTTCACGCCGCCGGTGAAGTTGCGGTTACGGAACAGCATCAGCTCGATGGCGGTGCCGAGGCCGAGCGAAGCAATTGCCAGGTTGATGCCTCGAGTTCGCACCGCAGGGAGGGCGAAGATGATGCCCAGCGGTACGGCGGCCAGCACTCCGAGGGCGAGGCCGAGCAAGAACGGGATGTGGAACACGGCAATGAGGCGCCCGGCAACGTAGGCGCCGAAGCCGGCCATTGCGTACTGCGCAAGTGAGAGCTGGCCGGTGTAGCCGGTGAGCACGACGATGGAGAGCAGCACGATGGCGGCGCCGAGGCTGACCGTGATGGCGTCGATCCACTTCGCGTCCTTGGTGAGGATGACGAAGATGACGGCGCCGCAGCCGAAGAGCGTCCAGTCCCACGAAATCTTGCCCGAGCCAACGGTGGGCAACTTCTGGAGGAAGTGGTCGCGGAGCGGCAGCGAGCGGCCGCGGAAGACCATCATGACGATGATGACGATGAACGGGAGTGACGGCCCAAGCCCATCTTGGTGCGAGAAGCGACCGACGAGTGCCTGACCGATGCCGAGTGCGAAACCTGCCGCAGTCGCGATGGGGAACCGCTTGAATTCGCCCACGAGGGCCGCCGCCATTGCTGCGAGCACGAGCGACGTCATCGAGGTGACCTGCAGGGTGATGATCGGAACCACGAGGATGCCTGCGATGCAGGCGACAGCGGAACCAAGCGCCCAGTTGATGACGGCGACGTAGTTGGGCGACACGCCCACGGCCGCCGCCGAACGCTCGCTCTCCGAGACCGCTTCGGTGGCGAGACCGAATTGGCTGGATCGGTACAGCAACCACAGCAGTGCGGAAGAGACACACCCGATCACCAGCAGGATCAAGCGATCGACCGTGATGCCCACATCGCCCCACAGCGTGACGCGATCGGTGGGCAGCCAGCTGTCGACCTGATGAGCTTGCGACCCGTAGCGGATGACGACGCCGGCCTGAATGAGGATGAGCACGCCGAGGGTGGCGAGCACCTGGACCAGGGTGCTGGCTCGCTTGCGTTGCAGCGGTCGCATGATCACCCAGTGGGTGAGTGCGCCGAGTAGTGCCGACAAACCGATGCCGAATGCGGAGGCGAGGAGAAAGCTCATTCCGTGCTCGTACTGCAGTTCCCACTGCAGATACACGCCAGCGATTGCGGTGGCGCCGAGCGAGAAGTTGAGCACGCCGGTGCCGCGGAAGATGATGATCAGACCTTGCGATGCGAACGCGTACAGCGCGCCGACGCCAAGGCCAAGCAGCGCGAACTTCACTACCTCGTTCATCTTCCCCCAACTCCTGTCCCCGATACGAGCGCCCCCTGCGCTGCATCCGGTAAGGATGCGTTCACCTTAGTGCAGGTTCAGGTCCGTGTCGAACGCGCGCTTAGGTTCGTGGTACGCTTCGAATGTCTCGAGCGCAAGGGGGTGCTCGTTGACAATTCACCCAAGGGGGATTCATGCGGTTCTTCAACAAGCCCGCATCGTGGAGGCGAGCAGTTGTCGCCGTCGCGGTGTGCGGATTCGTGGTCGCTTCGTGCGGCAGCGACAGCAGCGAAGGGAGCGGTTCAGGTGACACGTCGGCTGTAACGGCAGCTCCTGGATCCGAGACCACCGCCGCTCCTGCGACCGGTGCTCCGATCAAGGTCATGACGGTCACGACGCTCAATGCTGCCGGCCCGACCTACGAGAACATTTCGATCACGGCCAAGCTCTATGCCGACTACATCAACGCCAAGGGCGGCATCAACGGGCACCCGCTCGAAGTGACCGTCTGCGACGAGAAGTTCGACCCTGCAGTGGCCACCGGCTGCGCTCGCCAGGCCGTCGACGAGGGCATGGTGTCGATCGTCGGATCGTTCACCTACTTCGCCGAGTCGATCGTCCCGGTGATCAGCGAGTCGAGCATCACGTGGTTCGGTGCTTGCTGCCCGATCACCCCGTCGGAGCTCTCCAGCCCGTACTCGTTCAACATCGGCAACCAGCCGATGTATGCGGTGGGTGCGGTCAAGCGAGCCGTCGACGACGGATGCGAGGCGATCAACGCGGTGATCATCGATGGCGCTCAGGTGTTCATCCCGCCGATGGAGAACGCCATGAAGGCGCTCGGCAAGAAGTTCGGGACAACAGTCATACTCCCGCCAACAGCGCAGGACTACTCGGCTGAGGTGGCTCAGGCCTCCAGCGGAGCTGACTGCGTGATCGCGATCATCTCCGAGACGCCGTTCATCACCTGGAACACCGCGTGGTCGCAGTCGGGCACCACCGCCCGTCAGTACGGCCCGCAGGGCAACCTGAACGCAGTGTCGGCGAAGGGCAACGAAGAGGCCACCGACGGCGACGTCGTCGTGGGTATGTACCCCGACCTCTCGACCGAGCCGTGGGCTGAGTACCGCGGTGCTCTCGAGGCTGCTGGCGTTGACCAGGAGAAGAACGACTACAACAGCCTCGGTGGCATGGGCACCTGGGCCGCGTACGTGGGCTTCACCAAGATCGCAGAGCAGATCGAGGGTGACATCACCGCCAAGTCGTTCTACGACGCCGCCAACACCACCACGAACCTCGACCTCGACGGCATGGTCCCGCCGATCGACTTCACCACGGAGTGGAGCGACGGCCTTGAGGGCTACAACCGTCTGTTCAACCGCAGCGTGACCTACAGCAAGCTCGACAAGGGCAAGGTCGTCCCGCTGCAGGATGGCTTCGAGGACGTCGGCAACCTGGCCGTGGGCAAGGCTCCGTAATCATTCGACATCGGTGTGGGCGGTGGCGACACCGCCCACACCGGTCAATCGAAGTGTGCGCTACAGAGCGGGCGGTCTTACGAGACCGCCCGCTCTGTGCTGTTCCAGTACAGAGCGCGGACGGCCTTCTTGTCGGGCTTACCCACCGGCGTGAGCGGCAGCGAGTCGACGTAGTCGATCGACTTCGGTGCTTGCTGCGAGCCCTTCTCGTCCTTGACGAGTTGTTGCAGTTGGTGTGTCAGTTCGTCGGACGGCTCCACGCCGCGCTCGAGCACGACGAGTGCCTTCACGGCCTCGCCCCACTTGGGGTCGGGAACGCCGATCACCATCACCATCGACACGGCGGGATGGGAACTGATGACGTCTTCCACCTCGCGGGGAAACACGTTGAACCCGCCGGTGATCACCATGTCCTTGGTGCGGTCGACGATGTAGAGGAAACCCTCGTCGTCGTAGCGACCGACGTCGCCGGTGTGCAGCCAGTTGCCTGACAGGGCTTGTTCCGTCTCGGCTGGGAGATCCTTGTAACCGTTCATCACCAGGGGCCCACGGACGCAGATCTCGCCGGATTCACCGGGTGCGACGGGCTGGTTGTCGGCATCGAGTAGTGCGACGTGCATCCACGGCACCGGCCGGCCGCACGAGGCGAGCCGTTCGGGCTTGGAGAGGTCATGCTCGTGCTTCTTCAAGTGGGTGAGCACCATCGGTGCCTCGGTCTGACCGAAGAACTGGAAGAAGATCGGCCCCCAGTGCTCGATGGCGGCGGCCAGCTTGGCCGGACTCATCGGTGACGCCCCGTAGAAGATGGTCTCCATCGACGACATGTCGGCGGTGTGGTAGCGGGGGTGTCCTTGCAGGGCGTAGAGCATGACGGGAACCAGCAGCGTGCACGTGATGCGGTGCTCTTCCACGAGGTCGAAGAACGCGTCGGGGCCGAAGGCCTCCATCACGTAGAACGCGCCGCCCGCCGTGAGCACCGGCGCGAGTAGTGAGAGCGCAGCGTGCGACAGTGGTGTGGCGACGGCGATCCGCAGTGGCGTGGGGAACTCCCATTCGGCCATCTGGATCCAGGTCATCGACTGCCACACGCGGTGGGTCATCAGCACGCCCTTCGGGCGGCCTGTGGTGCCTCCGGTGTAGACCACGGTGCAAAGGTCTTCGAGGTGCACGTCGGCTGCGACGAGTGGCGCCGGTTCGTAGCGGTCGGCGAGAGCGAGGTAGTCGTCGCCGACCCCATCGGGGCCGAACCCGAGCAGCGTCAGCGACGGGTGCTCAGCCTTCAGTTCGGCGGCGCGCTCGGAGAAGTGCTCGGCGTCGTAGACGAGGCAGGTGATCTCGGCATCGCCGACTGCGTATGAGTGGTCGCTGAGCGAACCCATCGGGTGCAGTGGCGTGAGGATGACGCCGTTCACCAGCGAGGCCATCGCGTTGAGCAGCACCTCGGGCCGGTTCTTGGAGAGGATGGCAAGCCGACTGCCGGCAGACACCCCGACCGACCGCTGCGCTTGCACGAACTGGCTCGTACGCGCCCGCACCTCGGCGTAGGAAAGGACGCCCGATGAGGTGTGGATGCAGGGCGCGTCGTGGTGAGCCTCGAGGCTGCTGACGACGAGGTGAGGCAGCAGTGGCTGCTCGTGAAGGACCGACGCCATGACGAACCTTTTCTGGGGTTTAGAGGATCTGGAATGCCACGATGGCGACGATGAGGCACGCGGTGAGGACGATCATCGCCACCGCCGCGAAGCCGTCGCGCCGCACCGACCGCTGCATCTCAGGGGTGCGCGGCGGTGGCGTGACGTTCTGGTCCTTGATCTGGTAGGTCATTCGGGTCCCCTCCCGTGACGTGCGGTACAAGCAGTGCCGCCACCTTAGCCTAAGTTAAGGCGTCATGGAACTGGGAGAGAATCCAACGACGACTGCCCTGCGTGTTCGCCTCGAAGCGTTCATGGACGAGCACATCTATCCGAACGAGGATCGGTTCTTCGCCGAATCGATGGAACTCGGCCCTTGGCAGGCGTGGCCGGTAGTCGAGGAACTCAAGCCCTTGGCTCGTGCGGCGGGGCTCTGGAATCTGTTTCTCCCGCAGAGCCATCGCGGCAGCGGGCTGACGAACCTCGAGTACGCACCCCTGTGCGAGGTGATGGGTCGGTCGCACCTGGCGCCTGAAGTGTTCAACTGCGCCGCACCCGATACCGGCAACATGGAGACGCTCGAGCGCTATGGCACCCCGGAGCACCAGGAGCGCTGGCTGGAGCCGCTGTTGGCGGGCGAGATCAGATCGGCATTCGCGATGACCGAACCGGCCGTCGCGTCCAGCGACGCCACGAACATCGAAAGTTCCATCGTGCGCGATGGCGACGAGTACGTCATCAACGGCCGCAAGTGGTACACCACGAACGCCACCCATCCCCGCTGCGAGATCATCATCTTCATGGGCAAGACCGACGCGGGAAATCCCGATCGTCATCGCCAGCAGTCGATGATCCTGGTTCCGCGCGACACGCCCGGGGTGGAGGTGTTGCGTCCGTTGCCCGTCTTCAACTTCTACGGCATGCCCGACCGGGCGTCGGAGGTGCAGTTCACCGACGTGCGCGTGCCCGCCTCGAACATGTTGCTCGGCGAGGGTCGAGGCTTCGAGATTGCACAGGGGCGTCTCGGCCCCGGCCGCATCCATCACTGCATGCGACTGATCGGTCTGGCGGAGCGCGCGCTGGAACTGATGTGTCGGCGCACCGAGCACCGGGTGGCGTTCGGCCAGCCGATCTCCACCCAGAGCGTCACGCTCGAGCGCATCGCCGAGGCGCGCATTGCCATCGAGCAGACCCGCCTGCTCACGTTGAAGACGGCGTACCTGATGGACACCGTCGGCAACAAAGAGGCACGTCGCGAGATCGCGATGATCAAGATCGCTGCCCCGCAGATGGCCTGTCAGGTGGTCGACTGGGCGATCCAGGCGTTCGGCGGTGGTGGCACCAGCAACGACTTCGGGCTCGCGGCGATGTATGCCACCGCCCGGTTGCTGCGACTTGCCGATGGCCCCGATGAGGTGCATCGCAACCAACTCGGCCGGCTCGAAGTGCGTCGCCATTCGTCCAAGGGACCGGTCGAGCCGAAGGCTCCATACACCCCGAGCTGGTAACGCCGGTCAGTCGTCGGCGGCGTCGAGCGCTACGAGGCGCTGGTGCAGGGCGACACGGTCGCCCGCAGCCACCAGCACTTCACGCACGATGGCCACCTGCGCGGCTCGGAGCGTGTGCTCCATCTTCATGGCCTCGACCACAGCAACGGTCTGCCCAGCTTCCACCCGCTGGCCCACGGCCACGTCGACGCTGACGACAGTACCGGGCATGGGGCTGGTGACGGTGAGGCCAGCGGCCGCAGTGGCATCGCGTCGCGCGCCGTGGTTGGGCGCTGCGGCGAGGTGCCACGTGGCGCCTTCGCGGCCCACCCACACACCGGTCGGCGTGACCGCGGCCGCGAAGTGCTGGGTCATGCCGTCGACCACGAGAGCGATGGTGGAGCCCTCTTGCGTTGCGACCACCTGGCCGCTCCAGTCGCCGACGGTGGCGTTCCACGCTCCGCTGCCGACATCACAAAGCCGCGTCTCGACAACGCCGCCATCGGGGTTCAGGTGCCGCACGCAGACGTCGGCGGTGTCGCCGATGCGCCAGCCGCGCCGATCGCTCCACGGGCCGCTTCCAGCGAGCGCATGCAACTGGGCGAGCGTCGCCACCACGGCGGCCTCCGGTGGCATTGCCGTCGCCGGCCGCGACGCCACGAGGCGGTCGATGAGGCCGGTGTCGAGGTTGCCGTCGGCGACGTCGGGGTCGGTGAGCAGAACGCGCAGGAACTCGATGTTGGTGGTGAGCCCCAATACGACTGTTTCGCCGAGGGCAAGGTGGAGACGCCGACGCGCGCTGTCTCTGTCGCTTCCCCAGGCGATCACTTTCGCAAGCATCGGGTCGTAGTCGCTTCCGACCTCCCCGCCGACGACCATCGACGAGTCGACCCTCACGTGGTCGCGCCCGGCGGGCTCGTGCAGCAACTGGATCGTTCCACCGGTAGGAAGGAACCCCGTCGCTGGATCCTCTGCGTAGACCCTGGCTTCCACTGCATGGCCGCGAGGTGCAAGGTCGGCTTGGTTGAACCCGAGCGGCTCACCCGCAGCAATCCGGAGCTGCTGCTCGACAAGATCGATACCCCACACCATCTCGGTGACGGGGTGCTCCACTTGCAGCCGGGTGTTCATCTCGAGGAAGTAGGCCTCGTCCGGACGTTCGCCCGACACGACGAACTCCACCGTTCCGGCGTTGATGTAGCCACAGGCACTGGCGGCTGCGACGGCCTGGGCACCGAGGAGGGCGCGCTGTTCGTCGGTGAGGTACGGCGAGGGTGCCTCCTCGATCACCTTCTGGTGGCGTCGCTGAAGGCTGCACTCTCGCTCGCCGAGGTGCACCACATTGCCGTGGGCATCGGCGAGGACCTGCACCTCGATGTGGCGGGGGCGTTCGATGTAGCGCTCGATCAGCAGGGTGTCGTCGCCGAACGAATTGCGAGCCTCGCGCTGGGCGCCAGCGATGGCGGTCGCCCATTCATCGGGGTCGCGCACGAGCCGCATGCCCTTTCCACCACCGCCGGCGGACGGCTTGATCAGTGCCGGAAGGCCCACTTCCGTCGCCGCAGAGATGAGTTCGTCGACGCTGAGGCCAGTTCCATCGATGCCCGGTACCACGGCCACACCATTGGCAGCCACGGTGCGCTTGGCGCGGATCTTGTCGCCCATTGCGTTGATGGCCGAGATCGGTGGACCGATGAAGACAATGCCGGCCTCGGCACAGGCGGTGGCAAGCGACACATTCTCGGAGAGGAACCCGTAGCCCGGGTGCAGCGCCTGGGCGCCGCTACGCAGCGCGGCCTCGACGATGCGTTCGACCGACAGGTAGCTCTCGGCGGCGGATGCCGGGCCGATGCGGACCGCCGAGTCGGAGGCCATCACGTGTCGGGCGTGGGCGTCGGCATCGCTGTACACCGCGATGGAACGGATGCCGAGCGTCCGCAACGTGCGCGCGACTCGCACGGAGATCTCGCCTCGGTTGGCGATCAGGACGCTGTCGAACATGGTGTCTCCCTACATCCGGAACACGCCGTACCCGACGGGTCCGAGCGGAGATTGTGCGGCGGCGCTGAGCGCCAGGCCCACGACCATGCGGGTATCGCCGGGCTCGATGACGCCGTCGTCCCACAGGCGTGCCGTGGCGTAGTAGGGATGGCTCTGGGTCTCGAACTGCTCGAAGATCGGGCGGCGGAACTCGGCCTCATCGTCGGCCGACCATTCGCCGCCGCGGCCCTCGATCTGATCGCGTCGCACCGTGGCGAGCACCGACGCGGCCTGTTCGCTGCCCATGAGCGCCAATCGCGCGTTCGGCCACGTCCACATGAAGCGAGGCGAGTAGGCGCGCCCGCACATGCTGTAGTTGCCGGCGCCGTAGGAGCCGCCGATCACCACGGTGAACTTCGGTACGCGAGCGGTGGCCACGGCGTTCACCATCTTGGCCCCGTGCTTGGCGATGCCACCTGCCTCGTAATCGCGGCCCACCATGAAACCGGTGATGTTCTGGAGGAAGAGCAGCGGGATCTGCCGTTGGTCGCACAACTCGATGAAGTGGGCACCCTTCATCGCCGCCTCGGAGAAGAGGACGCCGTTGTTGGCGATGATGCCCACGGGCTGACCCCAGATGTGAGCGAACCCGCAGACCAGCGTCTGGCCGTACAGCTGCTTGAACTCGAGAAACCCGCTGCCGTCGACGATGCGTGCGATGACTTCCCGCACGTCGTACGGCGTGCGCGGGTTGGCAGGGATCACGCCGTGCAGGGTCGATGGGTCGACCAGCGGTTCGATCGATGCCTTCACCTCCCACGGAGCAGGCGGAGGCGGGGGCAGCGTGGCGACGATCTGGCGCACGATCGCGGCGGCGTGCCGGTCGTCGTCGGCGAGGTGATCGGTGACGCCCGAAACGCTCGAGTGCATGAGTCCGCCTCCGAGATCTTCGGCCGATACCACCTCGCCAGTGGCTGCCTTCACCAGCGGCGGCCCGCCGAGGAAGATCGTGCCCTGATCGGCAACGATCACGGTCTCATCGGCCATCGCCGGAATGTAGGCACCGCCGGCCGTGCACGAGCCAAGGACCGCGGCGATCTGAGCGATACCGCGAGCGGACAGCTGTGCCTGGTTGTAGAAGATGCGGCCGAAGTGATCGCGGTCGGGGAAGACGTTGTCCCACTCCGGGATGAACGCGCCGCCAGAGTCGACGAGATAGATGCATGGCAGTCGGTTCTCGAGCGCGATCTCCTGCGCTCGAAGGTGCTTCTTCACGGTGATGGGGTAGTAGGTGCCGCCCTTGACCGTGGCGTCGTTGACGACGATGACGCAGGTGCGGCCCGATACCTGGCCGACGCCGGTGATGATGCCGGCAGCCGGGGCTTCGTCGCCGTACATGCCGTTGGCGGCGAGTGGCGACAGTTCGAGGAACGGAGAACCGGGATCGAGGAGGGCGTCGACCCGATCCCTCGGGAGCAACTTGCCCCGGGAAGCATGGCGCTGGCGCGACGACTCGGGTCCGCCGCGGCGTGCGGTCGCCAGGTCGTTACGCAGACCTGCGACCAGTGCGTCGAGGGCCTCGGCGTTGGCATGAAAGTCGGCACTACCGCGATCGATGTGGCTCGCCAGCGGAGGAAACGGTGTTGTTTGCCACATGAGCACGTGACCTTAGTTAGAATTAAGGTCAGATGTCTATGTCGGACCCCACCGGTCACACGCGCAAGAAGCGTCGTCTGCGTCTGGGGGCCGTGTCGCGCCTGTCCAACGGTGAGTCGCAGCGGTCGAACATGACCCGCCGTGAGGAGTTGCTCGAGATCGCCGCAGAGCTCTTCGCTGCCCGCTCCTTCGTGAGCGTCACCGTCGACGATCTCGGCGCCGCTGCCGGTGTGTCGGGCCCCGCCCTCTATCACCACTTCGAGAGTAAGGAAGCAATGCTCGGCGAGATGTTGGTGGACATCAGCCACCACTTGCTGGAGGAAGGTCGGGCCCTGCGCGATGCCGTGGCCCCCGAGCAGTTACTCGACGAACTCATCGTGCGGCATGTGGACTTCGCCGTCGATCATCGAGCGCTCATCGCCGTGCACTTCCGCGACCTCTTGCAGGCCAGCGACGACGACCAGCGTCGGGTTCGCCGGCTGCAGCGTGAGTACGTGGAGATCTGGGTCGATGCGTTGCAGGCCAAGAACGCCGATGTGCCCTCGGCGGTTGCGCGCGCGGCGGTTCATGCAGCGCTTGGCCTCATCAACTCGACGCCGTTCAGCCCGCGGGCGCGTCGCTCCGACCTGGTGGAGCTGCTCACGTCGATGGCTGCAGCGGCGTTCGCTGCGGCAGCGGGCTTCGCGCTCGACACCGACGACGACTGAACGCCGCCGCTCGTAGCCCCAGATGGGGTTCAGCCCCGTCGAGCGGCCTCGATGGCGGCGATGTCGATCTTGCCCATCTCCATCATTGCGTTGAACGCACGCTTGGAAGCTGCGGGGTCGGGGTCGGCCAACGCTTCGCCCAAGGCCTTCGGCGTGATCTGCCACGACAGGCCCCACTTGTCTCGACACCACCCGCACTGACTCTCCTCGCCGCCGTTGTTCACGATGGCGTTCCAGAGCCTGTCGGTCTCCTCCTGGTCGTCGGTGGAAATCTGGAATGAGAACGCTTCGGTGTGCGTGAACGCCGGGCCACCGTTGAGCCCGAGGCACGGGATGCCGGCCACGGTGAACTCCACGGTGAGCACGTCGCCCTCCTTGCCGTCGGGGTAGTCGCCGGGTGCAAAGGCGATGGCGCCGACGGAGCTGTTGGGGAACGTGGCGGCATAGAACTGCGCAGCGCCAAGCGCATCGCGGTCGTACCAGATGCAAATGGTGTTCTTCGGGGTCACGAACGTCTCCTTCGATCGGGTGTTGCGCATCGACGTTGCGACATTCGATCGTGGCTACGGCCAATCATCAACCGTGCGGCGCTGGCCATCGCACCGTGACCGGCCTCGGCGGTGAAGGGGTTCTGCGCGAACGGGTACGGTGGAGGGCACTCGCGTTCGCGATCGTCGCGAACTCTCGAAGAAGGATGAATCAGTCGTGAGCAGCTATGCAGTGGTGAACCCCGCCACCGGTGAAACCGTTCAGACCTACCCGACCATCACCGACGAGGCCTTGGTCGCCGCCATCAACGGGGCAAACGATGCCCACCGATCCTGGTCGCGGCACACCAGCGTCGCCGAGCGCGCGGCGATGATCGCCCGGGTGGCCGAACTGCACACCGAGCGGCAGGACGAACTGGCCGCCATCATCGCCCGTGAGATGGGCAAGCCCATCGGCGATGCGCTCGGCGAGATCGGCTTCAGCGCCGCCATCTACCAGTACTACGCCGACAACGCCACCGAGTTCCTGGCCGACGAGCCCGTCACCCTGATGGGCGGCGAGGGCACCGCCATCGTGCGCAAGAGTGCGCTCGGCGTGCTGCTCGGCATCATGCCGTGGAACTTCCCCTACTACCAGGTGGCGCGTTTCGCCGGCCCGAACCTCATCATCGGCAACCCGGTGCTGCTGAAGCACGCCCCGCAGTGCCCGGAGTCGGCCGCTGCCATCGAGCAGATCTACCTCGACGCTGGCTTCCCCGCCGGTGCCTACACGAACATCTACGCCACCAACGAGCAGGTGGCCGACATCATCGCCAACCCGATCGTGCAGGGTGTGTCGCTCACCGGTTCCGAGCGTGCGGGTGCAGCGGTTGCCGAGATCGCCGGTCGCCACCTGAAGAAGGTCGTGCTGGAGCTCGGCGGTTCCGACCCGTTCATCCTGCTGTCCACCGACGACCTCGATGCCACGGTTGCCTCAGCCACCATCGCTCGCGTCGATAACTGCGGCCAGGCCTGCAACGCTGCCAAGCGCTTCATCGTGATGGACCACCTCTACGACGAGTTCGTCGAGAAGTTCACCGCCTCGGTGCTGGCCACCAAGGTGGGCAACCCCACCGACGACGACATCAACATCGGGCCGCTCTCGTCGTTGGGGGCCGCGCAGCGCCTGGCGTCGCAGGTTGATGCAGCCGTCGCCGCCGGTGCCACGCTGGTGTCGGCCGGCGAGCGTTCGGGCTCGTTCTTCCCGCCCGGCGTGCTCACCGGTGTCACTCGCGACAACCCGTCGTTCTACGAAGAGCTGTTCGGCCCGGTGGCCATGATCTTCAAGGTGACCAGCGAGGACGAAGCCATCGACCTGGCCAACGACACGCCGTTCGGCCTGGGCTCGTACCTGTTCACCACCGACGCCGAGCAGGCGGCCCGCGTGGCCGATGCCATCCAGGCCGGCATGGTGTACGTGAACATCGTCGGGGCCGACAGCCCCGAGCTGCCCTTCGGCGGTGTGAAGCGCTCCGGCTCGGGTCGCGAGCTCGGCCGCTGGGGTGCTGATGAGTTCGTCAACAAGAAGCTCATCCGCGTCGGCGCCTGACACCCGCTGAGAGTTCTGCGTTGAAGGCCCGGGCCCCACGGCCCGGGCCTTCGCCATTCCGCGGCCCCGCGGCTCGAGTTCGGTCCGCCGCGTGTCGGGCCCTACCTGGTTGGGCGCGATTTCTGCCGCCCGTGGCACAACGACCACCCACGGGTGCGAAAAGTGCCACAGGTGGCTCACTTCGCGCCCGTGGGCGCGAAACGTGCCGTGCCGGCGGACCGGAGTTTCCTGGCGCAGTTACTGCTCGTCGGCGAGCGCAGTGTCGCCGAGATAGCTGCTGGCGAGCACCTCGCGGTCTCGTGCAAGTTCCTCGGCGGTGCCTTGCACGACCACTTCGCCGTGGCTCAGCACATATGCCCGATCGGCGATCTTCAGTGCGGCGTGGACGTGCTGCTCCACGAGCAGTACTGCGGTTCCGGTCTCGTCGGCGATGCGACGAACCACTGGCAGCAACCGCGCCACGATGATGGGTGCGAGACCGAGGCTCATCTCATCGATCATCAGGACCCGGGGCTGTGCGAT
Organism: Acidimicrobiaceae bacterium; assembly: GCA_947463235.1. Taxonomy (GTDB): domain Bacteria; phylum Actinomycetota; class Acidimicrobiia; order Acidimicrobiales; family Ilumatobacteraceae; genus UBA668. The sequence goes on from CANHST010000004.1 coordinate 25,823, forward strand.
GAGCCGACAACCAAGCGCCAACATCTGTTGTTCGCCGCCCGACAGCAGTCCGGCTTTGCGCTCGATGATTGCAGCCAATGCGGGGAAGTAGTCGAGCACGTCGTTCGTGGTGACGGTGCTCGCCCGGTGGCGATGCAGACGGAGGTTCTCGGCCACGGTGAGTTGGAAGAAGATGCCCCTGTCGTCGGGCAGCAACGCCAAGCCTCGTCGAGCGATGGCGTGGGTGCTCGCGCCTGCGACGGGTTTGCCGAGCACATCGATCTCGCCGTCGATGATAGGCAGCAGGCCCGCAATGGTGAGCAGTGTGGTCGATTTGCCGGCCCCGTTGGGACCCAGCAATGCCACCACCTCGCCGGCATCCACCTGGAGGTTCAAGCCCCGCACCGCAGGGATGCCATGGTGACCCGCAACGAGGTTGCGAACATCGATGACCTTCATGCCTCGACCTCCTCGCCGAGATAGGCGGTGACAACGGCCTGGTTGGATCGAATCTCGTTCGGCGTGCCTTCGGCAATGATCTCGCCGAAGTCGAGTACGTAGATGTAGTCGCACACGTCGAGCACCAATCCCATGTCGTGATCGATCAGGAACACGGAGATGCCGTTGTTCGCGATGTCGAGAATCCGTGAGGCCAGCACGCCGCTCTCGTCACTGTCGAGGCCTGCAGCAGGCTCATCCATCATGATCAGCCGAGGCCGGCTGACGATCGCTCGAGCAACCCCCAACAGTTTCTGTTGACCAAGCGACAGGTTGGAGGGCTTCAGTTCGGCCCGGTCCGCGAGGCCCACCATGTCGAGTGCCCAGCCGACCTGGTCGAGGTCGACGGTTCTGTTCGGCGTGAGCAGATCGAGCATGAACGACTTGGCAGAGGAGGTCTCGTTTGCCACCCGCACGTTTTCGATCACGCTGAGGTCACCGAAGAGTTCCATGCTCTGCCACGTTCGAACCAGGCCCGACCGCGCTCGTTGGTGGGGGCGCAGGCCTTCGAAGTCGTTGCCATCGAACGTCAGCCGCCCGCGTGCCGTCACGAAACCGGTGATGGCGTCGATGAACGTGGTCTTTCCTGCGCCGTTAGGGCCGATCAGGCCCACCACCTGACCTTCGCGCACTTGTAGCGACACACGATTGTTGGCCATGAGCCCGCCGAACTGAACGGTGATGTCGTGCGCGTCGAGCACGACGGGCCGATCGGCGAACGTCGGGCGTTCGATGCGCGCGGGGACGTTGGTGGGTGCGGCTGGGGAGGGCGCGGGTCCGGTCGTAGGTGCAGCAACGCCGGTCGGTGCCACGCGTGCCCGCTTGGCTTTGAACGCTTCGACCTTGCGGTGGGTCGCGCCAGCGATGCCTTCGGGGTTGAAGATCGCCGTGAGCACCAAGCCGAGTCCGGCGATCACGCCGTAGCTGCTACCGAGATCGAAGAGCCGGTCGGTGATGACGAACGTGATGCCGAGTGGGGCGAACGTGCCTGCGACCAGCGCACCCGACACCGAGGTGATGCCTCCGAGATATGCGAACGCCAGGAACGACAACCCGACCAAGGTGGAGAAACTGTCTGCCGACAACTGCCCTCGGCTGTAGCCGATCAGTGAGCCACCGATCCCAGCAATGAACGAGGCGAGACCGAACGCGAGGAGCTTGTTGACCGACACGCTGATGCCGATGGATGCCGCCGCCCGCTCGTTGGATCGCACGGCCAGGAACCGGCGACCGATCGCGCCGCGAGCCAGATTGCCCACGAGGACGGCGACAACAGTGAGGAAGAACAGCACGAGCAGACCGAACTGCCAACGAGCGATGACCTTGCCCTGTCGGACGCCGAGGTCGATGCCGAACAGCATCGGGTGCGGCACGAGGTTGCCCTCGGTGCCGGAGAACTTCGGATTTCTGAAGATGAACTTCTCCAGGGCGACGGCACCAGCAAGGGTGACCACCGCCAGTTGGGCACCACGGATGCGAAGTGCGGGGATGCCCACCAGAACGCCGAAGCCTGCAGCGATGATGCTGGCCAGCAGCAATGAGAAGGGGAATGGGACACCCATCCCGGTCGTCAACTTCGACAGGACAAAGCCGGCGACACCAGCGATGGCGGCCTGTGCGAGTGAGATCTGCCCCACCAAACCGGTGAGTACCACCAGCGACAACATGATGATGCTGATGATCATGCTCGAGATGACGCCGAATCGGTAGGTGCCATTCGTCAGCAGGATGGCGGCTCCACCGGCCACAACAAAGGCCGCGATCACCGACGGGCGGTTGCGAGGCCGGATCACCGGAGGCAATGGGTCGGCCTCGGCGTCGCCACGCGTGGGAAGCGAACCGCCCACGAGGAAGAGCACGATGATGATGACGATGAAGGGCACGGCATCGGACAGGCCGGTGACGGCCCAACTTGGCCACCAGGTTTTCGTGGTCTGAAAGCCGACGACCGACTGGAACGCGCCGAGGGCGAGCGCAGCTGCAACGGTGATGGCGATCGATTGCAGACGCCCAATGAGCGCGGCCGCCAGTGCTGGCACGATGGCGAGGGCGTAGGTGAGTGGGTTGAGCACCGTGGTGGGCGAGACGAGGATGCCGATGCTGCCGACGACGACGCCCGACAGCAGCCAGGTGGCACCGGCGAGCAACTGCGGCGAGTAGCGCGCCAGTGCGATGGTGCGCTCGCTTTCGGCCGATGCTCTGGTAGCCAGACCGATACGGGTGAAGCGGAAGTACGCCCACAGCGCGCCGGCCACCAACACCACCACGAGCGTGAGCCAGAGTCGATCGCGCGGGAACGTGATTCCCGCTATCTCGAGCGGTTCGTTCGGCATGATCGGCGCGACTGCTCTGGACTCGCTGCCGAACTGCAACACCGTCAGTGCCTGCAGAAGGATGAACACGCCGACAGAGGCGACCACTTTGGCCAAGATGGGGGCATTGCGGAGCGGCCTGAAGACCAGGAGATGGATGGCGATGCCGAGCACGGCGCACGACAGCACCGCGATCAAGAATGCCGGCACGAACGAGGTTGAATCGCCGAGTGAAACTCGATGCGGTATCCCGATCACCGGGAGCACGAGGTCGCCCGTACGGCGGAGTTCGTCGTAGACGTAGGCGCCCCACATCGCCATCGCCCCAGTGGCGAAGTTGATGACCCCGGTGCCTCGATACGTGATCACGACGCCCATGCCCACAGCGGCGTACAACACGCCGAAGCCGAGGCCGATGAGTGCGAAGATCAAGTACTGGTTCACGATGCTCCTGATGACTAGCGAAGGTGGGGGCCGGTCTTCGCGGCCCCCACCTTCTCGTTCACGTCGTTATGGACTTGGCTCAGCCCTGCGAGTACTCGTAGGCGTCGAAGAAGTCCTTGGCGATCTCGCGTCCGATAGTGCCATCGTCCTTCTTGATGACCTTGTACACCGCGATGCCGGCCGAGCAGGCCGACTTGCCGCTGGGCCACGGCGCCGCACCGCACTTGATGTCCGGACCGAACCAGCCCTCGGTGACCTCGCCGCTGTTGAGGGCGGCTTCCACCGATTCAGCCGTCATGTCACCGGTCACTCGTTCGAGAATCGTGCGGAGCTCCATCCACGCTCCGAATGCAGCGACGGCGAAGCCCTCGGTGTAGTCGGACTGACCGGCGGCCTTCATCGCTGCCTCGTAGTCGGTGAGATTCGTCGCAATCCGCTCTGGTGCGAACGACTTCATGCTCGGGAAGTACAGGTCGCCCTGGGTGTAGGTGTCCACGGCCGCATCGCCCACGATGGGGATGTAGAAGCTGCACGAGCCGGCGAAGACGACACCGGGGAACGCCGCAGCGCGTGCTGCACCGACCATTCCGATGCAACCGGGTTCGGTCAACTGGCCCCAGATCATCTCTGCGCCAGCGGACTGGGCAGTGGCGACGGCGGCTGTCCAGTCGGGCGCAGCCGGATCCACTGCAATGGTCTGGAGTTCGATACCGAGTTTGTCGGCGATTGGCTTCGTGATCGTGTTGATGAAGCCTTCCCCTGCGGCGGACTGCTCGTACACGGAAGCCACCTTCGTGAGGCCGAGATCCTTGGCGAGAGCGAACGGACCGACGGCGTACGCGTCGCTGGCGGCGTGCAGGATGTGCGACCCATCGGCATTGCCCTGCGCGGGGCCCCAGCCGTTCGAGGTGACATAGGGAATGCCTGCCTCTTGGTAGAGCGGAAGCGCTGCGTCGGACGCAACGTCGATACCCGTATAGGCCATGACGACGCCGGCCTCGATGAGCTGGTTTGCGCAGTTGATCGACCCCTCCGGCGAGGCATCGGCGAGGCAACTCACGACTTCGATCGTGGCACCGTTGATGCCGCCGTTCGCGTTGATCTGATCGATGGCTACCTCGCCGCCAATGCGGAACTCGGGCAGAGCGATGGCGCCACCCTCGTTGTTGACATAGCCGATCTTGATCGTCTCGCCGGTGCGGTCGATAGCGGCAGCCGTGGTCTCGGTAGGCGCTGTCGTGTCGGCGGCAGCCGAGGTCTCGGTGGCAGCCGAGGTCTCCGGCGCAGCCGTGGTCTCGGCAGCTGCGGTGGTGGCCGAGGACGACTCACCGTCGCTGCATGCGGCCGCCACCATCGTCGCGGCCGCGAGTAGCGCCGTCAGTCGAAGTGCAGATCTCTTCTTCATGTGTTCCCCCTATGTGATGTGTAGTGGCCGAGTTCACGGATCGGTTGACTCGGAAGGCGGCAGTGAGCTCTCCAAGAGCGTGAGCAACTCGATCCAGCCGACGAACGGCATTGGAACGCCGTCCTCAACTGCAACCGAGCCGATCACGCCGGGCGGCGCGCAGATCCCGGGACGTCGTTCCTGTTGAAGATGGAGTTCGATCCGTAGCACGAGCGTCACCCCCAGCTGCACGTGTTGAGCTTCCTGCCTGGTTGCCAAGTGTCGGTGCCGCCGAGATCGTTGCCTAGTAGGGGAACCCCTACTGGTCCCCTACGATGGGGCTGCCGTCGTGGGGACGGCGAAGAGGGGGAGTGTTCGCGTGGATGCGATCGCCGACGTGCAGGTCGGCGCATCGGAGTTGGTGGGCCGTGAGGCGGAGCTTGCTCGCGTGCTCGGCCACTTCAAGCAGGCCGAGCGAGGCGCCGGCTCGGTGGTGGTGGTTCGGGGTAGCGGTGGAATCGGCAAGTCGAGGCTTGTCGCCGAAGTGGCCCGGAGAGCGACGGCAATGGGCGCCCTCGCGGTGACGGCGCATGCCGCCACGTTCGATCGGGGCTTGCCGTATGCGCTGTTGGGCGAGCTGATTGCTGGTCTGCCCGATGATTTGTCCGCTGATGTGGCCGGTCGGAAGTCGACGCTGTCGGGGTTGCTTGGTATTGGTGGGGCACGTACCGGTGGGAAGATCGGTGGTCCCTCCGATGTGTTGAGCGCCGCAACGGGTCTCATGGGGTCGATTGCCGAACACCGTCCTCTCGTCGCCATCTGGGAGGATCTCCATGAGGCGGACGCCGACTCGGTGTTGCTCTTCATGCGGCTCAGCCGTTGGCTCGCCAACTCGCGTGTATTGCTCATCGGCACGCTTCGCTCCCCGGGCAACGCAGAGACCCACGAGCTTGAACGCCTGGTCGACAAGCTCGAGGTGGAGGGCCGCGGTTCGGTGGTGGATCTGGGTCCGCTGGACGTGTCCGAAGTGCGAGCCATGGTCGGGGACATGATCGGGGCCGAGCCCGATCAGGCGCTGGTGGATTTCGTGTACTCCTCGAGTCGCGGCAACCCATTCTTCACTTCGGAAACGACCCGCTCGCTCGTCTCGTCCGCGAGCATCGCAGTGAGCCCGACGCGAGCACGTTTGCTCAACAACGGCAACCTTCTCAACCGCCGCACTGCACTGGTTCACCGCTTCTTCCAGATCGGCAGCGTCGAGGCGCGTGTCGCCAGAGTGTTGTCGGCATTCGGTCGTGTCTCACTGAGCCACCTATCGCTGGTGGCCATGATTGCTGAACTTCCGGAACCAAGAGTCGTGACGGCGTTCGACCAACTGGTGGCGAGGCAACTGCTGGTGCGACAGGGGGACAGTCGATTCGAGTTCGCTCACAGCATTCTTCGCGAGGCGCTGTACGACGACCTCGGCCCAGCTGAGCAACGTCGAATACACGGGCTCATCGCAGCGCGGCTCGCGAGTGACACCGAAAGGGGCGACACGGTCGATGTCACAGAGCTGGCCACGCATCTCGTGGAGAGCGCCGACCCTGGCGATCCGCGTGCAGCCGAGGTTCTGATCGACGCCGGACGCTTCACCTTCAGGACAGCTCCGTTGGTCGCTGCCGGCTGGTTTTCGAAGGCTGCGCAATGGCAGCCAGCACAAGGTCCACACCGTGCGGAGCTGCTGGCGCTCGAAGCAGCGGCCATGTTCAGAGCCTCCAGGCCGAAGCGCGCAGCCGAGCTCGGCAGTGCTGCGCTCCTTGGTCTGCCGCAGGGGCCGCTGCGGCAACGCACTCTCTCCCACACCGTGAATAGCTTCTACATTTCCGCCGACCTGCAGGCGGCGGTCGACCTGATTGACAGGGAGGAAGCCACCGTCGGCGAACTGTCCGTGCCGTTGCGGGCGCAGCGGGCCCACTTCGTCGTGCAACTCGGCCTCGGCGACCGAGCCGAGCCGATGTACGCGCTCGAGGCCGAAGGACTGGGTCCGGTCGAACTCTCGATCGCGATGAGTCACGACCTACATCGTGCAAATGTCATCAACGCTGCGATCACTGAGCCGTACCTCATCGCCGGCCTCGAGGAGTTGTTGACTCGATCGAGCCCTCAGACTCAGTTGGCGATTCATGGCACGATGGCGCTCGCATATGTCGGGTCGGGCGACCCCGTGCGGCTCGCAACGGCAATTGATGCTGCGGCGGAACTGCGCCCTGATCGCGCCAGCCTCACCATCGGTGGCCAGTTGGAAGTTGCCACGCTCGTCCATCTCCTCTTCAAGGGCCGTTGGGATGACGCGCTCGCGTTCATTCCCGACCTGGCGTGGGACCTGCAGCAGAGCGAGGCGACGATTTGTGAAGGCCTGATGCAGTTCGTCGAATGCGAGATCTATCTCGAGCGCGGCCAATACCGAAAGGCCAGTGCGGTGGCGGCCACCTTTGTGCCGCGCATCGAGGGAATTCGCCGCTCCACCGACACGGCAACCGCTCGTGTGGAGTTGGCGCTCGGGAATGTGGGGCGCGCACGGCAGATGCTGGAGGATGGATGGTCCAGGGTCGAATCAACCGGTTTGTCCGGGGGAGTCGACGTTCCGCTGTTCGCGCTCGTTGAGACATGTATGGCTGCTGGCGATGTGGCCGCCGCTGAGCACTACCTGCGGTTGTTGGACGAGTTTGCGGCGTTGACCGCGTCCCCGTTAACGGGTGTTCGTGCCCTCCTATCGCGCTCGATGGTGAAGGGAGATGTTGAGGCGGCCCGAACGGCGTCCTCCTATGCCGGTTCGCTCGGTCTGCCGTTCTTGTCAGCGAAGGCGCGGTTGCTGGCGGCCGAGTCGGGAGACGATGTGGCCGACAACCTCGTTGCTGCGTACCAGGTCTTTGATGAGTTCGGTGCGCTGCCCTGGCGCCAGCGTGCTGCAGCCCAGATGCGAATCGCTGGGCTACAGGTTCCTCGGCAGCCAGCGACTGAGGGCGACGAACTGTCGCAGGCCGAGTCCAGGTTGGCGCGCATGGTGAGCGAGGGCATGACGAACAACGAGATTGCGACCGTTCTGAACTACAGCGTCAAGACGATCGAGGTGTACCTCACGAGGCTGTATGCCAAGACACACTGCAGGTCTCGCACGGAACTGGGTGTCGCGGTCACCCGTGGCGAACTCCTGCTGGCTCCCGAGGGGTGATCTAGGGATTTCCCCACTTGCCGTCTGCTTGCCGTCGCTGCAATGTCGCTGGTGCAGAGGCCCGCGTCGAGCGGGCACGCCGATACTTCGAGTTTGGGGGAAACATGGCAGTCGCAACATCGAGTGGTCTGGTCCGTGGGGGCGTCAGCGAGGGAGTACACCACTTCTTGGGTGTGCCCTATGCGGCACCGCCCGTGGGAGCGCTGCGATACTCGCCGCCTCAACCTCGGGCTGCGTGGGACGGCGAGTTCGATGCGACCGCCTTCGGTGCCGTCTGCATTCAGGCACCGATGCCCGGCACGTTCGGTGAGATCGGGACACCGTCGAATCCTGCCGGTGACGACTGTCTGAACCTGAACGTTTGGACACCGGATCCCGCTGCCGCCGGCTTGCCGGTGTTGGTCTGGATTCACGGCGGCGCCTTCTATGCGGGCTCGGGCATCGATCCGGTCTACGACGGCGCTGCTTTCGCCCGCGATGGTGTGGTCTGCGTCACGATCAACTATCGGCTCGGCGCACAGGGGTTCGCTCATTTCGGCGAACACTTCCCGGAGTTGGCCGATGCAGGCAACGCTGGACTGCTCGACCAGATTGCCGCTCTTGAGTGGGTGCAGCAGAACATCGCCGCTTTCGGTGGCGACCCTTCGAACGTGACGATCGCTGGCGAGAGCGCTGGCGGCATGAGCGTGGGTTGTCTGCTTGCCAGTCCTCGTGCGAAGGGGTTGTTCCGTCGGGCCATCGCACAGAGTGGGGCAGCGCACAACGGCGTGAGTGCGGCGACGGCTTCGATGATCGCAGGCCACCTGCTGGCAGAGGTTGGTGTGGAACCCGGCGACCTGGACGCGCTCCTCGCGGTGCCAGCCGATGTGATGCTGGCCGCCCAGGTGCGCCTGAACGATGAACTTGCGCAGACCCGCGACTTCGCTCGCTTCGGTGAAGCGGCTGCGTCGGCGATGCTGCTGCAGCCGACCTATGGCACCGCGGTGCTGCCGCATCGCCCGATCGACGCTGTCGCCGCGGGCAACGCCGCGGAGGTCGATCTGCTGGTGGGCACCACGCGCGAGGAGACGCTGATCTTCATCGTCGATCTGAAGGACATCTTCAACGAGGCACTCGTGGAGGCCACCCTGGATGCCTTGATGGGACCGGCTGGTCGTTCAGGATCGGATGTGCTCGCGGTGTATCGAGGGAACCGCCCCACCGCGCAACCCCACGAGCTTGCTGCCGCGGTGGAAACCGACCGGATGTTCCGACTGCCAGCGTTGCGGCTCGCCGAGGCTCAGACGGCTCACCGCCCCAATGTGTGGATGTACCGCTTCGACTGGCGGTCGACGGCGCGGGATGGAGAGTTCGGCGCCTGCCACTTCCTCGAGGTGCCATTCGCCTTCGATCGCCTCGACAACGACGAGGCTCGGGGCATCGCCGGTGAAGGTCCCCAGGCGTTGGCCGACACTGTGCACGCTGCCTGGGTGGCGTTCGTCACGACCGGAAACCCGAACCACGGTGGGCTGCCGGCCTGGCCGAGCTTTGATGCGGCGACGAGAGCGACGATGTGTCTCGACCTCGTGCCTCATGTGGAGAACGACCCCGCGGCCGATGAACGCGCCCTCTGGGACGGCCTGATCTAACCGTTGCTGACACCCTCTGAGTCGGGCGCGATTTCTGCCGCCCGTGGCACAACGACCACCCACGGGTGCGAAAAGTGCCACAGGTGGCTCACTTCGCGCCCGTGGGCGCGAAACGTGCCGTGAACCGGGGCCGGTCGCGTCAGGCGCAGGCGACGCAGGTGGCGGCCCAGGGCACCACTTCGAGGCGCTCGGCCATGATCTGCCGATGGCACACGGTGCACTGACCGTACGTACCCTCGGCGATGCGGGCGAGCGCCTCATCCACCAGGGTCAACTGTTGCAACAACTGTCCGTGGATGGCCACATCGGTGAACCGTTCGATGGCGATGCTGGTGCCTTCGCCCACTCGCTTGCCGAATGAGATGCCGCCGCTCGGCACCGTGGCACCCGACCGCAGCGCCTCGGCGCGCGCCGTCAGCTCGTGGTGTAACGCTGCGAGCACCTCCTCGGGGGAAGCAACCTCACCCGAGGAAGGACTGTCGGTCATCAGTGCGCGGCGACGTGGGCGGCGACGGACTGGAGGAACGCCTCGTGGTGCGCTTCGAAGTTGGTTTCTTCGCCCATCGTGGTGCCATAGGAACGCGTGGCCGACAGCTTCACGATGGTGACGTCGTCGTGCGGCGACACGAACACCCATTGGTTGTAGATGCCA
>CANHST010000005.1 GCA_947463235.1 Acidimicrobiaceae bacterium
CTGGGGGACAAGAGGTCGTGGGTTCGAATCCCGCCAGCCCGACAGAAAACAGAGATGAGCCGGTCCGAAAGGGCCGGCTCTGCTGCTTCTCCGGCAGGTCGCTGAGTAAGGTCACCGGCTGATGTCCACCTCCGTCGAGTTGTCGCCTCCGCTGGGCTACCGGCGTGGCCTCGACGGGATGAGGGCACTCGCCGTGCTGCTGGTCGCCGGCGTGCACACGCACCCACGCTTGGTGCCAGGCGGTTCCATCGGGGTCGACGTCTTCTTCGTGTTGAGTGGCTTCCTCATCACCAGCCTGCTGGTGGAGGAACGAGACCGCCAGGGTCGGATCTTCTTCGGACGGTTCTACCTTCGGCGTGCCCTGCGTCTGTTGCCGGCCCTGTTGGCGCTCATCGCAGTGGTGCTGGTGTGGGCGACGTTCGTGGCGAGCCCGAGCACGCGCCACAACGCCTACATGGAGGTGCTCGCCGCGCTGTCGTACACACGGAATCTCACCATCTGGGCCAACGTGCCCGGCACGTTGCTGGGGCACACGTGGTCGTTGGCGCTCGAAGAGCAGTTCTACCTCGTGTGGCCGTTGGTGCTGACGCTCTGTATTCGGCCCCGGCGGGGAGCTCTGCGCCTGGCTGCAGTGTTCGTCGTGTTGTTCGTGGTGTTCGGTGTGCTGCGGGGGTGTCAGTTCCAGGGTCCGAGTCTGCTCTTCGTGGAGCGACCAGAGGCATTGCTGCTCGGCAGTGCCCTTGCACTGTTGCGCCGCCAACACGGGCATCGCTGGCAGGGCGACATCGCTCGTTCAGCCGCCAAGGCTGCCGTGGTGATGGGCGCGGTCGGGTTGGTGCTCCTCGCTGCATGGAATGGGGCAGATGCGATGTACAGCATCGGCTACTCCATTGCTGCCCTGTTGTCTGCGGCGTTGATCTTCGGCCTGATCGTGCTCGATGGCCGTGGCCCATCTCGATGGTTCAGCGCCCGATGGGCGGTCCGCTTCGGGCAGATCTCCTACGGCTTCTATCTGTGGCACATGCCGGTGCTCCGCTGGGTCGACGATCGACTCGTCGATACGACAGGACTGGTGCGGGTTCCGCTAGGCCTCGGGCTCGCACTGGCGGCTGCCGTGGTGTCGTATCGCTGGATCGAGACTCCGGCGCTTCGACTGAAAGCCCGATTCCGGGCCCCGAACCCGGGCGAAGGGCCTGTTGGCGTGGGCCAAACGGACTAATTCGGGAAAAGTTTGTCACAAAATGGTGAAGAAACCTCGCAGAGTGGTGAAAATGGGTGCATGATGGTGGCGGGCTCGCGAACGTGGGACGTACCAGCCAGGGAGTTGCGGTGGCGGCATTCGAGGCAATCGACATCACCAGCGGGGCATTCGCCTTGCGGTTGGCAAACCTCATGGTCGCAACGCGCACTCGCGAAGGCCTGGGCGTGCGGCAGATGGCCAAGCGCAGCGGTGGCCGGTTCTCCAGCAAAGCCCTGAAGGAATTCGAGGCCGGGAAGCGGACGCTCGATGAGACCACCGTCGACGACCTGGCGATGCTGTACCGCTGCGACCTCGGTGCCATTCTCCCGATTCGCCTTCCTGTGGTGATCGGTGCGAACCGGGTGAGTGCCGGCGGCGTGCACGAAGAGTTCGAGTCCACGGAGCCCGAAGCCATTCTTTCGGCGTATCTCACGCTCGTGCGGTCGCTGCGGCGGCAGAAGCGCACCCCGGTGGTCGACCTGCGTCGTGACGATGTGGAGGTACTCGCCGGTTTCCTTCAGGAGCCACACGAGACCGTCGTCCATCGATTGGCGACCCTGATGAATGCCACCCAGACCAAGCGCACGGCGATGGTGGGGGTGCTCGCCACGGGCGCCGCAGTCGTTGGTTTGGTCGGCACGGTGGCGGCAGTTGGTGTTGGCGATGCCAGTCCCGGGGGCCTCGTGCCGCCCGATACGGCGGTGGAAACCACCATTCCCACCACCGATACGCAACCAGCCACCACGGATTCCGTGTTCGGCACCGATCCCTCCACCACCGTCGTCGTGGTCACGGATCCGCCCACCACCACCGTGCCTGCGACGGATCCGCCCACCACAGTGCCGGTCACCGTGCCGGTCACGTTGCCTGTCACGGCACCGCCCACGACACCTCGGCCGCCTGTCACCACGGTGGCGCCGACGACGACGGCAGCCTCCATCGAGACGAACTTGGTCACATCCACGACCATCGCGGATATCGGTGGCCCACCTTTGCCGCCCACCGCACCCTGACCGGCGGAGTCCTCAAGCTTCACTCTGTTCTTGCCGATGATCTCGGCAAGGAGGAGCACCTGATGGCTGAAAGCGAGATCGTCGACCTTCGCACCGACGCATTTGCGCGCCGTCTGGGCAACCTTCTTGTCGCGACGCGCTCAGCGAGTGGCCGTTCACTGCGGTCCATGGCGCGGTCCTCAGGCGGCGACTTCTCAGCCTCTGCGCTGCGAGCGCTGGAGGCGGGTACGGCACCTACCGACGAGGACGTCGTGGCCCGGGTGGCTGCGCTCTATGGCTGCGACCTCGGACAGATTCTTCCTCTCCGGCTACCGGTGTCGATTCGAGCGGGCATTCTCAGCGCCGGTGGGGTGGCAGCCATCTTCGATCCGTACAACCCGGCAAGCCTCCTCGAGGCGTACCTCAAGCTCGTTCGCTCGTTGCGCCGTCAGCAGAGGGCGCCAGCAGTGGACCTTCGGCGCGACGACATCGAAGTGCTCGCTGGTTTCCTCGGTCAGTCAGGCGACAGCGTGGTGGACCGGCTCGCAGTGCTGATGGGAGCGGCTCGGCCGCAACGCATGGCGATGGCCGCTCTGTTCGCATCGGGTGCGGTGGTGATCGGGCTGGTCGGTAGTGCCGTGGCTGGCTCACCCGTCGCCCCGCATCGCGCAGCGAGCCAGGCAACCGTGATTGCTCGCGTTGCCATGGTCACGTCGACCTCGACGCAGCCGACGCCCGACGCGAGCACGGTGAGCACGGTGAGCACAGCGGCGACCCGTCGCCCAGCACACGTTGATCGCAGCGCCGATGGCGCACAACCCTCGGTCTCATCTGCGCCGCCTGCTGCGGTGGTACCCAGCGAGCCTGCGGTAACCCCGATCGCGGCGCCGATCGTTGCGGAAGCACCGGCTCGGGTCACGGTGCCATCGACTGCAACGCCGACGCCAGCGCCAGCCCCAGCGCCAGCGCCAACGACCGAGCCAACGCCGAATCCGCCGATGATCGACACCGATCTCATCATCGCCGACGTCGACATGGACACCCCGCCGCTGCCGCCGATGGCACCTTCGCCTCCTGCGCCCTGACCGCTACCGTGCACGTCATGTGCGGTCGATTCGTGTCCACTCAGCAGCCAGAAGCGCTTGCCGCGTTCTTCGGGGCCACCTTCGAAGGCGAACCGCTGTCAACCAGTCACAACGTGGCGCCGACGAACGACGTGTATGGCGTGGTGCAGGGCGCTGACGACCTCCGCCATATCGAGGTGTTTCAGTGGGGCCTCGTGCCTTCCTGGGCCAAGGATGTGAAGATCGGGTCGAAGATGATCAACGCCCGAGCGGAGACGGTGGGGGAGAAGCCTTCGTTCAAGCCCCTGTTACGTCGACATCGTGTGATTCTGCCGATGGACGGCTTCTACGAGTGGCAGGCAACTGAGCAGCGAGCGAAGACCCCCATGTTCATCCACCGAGCCGATGGCGACTTGCTCGCCGTGGCAGGACTCTGGACGACGTGGCGCGACCCCGCCATGGGCTCCGAGGCGCCATGGCTGCACAGCTGCACACTCATCACCACGGCGGCCAACGCGACGATGGCGCCGGTGCACGACCGGATGCCCGTGATTCTCGAACGAGACGACTGGGCGACGTGGCTGGATCGCAGCGTGGATGACCCAGCCAAACTCCTGCGCCTCCTGATTCCGGCTGCCGACGACGTGCTGACGATGCACGCAGTGAGCACCGCTGTGAACAACGTCCGCAACAAAGGCAGTGAGTTGGTGGACCCGCTGTAGCGGTCAGGCTTGCGCGGCGAGAGCCGAGCGAATCGCTGCTGCTGCGGCGTCGAGTTGCTCTCGGTCGGCGGAGGCCGCCGCATTGGCGAAGTTCAACTGGCCCATGTGCTCGGTGGGGATCAGGTGGATGTGCGTGTGCGGCACCTCGTAGCCCGCCACGATGACGCCAACACGGTCGCAATGGAACGCCGACTGCTGCGCACGGCCGATGCGGTGCGCCACCTCGAACAGATGCGCAGCAAGAGCGGGTTCGAGGTCGACCCAATGATCAACCTCGGCGATCGGCACCACCAGGGTGTGGCCGTAGGCCAAGGGGTTGATGGAGAGGAAGGCCACGCAGTGCTCGTCGCGGTGGACGAACGTGCCGGGAATCTCGCCGTTGATGATGCGGGTGAAGATCGTCGGCATCAGGCGAACCCTCCGCTTGCGGCGAAGACATCGCCGTTGCAGTAGCTGCTTTCCGGACCGGAGAGAAAGCGCACGAGTTCTGCAAGCTCGGCTGCGGTGCCGAGCCTGCCCTTGGGAATCTGCATCACGATGCCAGCCATCATCATCGGATCCATCGCCCCGAGGAGGGGAGTGTCGATCCAGCCGGGACACACGGCATTCACGCGCACACCGTATGCAGCCATCTCCTGGCCGACCGACTTGGTGAGGGCGATGATGCCGGCCTTCGCTGCGGCGTAATGAACTGCTCCGGCGAGCGGGCGCAAGCCCAACACCGATGACACGTTCACGATGACACCGCGTCGAGCCGGGGTCATGTGACGGAGCGCTGCTCTGGTGCCATAGAACGTCCCGTGCAGGTGAATTCGGATCATTCGGTCCCAGTCGTCGTCGCTGAGATCCAGTGTCGAGTTCGGTGGCACCATGTCGTCGAGGCGACCCTCCATCCGGGCCATCTGGTTTTGGATCGCCAACTCGACTCGCGTTGGATCCGACGGAGGTGCGATGCCGGCGTTGTTGATGAGGATGTCGAGCCGGCCGTGCCGCTCGACAGCCTTGTCGACCTCAGTGTCGAATGCCATGGAGTCGCAGACATCGAACACGGCGGTGTCGCCGTTCACCTCGATCGCCATGGCTGCGGCGTTAGCCGCGTTCACGTCGTTCACCACGACGGTGGCGCCGTCGGCAGCCAGCCGACGAACGAACGCTGCCCCCAGCCCCGAGCCGCCGCCAGTGATGAACGCGACCTGCCCTGCAAGTGCACCTGCTGTTGTCATGCCGTTGATCGTACGTGTCGTGGCCGGTCGCTCTTGTACGCTCCGATGCGATGGCCGCGGACACCGAACAGCTCTCGAGTCACAAGTACCTCACCTACCCGAACCTGTTCACGCTCATTCGGCTGTGCTGCATTCCGTTGTTCCTGTACTTGCTCTTCGGGCGCGACAACATCGCCGGTGCGGCATTCCTTCTCGGAGGTCTCGGCGCGACCGACTGGGTAGACGGCTGGTTGGCCAGGCACTTCAACCAGGTGAGCGAGTTCGGCAAGATCTTCGATCCGACCGCCGACCGCCTGATGTTCATCGTGGCGCTGACCGGGATTTTGGTGAAGGACATTCCGCCCGCATGGGTGTTCTGGCTGATCATCATTCGCGAGGTGTTGTTTGGTGGCACCGTGGCCCTGTGCACCGTGGTGTTCAAAATGGACCGTTTCGATGTGACGTGGTGGGGCAAGATGGCCACGTTCCTGCTGATGTTCGCCATCCCTGGTTTCATGATCGGCGCCAGCGACTTTCCGTTGCACTTGGCATTCCTGGTGGCGGCCTGGATCCTGGCGATTCCGGGCCTTGCCATCAGCTACTACACGGCCATCGCATACATCCCGGTGATCCGCCGAAGCCTTCGATCCGGCCGCGCTCGACGCGGCTAGTGTGACGGTCATGCAGCTCCCGCAGCACCTTCGTTACAGCAGCGACCACGAGTGGGTGGCCGTAGAGGGAAATCGAGCGCGTATCGGCATCACCGACTACGCCCAGGATGCGCTCGGTGATGTGGTGTATGTGCAGGTGCCGGCACTGGGTTCTGTCGTCGCAGCCGGTGAGTCGTTCGGCGAGGTGGAGAGCACCAAGTCGGTGAGCGACGTCTATGCGCCCGTTGCCGGCACGGTGGTTGCCGTCAACGACGCCCTGGCCTCCTCGCCCGAAGCGCTGAATCAGGATCCGTATGGCAGCGGATGGCTCTGCGAGATCGAGATGTCCAACCCTGCGGATGCTGATGCTCTGCTCGATGCTGCCGCCTATGCGGCGCTGATCGCCGGCTGAGCGCACGATATGGCGCACGTGTTCTGCAACCAGTGCGGTCATCGCAACCCGCCTGAATCCAGCTTCTGTTCATCATGCGGGTCCGTGCTCGACCAACTCGATGACCACACGGTCACGCTGTCGAAGCTCGACCCGCTCCTCGAAGCGCAGGGTCCGAACGACGACGTGGTCGTGCATATGGGCGAGTTGCCCACCGACACAGCCACCTTGGTGGTTCGGTCGGGTTCGCAGGCCGGCACTGTCTTGTCGCTGGCGGCACCCGTTACTCGATTGGGCCGCCGCCAGGAGAGCGAGATCAGTCTCGACGACATCACCGTGTCTCGTCGCCACGCCGAGATCACGCGTACCGGCGATGGCTATGTCGTCACCGATGCGGGGTCGTTGAACGGCACCTACGTGAACGGCGAACGGATCGACGGCCCTGTCCTCTTGCTGCAAGGTGACGAACTCCAGGTGGGTAAGTTCCACCTCGTGTTTTTCCAGAAGGCAGAAGGGTGACCGTGGTCGATCGCCCCTATCTCTCCATCGGTGAGGTGCTGGCTCTTCTTCTCGAAGAGTTTCCCGATGTCACCATTTCCAAGATCAGGTTTCTCGAGAGCCAAGGCCTCATCGATCCGGAGCGCACGCCGTCGGGATATCGGAAGTTCTACGAACCCGATGTCGAGCGCCTGCGCGTGATCTTGCGCGAGCAACGTGAGAACTTTCTGCCCTTGCGCGTCATTCGGGATCGACTGGAGAACGGGCAGATCGACGATTCCGGCGCGCTCACTCCGCCGCGAGGAATCCGCAACGTCACGATGCTCGAACGAGACATCGATGCCACGGGCGAGAACATGGTTCCCGACGACGTCGAGGTGCCCACCAGTCATCATCCGGCGGCACGCGCGGCGGCCGTGAATGGCTCCACGCCAGCGGTGTCGGCAGCCCCGGCACCGTCGGCACCGCTGGCGGCGGCGCAGTTCTTCGCTCCCGTCGAGGTGGCGCCGCAACTCGACATCGTCCCCGACACCTTCGTGGCCAGTGAACTGTGCTCCATCGCCGGTATCACCACCAAGCAACTTGCAGAGTTGGAGTCCTACGGGCTCATCTCCGGCCGGGGAAGTGGCACTACGGCGCTGTACTCGTCGAGTGATCTCGCTGTGGCGAAGGTGGCAGCCGGTTTCCTCTCGCGTGGGGTCGAGGCCCGGCACCTGCGAGGTTGGCGCCAGTCCGCCGAACGAGAGGCAGCGCTCTTTGAACAGTTGGTCCTGCCGTTGCTTCGGCAGCGCAACCCGCAAAGCCGTCAACAGGCAGCGCTCACGCTGACGGAGCTGTCGACGCTCGGCGCCGATCTGCGCGCAGCCTTGCTCGCTGCGGCACTTCGAAACCATCTCGAAGCCTGAACCCCTCCGAACCGCGGGTACCATCACCTCCGTGATTCGCATGGAATTGCTCGGGGTGCGTGTGGAGTTGCCGGCGAATACGCCGGTGGTGATGTTGCGCGAGGACTCCGACCATGCCCGCGTGCTGCCGATCCTCATCGGCGGCCCCGAGGCTGCGGCCATCCACACGGCGCTGGAGGGCATTACGCCGCCACGTCCGCTTACGCACGACCTCGCGGTCACCGTGTTTCAAGCCCTGGGCGCCACTCTGGAACGTGTGGTCATCACCGAAGTACGCGAGCACACGTTCTATGCGGAGTTGCACTTCCGTAGCGCAAACGGCCAGACGGTGGTCAGCAGTCGCCCCTCCGACGCAATTGCGCTCGCGGTGCGCACCGACGCCCCGATCTTCGCCGAGGAAGCCCTCCTCGATGAAGCCGGTGTCGAAGCGCCGGAACTCGATCCCGACACCGACGACGAGGAGACCATCCTCGACGAGTTCCGGGATTTTCTCGACGACATCACTCCCGACGACTTCGCCAGCTGATCGCGCGTACCGCGCGATTCTCCTTGACGCTGCGCGCGTAGCGTCGTACGATGAGTGATCGGTTACATCGCCGTAGTTACGTCGGTGTGATCAGTGGCTCGCAACACCCAGGAGGCCGGGCAATGAGCGAAGTGGGTTTCAGCGGTACCAAAGCCGCATCGATCGTCGGCATCTCGTATCGGCAGCTCGACTACTGGGCGCGCACCAATCTGGTTCGCCCGTCGCTCACCGACGCGAGTGGCAGCGGTAGCCGCCGCCAGTACAGCTATCGAGACCTGCTCGAGCTTCGCGTCATCAAGAGCCTGCTCGACGCTGGCATCAAGCTCGAGAACGTTCGCACCGCCTTCGAATATCTCCGCGAACACGTCGACACCGACATTGCCGCAGCCCACCTCGTGATCAGCGGCAACGACGTGCTGCTGTGCGACGGCGACCAGCTCATCGACGTGATGCGCCGTGGCCAGGGCGTGCTCAACGTGCTCGCCATCGGCGGGCTGAAGATCGGCCTCGACGAGCAGTTGGTGCAGCTCGCCGCATCTTCAGCACCGGCCGACACCGCACAGGCGGTCTGATGTCGGGGCTGCGTCTCAGCCCGCTCGACGCCGTGCATCGCTCGTTGGGAGCGAAGATGGTGGAGTTCGGCGGCTGGGACATGCCGGTGAACTACCCGATCGGCACCATCGAGGAACACCTGGCGTGCCGCCGCGACGCGGTGATGTTCGATGTGTCGCACCTCGGCACGGTGCGCGTGGAAGGTGGCGCAGCGTTCGGCGCCTTACAGGCTGCCTTCACGAACGACCTCGCGAAGGTGCAGCCTGGGCGAGCGCAGTACACGCATCTCCTCGATGAGGCCGACGCATCGGTGATGGACGACATCATCGTGTGGTGGCTCGACGACGACATCTTCGACGTGATGCCGAACGCGTCGAACACCGACGACGTGGTGGGTGCCATTGGTGGCACCGACACCACCTCGACTCGCGCCATCATCGCAGTGCAGGGGCCGAGCGCTCGCGAGCGAGTAGCTACGGTCTTTCCCGACGCAGCCCAGGTGGGCCGCTTCAGAGTGCAGCGTTGCGCGTGGCGTGGCGCCGAGTGTGTGGTTGCCGGCACCGGGTACACCGGCGAGGCGGGCCTGGAGATTGCGGTGCCCGTGGACGCAGCGAGCGAGTTGTGGTCTGCGCTCTCGGACAGCGGCGTGTTGCCGGCAGGTCTCGGCGCACGCGACACCCTCCGCTTGGAGGCTGGCCTTCCGCTGCATGGTCACGAACTTGGTGCGGGTATCACCTCCCTGCAGGCTGGCCTCGAGTGGGTGGTGGCGTGGAACAAACCCACATTCCGCGGTCGGGATGCGCTGCTCGCCGAGCGAAATGCTGGCGTAGCCCGGGTGCTTCGTGGCATTGCCACCGAAGGCCGCCGACCACCGCGTGCCGAGTGCCGAGTAACGGTTGATGGTGCGGATGTCGGCGTGGTGACGAGCGGCAACTTCTCGCCGATGCTCGGCCATGGCATCGCACTGGCGCTGCTGCATCCCGATGTGGCAGTGGGCACCGATGTGAGCGTCGATGTGCGGGGCGCCGGGTTGCCGGGCAGCGTGGTGACGCTGCCGTTCGTGGCGAAACGCTGATCCTCAGCGCCGCGTCGCCGCTCCCTTTTTCCCCGGTGCTTTCTTGGCGGCTGCTTTCTTGGCGGCTGGCTTCTTGGCGGCTGGCTTCTTGGGTGCAGTTACCGGGGCTGGTGCAACCGGGGGAGCAGGCTGCCGTCCGACGCTCGAACGCAGCGCAGCGAGCGGGCGCAAGCCAAGTGGCTGCAGGAAGCGGCCGAGGTCGTTCACCACGTTGCTGATGGCGGCGAGGTCGGTAGGTAGCTTGGCGATTGCCGGAGCCACCATCTCGAGCGGCCCGCTGAGTTGCTCGACGGTGTCGAGCAGACCATTCACCCGGTGCGCCACCTGATTGAGTTGGTCCATCGTGTCGTTGAATCGCTCGACGCTCTCGATGAGCTGCGTCACTCCATGTTGGAACTGGGCGATCGACTTGCTGATCCCGGCGAGCGGGTTGGCGCCGCCCAACAATGCCAGCAGGTCGCCGAGACCCAACGAGGAGGACGAGGTGGATGCGCTATCGGCCATGTGACAGACGGTAGCGCGACGCCTCCTTACAGGTGGGCGTAGGACTCGATCGGTTCGCAGGTGCACACCAGATGGCGATCGCCGAACGCTGCATCGATGCGCGAGACAGGTGGGAAGTATTTCGAGGCGCGCAGCGAATCGAGCGGGTACGCACCCAACTCCCGCGGATACGGCCTACTCCACTCGCCCAGGAGATCCTCGGCGGTGTGGGGTGCCATTCGCAACGGACTCTGCTCCAGGGGCCACTCGCCGCGTGCGACGCGCTCGATCTCCGCCCGGATGGCGAGCATGGCATCGCAGAAGCGATCGAGCTCGCGCAGCGTCTCGCTCTCGGTGGGTTCGATCATCAGGGTTCCCGCCACCGGAAAGCTCATCGTGGGAGCGTGGAAGCCGTAGTCCATCAAGCGCTTGGCAACATCGTCCACGGTCACGCCGACCTCTTTGGTGATGGCCCGCAGGTCGACGATGCACTCATGGCCGACTCGTCCGTGCGCACCGGTGTACAGCACCGGGTACGCGGCGTGGAGGCGGTGGGCGATGTAGTTGGCGTTGAGGATGGCCGCCGACGTCGCCGCACGGAGCCCGGAGGCACCCATCAGCGCAATGTAGACCCATGAGATCGGCAGAATCCCTGCAGAACCGAACGGCGCAGCTGCGACGGGTCGAGCGCCGGTCGCGAGGGGGTGGCCGGGAAGGAACGGCGCGAGGTGTGCCCGAACGGCAACCGGACCAACCCCCGGGCCGCCTCCGCCATGCGGGATGCAGAACGTCTTGTGAAGGTTCAGATGGCTCACATCGGCGCCGAACTTGCCCGGTTGCGCCATGCCGACCAGGGCGTTGAGGTTCGCGCCGTCGACGTACACCTGCCCGCCACCGCGATGAACGATGTCGCAGATCTCGGAGATGGCCTCCTCGAACACGCCGTGCGTCGACGGATAGGTGACCATCGCAGCGCCGAGGCTGGAGCCAGCGGCATCGACCTTTGATTGCAGATCGGCGACGTCGATGTTGCCGTGCTCATCACACGCCACGACCACGACCTGCATACCAGCCATGACGGCGGATGCGGCGTTGGTGCCGTGAGCGCTCGATGGAATGAGGCACACCGTGCGGTCGGCATCGCCGCGGCTGCGGTGATAGGCGCGAATCGCCAGCAGACCGGCGAACTCTCCTTGGCTCCCGGCATTCGGCTGCAGGCTCACGGCGTCGTAGCCCGTGACCGCAATGAGCATCTGCTCGAGCTGGTCGATCAGCGTCCGGTAGCCCTCGACCTCATCGTCGGGCGCGTACGGATGCACATTCGCGAACTCCGGCCATGTGACGGGCTCCATCTCCACGGTGGCGTTCAGCTTCATGGTGCAGCTGCCGAGCGGGATCATCGTGCGGTCGAGAGCAAGATCGCGGTCGCTGAGCCTGCGGAGGTAGCGCAGCATCTCATGCTCAGTGTGGTAGCGGTGGAACACCTGCTGGGTGAGGAAGGCATCAGCTCGTCGGTCCGGGAGACCGTCGGGAATGTCGTCGAGATGTGCCTCGAGTGAAAGGTCGGCCCCAAAGATGGCCAACACTCGCTGCACGATGCGCAGGTCGGTGAGTTCGTCGAAGCTGAAGGCGACATGTTGATCATCCACGTACCTCAGGTCGAGGTCCGCAGCCCACGCTCGGGCCAACGTGGCAGTGGCATCGCAGGCCACCAGCAGCGTGTCGAACCAAGTGGTATGAACCACCTTCACTTGCGAACGCTGAAGGGCCGCTGCGGCAATGGAGGTGAGGCGCTGCACCCGCTCGGCAATCCGTCGCAAGCCTTCAGGGCCATGCCAGGTGGCGTAAAAGCCGGCCATGTTCGCGAGGAGCACCTGAGCCGTGCAGATGTTGGAGGTGGCCTTCTCGCGGCGGATGTGTTGCTCGCGTGTTTGGAGGGCAAGGCGCATTGCAGGGCGGCCTTCGGTATCGGTGCTCACGCCGACGAGGCGACCGGGCAGCGTCCGCGCTGCGGCGTCGGTCGTGGCGATGAACGCAGCGTGGGGGCCACCGAAACCCATCGGTACGCCGAAACGCTGCGCTGAGCCGATTGCGATGTCGGCGCCGAGTTGAGCGGGCGGGGTGGTGAGCACGCACGCAAGCAGATCTGTCGCAACCACGACCACGGCATCGACACTGTGTGCTCTTGCGATGGCGCTACGCCAGTCGGGTACGGCACCGGTGGAGGTAGGCAAGCTCAGGAGTAGGCCGAAGCAGCCCTGCTCGATGAGATCCAGGTCGCCAACCACGAGTTCGATACCGATCGGTTCGGCGCGTGTGGACATCACGGCGATCGTCTGGGGATGTGTGTCGTGATGCACCACGAACCGATTGCTCTTCGAGGACGATGTGCGACGCGCCATCGTCATTGCCTCCGCAGCAGCGGTTGCCTCGTCGAGCAACGACGCGTTGGCCAGTTCGAAGCCGGTGAGCTCGGTGATCATCGTCTGAAAGTTCAGCAATGCCTCGAGACGCCCCTGGCTGATCTCGGGCTGGTACGGCGTGTACGCCGTGTACCAGCCGGGGTGTTCGAGCACATTGCGAACAACGACCGGGGGAGTGGTGGTGCCGTAGTAGCCCTGACCGATGAGACAGGTGCGGGCCCGGTTGCTGCCGGCGATGGTGCGCAGCTCCTCCATCACATCGTCGACGGCCCGCGGCGCCGGCAAGGGCAACGCGCCATCCATGAGGATGCTCTTCGGGACCGTTGCGTCGAGCAGTTCGTCGAGAGAGCCGAGCCCGAGCGCCGCCAACATGTGGGCTTGCTCTTCGGGACTGGGGCCGATGTGTCGACCGACGAAGTCGGCGGTGCCGAGCAGTTCGGCGAGGGTGGCGCGTGCGCTCACGGGATGCCTCCGGGTGACTGGTTTGGTGCCTGCGTCCCCCGCTGTCATCGGTGCCTGAGAGCTTCTCCACCGTCACGAGTCGGGCGGATTTCCCCTTCGGCGAGTCGGAGAACCGACTGCTTTCCAGCGTTGCGCACTCGACCGGTCCGTGGGCCTGAGAGATTCCGGGGAGGTTGCTCCTTCGGCGCCCCGCCGCTGGCTGCGTCGGTGGCTCTCCCGGTCGGGTGTATCTGCACCGCCGACTCTAGTCCTTGCCGCCACGCGGTGGTGGCGTCACCGTTCTCGGGAGGCAATTTGGACAGATCTTTGATCAAGAAATCGATGATGTTGCCGAAACCTTCGACAAGCAAAGAGCGGCCAAACCTTCCAGTGACGGGTGGCGTGTCTGCTGCGGGCGACGAACCAACAACGGAGGAACCCCCCATGAATCGAATGAAGTGGTCGGCAGGCACTCTTGCCAGCGCCATCTTGCTGTTTGCCGGTCTCGGCGTCGGGGCTGCTCACGCAGCGCCGTCCACCGTGCCCGTCGACACCACCCCCACGCTGCCGGTGGATACCACCCCGACGGTGCCCGCTCCCTCGGTGCCCGTACCGACACCAGCCCAGTTCTCGCTGCCGTTCATGGGCGCTGCCCTCACGGTCACCGTCACGACGGGCCCCGGAGGCAACCTCGCCGATGTGGCCATCACACCGGCCGACGGAATGGTGGCCACCAAGGCAAGCCCTCGAGCCGTGGTGTTCACGAATGCCGACGGTTCGGTGAAGGTCTCGGTGAAGAGCAAGCACGGCACCCAGAGCGTGTCGGCCAAGGCAGGCTCGCTCGCCGCACTGCAGGGTCCCGGCTCCTGGACGGGCGACATCTTCGCCGTCGGTGCACCGGTCACCGTTGCCTACACGGTGGGCACGACTGCAGACGGCGGGCCTGAGCTCACCGTCGACAATCCTGGTGATCCCTCCGCAGTGGTTGGAGAAGTGCAGCACCGGTCGGAAGGTGCCGAATCATCCGCCCGGGTCAGCATCACCTTCACCTCCGCCGACGGCCAGAGTCGCTCGCTGACGATCAGCGTGAAGGTCGAGCCCGTCGAGGACGAGTCCGATGACGACGGCACCAGCTCCTCGATCGATCCTGCGGCTCCGCCCGTCGTCGAAGCCTCGCTGCGCATCACGCTCTCTCGGGTTCGCGGTGTGCCGGTAGCAGCCGACATCGCTGCTGGGCCCAAGACATGGACCGGACTGCTGTGCGACGCAACGCCGGCCTCCATCGCCTACGTGCTGAACGCAGATGGCACCGTCTCCGATGTGGTCGCAACGCCGGCATCCGCAACCGTTCGGGCCGACTCGAACAACACCAAGGTCGATGTTCGCTGGGGCGACCACGAGCGTGTTCGTATCCGCTCCCGCCTCAACGACGGTCAGATCACGGTGAACGTGGAGGATCGCATCCGCTGCAAGGATGCGGCTGATCCCACGGTGAACGTGCCCACCTCCGTCGACGCCAGCAACGGCGACGACGATGGTGACGACCGAGACGAGCAGGAGGCAGACGATCATGGTGGCGACAGCCACGGTGACGACGACCAGGGTGACGACGAGCAGCACAGCGGCGGCAACCACGGTGGCGGCAATGGTGGCGGCGAAGGCGGCAACCACGGTGGCGGTCACGGTGGCGGCGACGGACAGGACGACTGACCTTCATGTTGCTCAGTGAACTGCGGGTGCGGCCCCTCCTCGGAGGGGCCGCTCTCGCCCTCCTCAGTGTGCTTGCGGTTGGATGCAGCAGCGACGACACGAACGTTGCGGCGAACAACGCCGACAGCGCAAGTTCCTCCGTCGTCGCACCGTCATCGACGGCACCGGCGAGCACCATCGTCACCACGATCGACCCAGCGCCACTGCTACAGACGGCACTGGAGTCCTTGGCCGCTGGCTATCACTTCACCTCGACGTTCGTGGTGAACGGGGTGGCCTCACTGACAGGTGAGGGCGATCGTGTGGGCGACTCCAGCCGTTTCGTCCTCACGCAGAATGGTGCCTCGGTGGCGTACATCGTCACGCCGGCCGCCACCTATGCACAGCCAGCGAACGGCGAGTGGCAACTCCTCGACACGCCGCCGGCTGCAACGGATCCGATCACTGCGCTCAACGCGCCGGCCGCCATCGGCGTGCTGGCCGATGACGGCACGTCGCTTCGGCTCCGTGTGACGGTGTCGGCCTTGACGCTCGGGGTCGGTGCCACTGGCACCACCGATGTGGAAGTGGTGCTGAAGAACGGAGCCATCACAGAGGTCGACTACGCCACGATCAAGGACGGCAACGTCGCCAGCGTGGCCACGTTGGTGGGCGCCGTGGTGGATGCCACACCCATCAGCGCGCCGATCTGATCTCCATCATTCAACGGTGCCGTAGGCACCTAGCTCGCCGGTCGCCGACGCCTTCGTGGCGTCGGCGACCGCTGCGCGTAGATCGGCGACGAACTCGGGAATCTTGCCGTCGTGGATGGCGTTCACCGTGCAGTGCAGTGACGCCGGTGGACCTTGGCGATCGACGTACCAACCTCGTTCCCACAAGCGGTCTGCAACGGCGTAGACGTCCAGCTCGTCTGGGTTGTGCGCTCCAAAGGCGAGCAGCGTGCTCTCGGGCATGGCGCGGAGCACCAGCTCGGGAGTGGCCTGAATCGCAGCAGTCAGTTCCTCGCATGCGCGTCGAGCTGCAGCCGTGAGTGCCATGTACCCGTCGTCGCCCAGGTGGTGAAGCACCGCCCACGCCGCAGCCCAAGGACCGCCGCTCTTGGTACCCAGCACCCCGCTCGACCCGTAGACACCACCGAGCCAGTTGTCGGTGACGTAGGTCTGATCGGCCCGCAGCTGCTTGTTGCGGTGCACCAGCACACCGCAGCCCTTTGCCGAGTAGCCGTACTTGTGCAGGTCGACGGAGATGCTGGTGACCCCGGGAACGCTGAAGTTCCAGGCCGGTACGTAATGACCGAGGCGCGAGAGATACGTCAGCGTGACGCCGCCCATGCACGCGTCGACATGGCAGTTGATCCCGCGGGCATCCGCGAGCGCTGCAATCGCAGCGATGGGGTCGATCACGCCCTGCGGGTACTGCGGGGCAGAACCCACCAACAGGACGGTGTTGTCGTCGATGGCTGCTTCCATCGCCGCAACGTCGGCACGCCAATCCGCGCCGACCGGCACGCGTCGACTCTCGACGCCGAAGTAGTAGCAACCTTTTTCGAAGGCCGCGTGCGCAGAGGTAGGCAGGACGACATTGGGCGCGGTGATGCCGCTCTCGCGACGTCCGCGCTCGCGCGCTGCCTTTACAGCGAGCAGCAGACTCTCGGTGCCACCCGACGTAATGAAGCCCGATGCCTGGCTTCCACCCTCGAACCACTCGGCAACGATCGACACCACGTCGGACTGAATCCGCTGCAGGCTGGGGAATGCGTGCGTGTTCAGCCCGTTCTCCGTGCCGAAGCGGCGGTACGCCTCCTCGGCGATCGAGGTGACCTCCGGGCCGGCGTTGTAGGCAAGCGTGAATGCGCGGCCTTCGCGCCACTTGACATCGTGCTGCTTGAACTCGTCGAGATGGCGGAACACTTCATCGCGGCTGGCGCCGTGCGCAGGCATCGTCATGCGTGCAACCTACCCGAGCGGTTTGGGGGCCTCGTCTAGCCTGCGGCCATGACCGTTCCGTCACGCGACGACTTCCTGCTCGACCCGACGATCGTCTTCCTCAATCATGGCTCCTTCGGAGCAGTGCCTCGTGGGGTGTTCGCTGCGTATCAGGAGTTACAGATGCAGATGGAGCGCAACCCGGTGGAGTGGCTCGGCCGTCGCGCCGATTCGCTGCTGGCGGACGCACGACTTCGGCTCGCCTCGTTCGTTGGTGCATCGGCAGACGACGTGGTGTTCTTCCCTAATCCAACGACGGCGATCAACATGGTGGTGAACAGCCTCGAGTTGCATCGAGGCGACCAGGTGGTCACCACCGACCACGAGTACGGAGCGATGGACCGAACGTGGCGAAAGCGCTGCGCCACTGCGGCTGCCGAGTACGTGCGTGTTCCGATTCCCTTGCCGGTCACCTCCGCTGCCGACTTCATCGAACGAGTGTGGGACAGCGTCACGCCACGCACAAAGGTGTTGTTCCTGAGCCACATCACCAGCGCCACGGCGCTGATCTTTCCGGTGCAGGAGCTGTGCCGACGAGCGCGCTCGGCGGGAATCCTGGCTGTGGTCGACGGGGCTCACGTGCCCGGTCACATCGCGCTCGACGTGGAAGAACTCGGCTGCGACATCTATACCGGTGCCCTCCACAAGTGGGTGTGCGCACCGAAGGGAAGCTCGTTTCTTTGGGCACGTCGCGAGGTGCAGTCCATGCTGCAACCACTGGTGGTGAGTTGGGGATGGGAGAGCGACCATCCAAGTGGCTCGGAGTTCGTGGACCATCACGAGTGGCAGGGCACTCGCGACCTCTCGGCGTTTCTCGCCACCTCTGCAGCCCTCGACTTTGTTGCGTCACACGAATGGTCTGCCGTGCAGGCTGACGGGCATCGTCGAACGATGGCCACGAGGCTGGCGGTGAACGAACTCACCGGTCTGGAGTCCATCAGCCCGGATGAGCCGATTGATCACGAGTGGATCGGCCAGCTCGCATCCATCCGTCTCCCGCAAGCCGTAGACGTGGTGGCATTGCAGCAGCGCCTTTTCAACGAGTACCGAGTGGAGGTGCCGGTGCATCGATGGGGGAATCAGCCATTGCTGCGGGTGAGTTTCACGGCTCACAACACCGACGCCGACGGTGAGGCGTTGGTGGCAGCGCTGCGGGCGGTGCTCTGACAACGAGTATCGTCGCCCGCATGGGGATGCCACTCGACGTGGGCGTGATCGATCTGATGCTCGGCATTCCCGAGCCGGGCCAACGCGAACTTTGGTACTCGTTCCTGCGACCGAATCTTCGCGATCAGGAGAGCCAGGGCATGGCGATGCCCGCGCAGTACATGTTCAAGGACATTCCGGAACAGCCCACCGACGCCGACATGATCGCGATCACCCTCGACCAGATGGATGGCCACGGCATCGACCGGGCGCTCATCGGATGTTCGCTCGACGGCGGTATTCAGAACGACGCTTTGCGGAGCCACCCGGACCGCTTCTTCGGTTGTCTGCACGTCGACCCAAATGGGGGAGTGCAGGTGCTCCGCGACATTCAGCGAGCCCACGACGAGTTCGGCATCAAGGGCGTGTCGCTGTTTCCCAGTGGGTGCAATCCGCCACTGCCGATCAACGACAAGCGGATGTATCCCGTGTACGCCAAGTGCGCCGAGATCGGGCTGCCGGTGCTGTGTTGCGTCGGCGTTCCCGGTCCGCGCCTGCCGATGGCACCGCAGCATGTCGAACTCGTCGATGAGGTCTGCTGGTACTTTCCGGAGCTCACCTTCATCATGCGTCATGGGGCCGAGCCGTGGACGGAACTGGCTGCCAAGCTGCTGCTGAAGTGGCCCAACCTCTACTACTCCACGAGCGCGTTCGCTCCGAAGTACTACCCGAAGGCGATCATCGACTTCGCCAACAGCAGGGGAGCGGACAAGGTGATGTACGCCGGGTACTTCCCGATGGGTCTCAGCCTCGATCGGATCTTTGCTGAACTGCCCCAGGTGCCGCTTCGAGACGAAGTGTGGCCGAAGTTCCTGCGACACAACGCAGCACGGGTCTTCGGGCTGCCCGCATGAGCAGGTTCCCTTGGCCCGTTCCGTTCGGCTGGTTCGCGGTCGCATGGTCCGACCATGTGTCCAGCGGCGGCGTGGTGCCGTATCGCGCATTCGGACGCGATCTCGTGATCTGGCGCGACGAGCGCGGTGAGGCGCACCTCCAGGATGCGTACTGTCCGCACCTTGGCGCTCACCTCGGCCACGGCGGCACCGTCAGCGACTGCGAGATCGTCTGCCCGTTCCACGGTTGGCAGTTCGACACCAACGGCCGCAACACGTGCATTCCCTACAGCGAGCGCACGAATGGCAAGGCTCGTCTTCGCACCTATCCGGTGCTGGAGCGCAACGGTCTGGTGATGGCGTGGTACCACCCCGACGACGAAGCACCGTTGTGGGATATTCCGATCGTCGACGAATTCGACCTCGGTAACGAGGAGTGGGCTCCTCCCGTGAGTCGATACTTCAGCATCGACACGGCGTGGCAGGAGATGGCGGAGAACGGCGTCGATGCAGCGCACTTCCGCTACGTGCACGGCACCGCAGAGGTTCCAGTGCTCGAACGCTACGAGCCCAACGGGTTCAGATCGCACATGCGGTCGAAGCAGTTCTTCGTGACCCCGCGGGGAAACGTGGAAGGTCGCATCGATTCCGATGCATGGGGTCCTGGCTTCAGCGTGGTCCGCTTCGGAGGCATCGTCGACACCGTGTTGCTCGGCTGTGCCACGCCCATCGAGACAGACCGGTGCGAGATGCGGTTCACCTTCACGGTTCGTCGCTTTGCCGACGACCGGGCCACTTCGGCGGTAGGGGAGGCTGCGATCAATGAGATCTCGCGCCAACTGCTGCAGGACAAGCCGATCTGGGAGAACAAGGTGTACATCGATCGGCCGGCACTCGCCGACACCGACGGCCCATTCCTGCAGTTCCGCCAGTGGGCGGCGCAGTTCTACGCCGACGTGCCGTCCCCGTGACGCTGGCGCTCACCTTTGCGGTGACGGCTGCGCTGCTGCTCGGTGCGTCCGACTTCTTTGCTGCTCGCTCGGCCCGCACCACGCCCTCCGTCACGGTCACACGAACAGCTGTCGCCACGAGCGTCTCGCTGTCGCCGTTGCTGTTGCTCTTGGTCGAGTGGGAGTGGGTAGCGCATGACGCAGTGATCGGTGCGTTGTCGGGGCTCTTCATGATCGGTGGCTTGATGCTGCTGTACGAGGGTTACGCCGTTGCCCGCATGGGCATCGTTGCCCCGCTGGCATCGGTGCTGCTCGCAGTCGTGCCGGTGTTGTGGGACATCGTCAATGGGGTTCGGCCCGGCGCTACAGCGGCAGTGGGTATGGGCCTTGGTCTTGTCGCGCTCGTCCTCACGTCGTACACGCCCGGTGGTTCCGGCAGCGTGACGATGGGAGCTGTGCTGGGCGTCACCAGCGGCGTCGCGTTCGGTATCGCCTTCACGCTGATGGGGGAGGTCAGCAAGGCGAGCGGTCTGATGCCGGTGGTGCTGCAGCGTCTGGCGGGCCTCGCCATGCTCACCACGATCGCCCTGTTCCGAACGGATCCGTTCTTCGCCCGAGGAGTTGGGCGCCGATATGCGATGGGCGCCGGCCTGTTGGGCCTCTTTGCGATCGGCTCGTTGCAATTGGCGTTCCAGCGCGGCGACACCGGACCGGTGTCGGTTGCGTCGTCGCAGTTCGCCACCGTCGCGGTGATCCTCTCCGTAGTGTTCAACCGGGAACGAATGCGGTGGTGGCAGGCGCTCGGGGTTGCGGCCACGGCGGTCGCCGTCGCACTCATCGCGCTCGGCGGATAGCGTGTGCCGCCATGTCCGACAAACCCGTAATCAGCATTCCTGAGGGCGAGCCGCCCGCCGACCTCGAAACCGACGACTTGGTCGTGGGCGAGGGTGCCGAGGCCACCGTCGGCAAGCGCGTGGTCGTGCACTACGTCGGCGTGTCGTGGAGCACCGGCCAGGAGTTCGATGCCAGCTGGGACCGTGGTTCGGCATTCGACTTCCGCCTCGGTGCCCGCGAGGTCATCGAAGGCTGGGAGAAGGGTGTGAAGGGCATGCGCGAAGGCGGTCGCCGTCGCATCACCATTCCGCCGCACCTGGGCTATGGCAGCCGTGGCGCCGGGGGAGTGATCAAGCCGGGGGAGACCCTCGTGTTCGTGGTCGACCTGGTCGCTGTCCGCTGAGGACGGCGCTCAAGCGCCAATGAGGCGGCGAACGCCGACGATACGGGTCGTCGAGAGGCGACCTTCACGCACCACGTCACCGGTGCGGGGTGCCTGCACCCAGGTGGTGGCGCTGGTTGCGATGCCCACATGGTTCACCACACCGGAGCCCGGGGCGGACTCGAGAAAGACGAGGTCGCCGGGCCGAATCGCCTCGGTGGTCCAATCGACGACGGTCCCGAAGGCGATCTGAGCGCCGGAGTAGTGCGGCAGGTCGGTGCCGATCTCGGCGTAGGCGGCAAGCACCAGGCCGGAGCAATCGAAGGTGTTCGGACCGGCGGTGTTGAACTTGTAGGGCTTGCCGATCTGGGCCCGAGCGAAGGCCAGCACCGTGCGGACGTCCTTCGACAATGACGCATCACCAGCAGTCGATACGGTGGCCTCCGGCAGGTGGCCGCCGGCGGGAACGACCAGTGCCATGCCCGGGGTGATGGTGCTCGAGACGCTCAGCGAGTTCGCCGCGAGCAGGCTCGGCAGCGAGACGCCCAACTTCTGAGCGATGCCACCCAGGTAGTCGCCAGCGACGACGGTGTACTTCGGCGTCGGCTTCGACGCGGTGGGCTTCGGAGCCGCGAGCGGCGCCGCGGCGGGCTGCTTGGCGCCCTTCGGCAATGTGAGTGCCATGCCGGGATAGATCAGGCTGCTGGACGACAGCCGGTTCGTTGCGAGCAGCGAGGTGAGGCTGACACCGAATGACTGGGCGATGCCGCTGAGCGAGTCGCCAGACTCCACGGTGTAGGTGGCGGGCTTCGCAGCAGCGGGTGCCTTCGCTGGCGCCTTCGACGGAGCCTTCGGCGTGCGGGTGGCGGTGGGCAGCTTGCCACCGGCGGGCACGATCAGCTTCATGCCCGGGAAGATCAAGCTGTTCAGCGAGAGTTGGTTCGCCGTGAGTAGTGCACGGATGGACACACCCAGCCGATCAGCGATGCCAGTGAGGTAGTCGCCCGAGGCAACGGTGTACTGCGTATCAGCAGCGGAGGTGTCGGTGGCCGGTGCGCTCTTGGCCTTCGTGGATGCAGTGCCGGTGGTGGGGGCCACCAACTGCTGACCGGGAAGGATCACGCTGTCGATCGTGAGGTGGTTCGCCGTCAGCAGCTGCTTCATGCTCACGTTGAGCTTCACAGCGATACCCGAGAGATAGTCGCCTGCGACGACCGTGTAGGTGGAGTGCTGCGCCCCCGATGCCTTCGGTGCGGCGAGGACAGGTTCGGCCACCATCGACATGGTGGTGGCCAGGCAGACGCCGGTCATGAGAACCACACGGTGCAAGCGAAGCATGTCTCTCTCATCGGTTGGTTGAGGGTTAGACTTTACGCCTGATCTCAACTCTCAACCATAGGCGCAGGTAAAGGCTTGAAAATTTCTTGCCAAACGGACTCTTTTTGCCCACTGCCCTTCTCGAGCAAGCTGCACTGCAGCGTGCCGTGGGATGATGCAACGAGAGAGGGGTGTGGTATGGCTGGCACAACGGTGACCGACGAGGCGAAGCTTTCGGCAATGGTGGAGTCCATCTGGGAGCACCGCGAGGAATTGGCCCGGATGGCACAGGAGTTGCCACGTCTGCTGCAGGAGACCGGCGCCCAGATGCGTGATGCCGGCGTTCGGGCTCAGCAGGCCAGCGCCTACCTGGAAGGCGATGTGCGCACATTTGCGGGCCACGCTGCGGACATGCTCGAGGCAGCAAAGCACCAGCTCCTTGCGGTGTTGCACGCCCTTGAGAAGGGTGGCGGGATGCTGAAGAACCTCCCCTTCATCGGCGATATGGGCAAGATGATGGGCGATCAACTGGGCGCCATCGGTGAAGTGGCCGACAACCTCGACCAGGTCGGGCAGAAGGTGCGAGGTCTCGGTGACCGCCTGGGAAACGTAGGGGAGGACCTGCACCAGATGGGCGCCTCGCTCCTCGGCAGCGGCGAAGGATTGAGCTCCTACGGCGCCCCTCCTGCTCCGGTGCAGCGTGCGGGCGCCAAGAAGAAGGCAGCATCAACGGCAGCCTCCACAACGACGTCGAAGTCTGGAGCGAAGAAGAAGGGCCAGGTCAGGCCAGCGGCTGCGACGGTGACCAAGGCCGAGCCGAAGAAGAAGGCGTCCGCTGCCAAGGCCGACAGCTCGAAGAAGAAGAGCGCTCCGAAGCAGACGGGCTCGAAGAAGACCCGTTGAGCAGGTTCGGAGAAAACTGACATAACGAGGATTATGGGCGTTCCGCCGGGAAACCGAGGAACGCACTGTGGCTCCAACTGAGGTTGCCGAAAGCTTGTCGCCGGCTCGCAGGGTGCACCTCGTCATGTGAGTCCTCGACTCGCTGTCAGCCGGGATCGCCTGCCTGCCGTGCTGGCGCCACGCCTCGTCACTCGTCAGGAATCTCCCTGGGTGCCCTCTGGCCTGGTGTCACCGCTTCGGGCTGGAATGTCGCCCCTCTCCCCGCACCCACCGGTCGCCATCGCTTTCGTCATGACGAAACGGATGGTGGCGGATGCACTACGGACGCGGGCCGAGCTCTCGGTCGCGCAGTGGTCCGGCGGCCTCGCGGAGCCAGTCGACGATCTCGGCGAGTTCAGCTGATGAGGGTCTGGCGCCGGCGCTGTGCAGGTCGCGTTCGGCATCGTTCACAGCGCAGGCCAACACGTACAGCTGATCGTGCAGGGTGTCGAGTTCGCTCTTGGTGATCACCAACTCGTGTTCGCTGAGTTGCAGCTCGCGTGCTCGTTGCTGGCCGACCCAATGCCACTGTCGGCACGCCTGGGAGCAGAACTGTCGTGGGCGACCGGTGGCCTGCGGCGGCAGCACCCTTCGACACCACTTGCACCGCGATCGATCCGGATGCTCCACGGCGGCATCTTTCGTCATGACGAAAGACTAGCGATCCGTCAACGAGCCGCTCTCGCGCCACGCCTCCTCGGCCCGGTCGAGTCGATGGGTTGCTTCGGTGCGAAGACGGGATGCCACTCCGGCGATGACGAGGTTGGCGAGCGCCAGGGTGCCGACGTGACTGTCGAACGGTCCCCCGCCCGCTGCAGCGACGGTGAAGGTTCGATCTGCGTGGGCAGCCAGGGGCGACAGCAGGCTGTCGGTGACTGCGGCGATCCAGGCTCCCCTGGCGCTGCAGCTCTTCACCGCGTCGACGACCCAGCGGTCGTAGCGCCGAAGATCGATGGCGATCACCGTGTCCACGGGTTCCATGTGAGCCAACATTCGCTGAACGGCGACGTCGTTGCCCTCGATGAGCCCAACGTGCTCGCGCAGAGCGGAGAGCTCGCCGAGCCACTGCTGCGCCACGCCGAGCGATGCATCGCCAGAGAGCAGGTGCACTCGGTGGCTCGGGTGGGCGATGTGGCTCACCAGGTCGTCGAGCGCTTCCACGTCGAGCGAGCGCAGGGTGCTGGCAACGTTGTCGATCTCCAGATCGAGATGGCGAGAGATCGAGTCGCTTGCCGCAGGCTCCCGAATGCGCTCTGCGGCCGGCCGCAACTGGCGAGCCAACCCGCGCTGAACAGCCGATTGGAGTTCGGTGAAGCCGTCGTAGTGCAGCTTGCTGGCAAGTCGCACCACGGTGGCGGCACCGGAACCCGCCGCTTCTGCCAGGTCGGCAACCGTGCCGAACGCGACCAACTGGGGCTGCGCAAGCACCACCTCGGCCACGCGCCGTTCGGCTGGGGTGAGGGTTGCACCCTCCTTGCCGATGCGCTCCTCCACTTCCACACGGCGAAGCGTAGTCAGTGACATCACGATCGAACCGATATTCCGTTTCGTGAGTAGAATGGAATATCTCTTCCAGGATTCAGGAGCGTCGGTATGCCCACCCTCATCGAACATGCGCCCCCCGTCGTGGTGCAGTCATCCTCATGGCCGGCGATCGTTCCTCCGCGTGGAGCGCTCTCTGATGAATCCTTCGTGAGCGCTGCTGGCCACTTCACTCGGCGGCTGCCGTCAGAGGTACACGACGCGCTGGTGGACTTCGGCGACGCAGCACCGCAGGCCGGCGCGATCATCGTGCGTGGCGTGCCCATCGGTGAGCTTCCCGACACCCCCGACTCCCCCACGGCCCCGGTCGTCAAGTCATTGGCGACCGAGTTCGTGCTGCTTGCCGTGGCGCGCCGCCTGGGTCAACCGGTTGGCTATCGCCCCGAACATGGCGGCGACCTCGTGCAGAACCTCGTTCCCACCAAGGACACTGCCCTTCGCCAGGTGAGTACCTCGTCGGGCGTCGACCTGATGTTTCACACCGAGGCTGCCTTCCACCCGCACCGGCCGAGGTACCTGCTGCTCCTGTGCCTTCGTGGCGACCCGAAGGCCATCACCACACTGTCGAGCATCTTCGAGCTCTTGCCACTGTTGCCCGAGGAGGTGGTGGACACGCTCTTCCAGCCGCGTTTCCGTACCGCAGTGGACGAGAGCTACCTCCATGGCAACCGCAACGTGCTCGGAGCCCCGATGCCCGTGTTGCGTGGAGATCGGCAACGCCCACAGTTGGTCTTCGACGCCGAGTTGATGACAGGTACCGACCGCGACGCCGATGCAGCGATTCGCGCCCTGTCGGCTGCGATCGATGCGCACCACACCGGCGTGGCGCTCGAAGCCGGCGATCTGCTGATCGTGGACAACGACGTTGCGGTGCACGGACGATCGTCGTACCAACCAAGGTGGGACGGACGCGATCGCTGGATCCAACGGTCGATGACCGTCGCCGACCTCGGCCCGAGCGCAGCCGAGCGCCGCCACAGGGTGATCACCACCTGCTTCGGAGCCTGACGACCACAGCCGAGAGGCGACCGTTAGGGTGCAACGGTGAAGAATCTTCTCGCACGATGCTGGCTTCGTCTTTGGCGCTGGTCCTCGATCCCGGTGCCGGAATCAATGCCCGATCGGTGCGTGATCATTGCGGCGCCGCACACTACGAACTGGGACTTTCCCCTCATGTTGGCGCATGCGCGAGTCTGTGGCGTGAAGTTGTCGTGGCTCGGGAAGGACTCGTTGTTCCGTGGCCCGATGGGGCCGATCATGCGGCGCTTCGGCGGCGTGGCCATCGATCGCAGCGCGCCCGGTGGAATGGTGGCAGCGCTGGCGAAAGAACTCAACGAGCGACCAGTCCTGCGTCTGTTGGTGCCCGCTGAGGGAACGCGTTCGAAAACCGAGTACTGGAAGTCGGGCTTCTATCGAATCGCTCAGCAGGCAGATGTGCCGTTGGTGCTCTCCTTCCTCGACCGCAGCACCCGTAGCGGGGGCTTCGGGCGAGCATTTCGCCTCACTGGCGACGTACGCGCCGACATGGACGTCATCCGGGCGTTCTACGACGGCAAGACGGGCCTGAAGGCCGACCGTGTTGGGCCGATTCGTCTACGTGAAGAAGACGCTCCAGACACGTCCGTCGCCTGATGCCAGGCAGAATGGGCGACGATGTCATCGAACGCCGCTCCCCTGCCTCCCGCCCCTGAACGAGCCTTTGCCAGCGACAATGCAGCAGGAGCACATCCGAGGGTGCTCGAGGCCTTCATCGCCGCCAACGAGGGTCACGCCCTGGCGTACGGAAGCGACCGATGGACGGAAGAGGCGACGACACGTCTTCGAGATCTCTTCGGCGGTCAGACCGAGTCGTTCCTGGTGTGGAACGGCACCGGCGCGAATGTGATGGCGCTCGCCACGATGGTGCAGCCCGGCGATTGCGTGGTCTGTACCGACTGGGCGCACATTGCGGTCGACGAAACCGGAGCGCCGGAGCGGGCACTCGGCGCCAAGCTCCTCACGCAGGCTTCTCCTGAGGCCAAGTTGCACCCGGATCAGCTTCGATCCTTGGCGCACCTGCAGGGGGTGCAGCACCACGCCCAACCCGGAGTGGTCAGCATCACCCAGAGCACCGAACTCGGCACGTTGTACAGCGCCGACGAGGTGGCCGCCATTTGCGACGTTGCGCACTCGATGGGCATGGTGGTGCACCTCGACGGAGCGCGTATCGCCAACGCCACTGCGGCGCTCGGAGGGACAGTTGCTGCGATGCGCTCGTTCACCGTCGATGCTGGCGTCGACGTGGTCAGTTTCGGCGGCACGAAGGCCGGCGCTGCTGCTGCCGAGGCGGTCGTGTACTTGAACCCGACATTGGCTCGTCGAGCGAAGTACGTGCGCAAACAGGTGAACCAACTGCCGTCGAAGATGCGCTTCGTTGCAGCGCAGTTGAACGCCCTGCTCGACGATGAACTCTGGATCCGCCTTGCACTGCATTCGAACGGCATGGCGCAACTGCTGTACCGGCTCACCAAGGACATTCCGGGGGTCAGCTACGACGCCCCTCCGGCCGTGAACAGTCTGTTTCCGTGCCTTCCCGCCGAGGTCATCGAGCCGTTGCGCGAGTGGTGCTTCTTCTGGGACTGGAATGTGGCGCGCAACCAGGTGCGCTGGATGACCGCCTGGGACACCACCGAAACGGACGTCGAGCGATTCGCTGCCGGTGTGCGTCACCTCTTGGCGTGAAACCGCAGGTCAGATGCTATCGACACTGGGACAGTTTCGACGTAGAGTAAGCGCTACTTGCTCACAGCAAGTATTTCGCAGGCCTGACGGACGAGGGGGTTCCATGGCAGCGGTCGATGTGGTTTTTCATCGCACGTTCACCGACGATCGATGGATGAACAGTGCTGCCTGCAAAGGCTTGACGCATCTGTTCTTCCCGCTGCCGGCAGAGCGCCCGCAGGCACGAGATCGGCGTGAGGCTGCCGCCAAGTCGGTGTGTGCTTCGTGCACCGTGAATGCAACCTGTCGCGAGTTCGCGCGCACCAACCATGAGTACGGCTTCTGGGGCGGCGAGAGCGAAGACGAGCGCCACGCAGCGGGCTTCCGACTGATCGCCCCCATCGGAGTCCGCGCCCGCAACGTGGGCTGACCCAGCCACCTCGCTGTCGGGGCGTACGATCGTTGCGTGCTCGACTCGTCGCGTCATCGGTCAGCCATCACGGCGGCGTGGTCTGCGTACGGCGACGCCCGCCATCTCGTTCGAGTCGTCGAGGTCAGCGCGAACGTCTCCACGAATCGCGTCTATCGGCTCCATCTCGATGATGGTGGAACCCTGGTCGGCAAGGTCTCCTCATACGGCTCGTACTTCCTCTTCTATGAGGATCACGACCGCCTGAACCGATGTGCGGAGCACCTGCAGCACACGCGGTTCAAGGGCATGCTCGCCGACGTCTGGCGCAAGGATGGGCGCCTCTTCACCTGGTACGACCAGCAAATGTGGGCAGTCTTCTACGACGATGTGCCTCGCCGAGACACGTTGCCCCGTGTGCTGAGCCTGGATCAGGTGCGGAACCTGGCGGCGGAAATCGCCGAGTTTCATCTGGCCTGCACCGACATCGCCCCGGCCATCCCAGCGGGCTCGAAGACCATCAAGAGCGATGCGATCCATCTTCTCGATCTGTTGGAGAGCCCCTTCGCCTCGAAGAACTTCGAGTTACCGCCGGAGTCCATCGGGGTGCTCTGGAAGCACACGCATGCGTTCCTGCAGCGACTGATCGATGTCGGCTACGACGAGTGGCCGAAGATTCCGGTGCTGATCGATTGGAACCTCGGAAACTTCTCGGTGGCCACCGACAGAGACGGTTCGTTCCGCCTGTTCAGCCGGTGGGACTACGACTGGTTCCGCATCGAGCCTCGCCTCCTCGACTTCTACTTCCTCTCACGCGTGTCGTCGAAGACCGGCGACCGCACGCAATTCACCTACGGCCCGCACACGCTGGTGGAGCCCACGTTTCTCGAGTTCCTGAAGGCCTATCGCCAGAGGTTCCCGATGACCGACGAAGAGGTGATGTTCCTCCCCGAGGTCTACCGCTTCTTCATCCTCAACTATGTCGTCCGCGAGGGTGCGCGCTTCTTTCGGCCCGACCTCTGCACGCTGTTTCGCTCCGATGCAGTGCGCACCTACCTGCCGGCGCTCGATCGCCTCGACACCTCGCCGCTACGGAGGACCGCGCCATGACGTACTGGCTACCCGAGGGCGTTCCCGACAGAGTGTCGATCGCTTCACTCGGGGTGGAGTTTGTAGCCCTCTCCCCCGAGTTGCTCGATGAGGATTACGACGCAGTGATGCGCGACATCGCCATGCTGCGACGGTGGAGCGCGCAGGACTGGCCTACCGAAACATTCAGCAAGCACGAGAACCTCGGCGACCTGGTGCGCCATGATCGTGAGCAGCGTGAGCGCGTGGCACTCACCTACAGCGTGGTCGTCGAGCAGCAGGTGGTGGGTTGCATCTACGTTCGGTCCTTCGAGGATGCGCTCCGAACGAGGGAGATCGAGCCTCCGGCCGGACACCAGATCCCGCTCACCGATGCCGTGGCTCGCGGCTGGGCGCACCAGATCGACGCCGAGCACCTCCTCACCGCGACGCGCGTGCTCCTCATGCTGCATCCCTTCGAGTTCAGCCGTATCTGGTGGCAGACGAACTCCGATGTTGTCGATCAACTCGATGCGTGCGACCGCTCCGGTCTGACCGAGTCGATGTCGTTCGAGGGACAGGGCATCACGTGGATCCTGCGATCCGTGCCAAAGTGACAGCGTGGATTACCAGCAGATCAACGTTCGTCACGAGGGCCCGATCAGCGTGATCACGCTGGATCGGCCCGATCGGCTCAATGCATGGACGCCTCGGATGGCAGAGGAACAGGCGCACGCCATCATGGCCGCCAACGATGATCCGAGGATCGGGGCCATCGTGATGACCGGCGCCGGACGAGGCTTCTGCGCAGGGGCCGACATGGACGCCACCTTCTCCACTCGTTTGAACGGTGCCGACCCCGGAAACGACACTGCCGGCGGCGTTGGCGGCATGCCCAAGGGCCTCGACTGGGTGGCCTTCATCCGGGCGAGCAAGCCTGTCGTGTGCGCCGTCAATGGAGCGGCCGTCGGTATCGGAACGACGATGTGTCTTCCCGCCGACCAGATCGTGGCAAGTACTGCTGCCAAGTTCGGGATGGGGTTCATCAAGATGGGTCTCGTCCCGGAGTTGGCGAGCACCACGCTGTTGACCGCACGCGTCGGGTTCGGTAGGGCGAGCGACCTGTGCTTGTCCGGCCGTTTGCTCAGCGGCGCCGAGGCCCATTCGATCGGTCTCGCCGACCAACTGGCCGAGCCCGAGGAGTTGCTCGATCGAGCACTCGACGTCGCCCGAAGCTATGCAGCCAATCCCGACCGGCAACTACGGATGACGAAGCAGTTGCTCACCGAGAACATGGCGGAACCCGACCTGTTCACGGCGCAACAACGCGAGATGGCCATGCTCAGCGTGTGCTGGACCACAGAGGAACACAAGGAGGCCGTCGCTGCGTTCATCGCCAAGCGACCCGCAGTGTTTCGGCCGGAGGCCTGACGTGTTCGATGTCTGCGTGGTGGGCAGCGCCAACCTCGACCTGGTAGCCACCGTTGAGCGCCTGCCGGCACCCGGCGAGACAGTCCCAGGCTCGAGCTATGCCGAGTATCCCGGGGGTAAGGGTCTCAACCAGGCAGTGGCTTGCGCGCGAGCTGGGGCGTCCACTGCGTTCGTCGGCGCTGTTGGTAGCGACGGGGCAGGTGCTGCGCTGCTCGACGTCATGCGCGACGACGGCATCGATATCAGTGGCGTCGTCGTCGCATCGGCGCCGTCGGGAAGAGCACTGATCTTCGTGTCCGCCGAGGGTGAGAATTCGATCGTGGTGGTTGCGGGAGCGAACGACACGGTTGCGCCAGCGACGCCGCCGCCGACGACGGTGGTGCTTGCCCAACTCGAGGTACCGGTGGCCACCATCGAGCACGCATTCCGCGCTGCAAAGGCCGCCGGCGCCACCACCGTGTTGAATCCGGCGCCGGTGAAGCCGCTGCCGGATTCTCTCCTCGCGCTCTGCGACGTGCTGACACCCAACGAGCACGAGGTGGAGTTGCTCGGCGGAGTCGACCGCCTCCGGTCGCTGGGAGCAGCGGCGGTCATCGTGACGCGTGGATCCGAAGGAGCCGACCTCCACACGTCCAGCGGTGTCGAGCACATCGCTGCGCATCGGGTGGTTGCAGTCGACACCACCGGGGCGGGCGACTGCTTCTCAGGGTCGCTCTGCGCCCGCCTCGCCGCCGGCGACGCCCTGCTCGACGCGATGCGCTACGCCTCGGTGGCGGCAGCGCTCTCCACCACCGTGGCTGGGGCTGTGCCGTCGATGCCGCGGCGCGCCGACGTGTTGTCGGCCGCATCACTCAGCGAAGGGTGACTGCAGCCCAACCATCGAGAGTGTCGGTCTGCGCGACCTCGAGTGGTTGCAACGCCGCGAGTACGTGGTCGTGAGCGCCGTCGAGAATGCCACTCACCACCAGCGTTCCACCGGGCGCCAGCACCCGACGAAGGTGCGGCGCCAACTCGACGAGCGCCGGAGCAAGGATGTTGGCGAGTACCAAGTCGAACTCGCCCACGACCTCTTCCAACGGCGTCGTGCTGACATCGACCAACACACCGTTCGTTTGTGCGTTCGACAGCGTCACAGGAACGGCCGCCGGAGCGATGTCGATCCCGACGGCGGACGCTGCGCCGAGGAGCATCACGCCGATGGCGAGAACGCCAGATCCGCAACCGACGTCGAGGACCCGTGTGCTGGGCTGCACCCAGCGGCGAGCCGCGACGAGAGTGAGACGAGTGGTGGGGTGATCGCCCATTCCGAAGGTGGAGCCCGGCTCTATCACGACCACCGTGGATTCATGGGGTGCGTCGTACGACACCCACGCGGGCTGTACCACGAGATCAGCCTCGACCATGATGGGCTTCGCAAACTGCCGCCACGTGTCGGCAACGGCAGCGTCCACCTCTACGAAACGCCACGCCCAGGGCATCTCCACGGAGTCGAATTCGTCGCCGACGGATGTCCAGAGCTCGACCCCGTCCGGCACTTGCCGCTCCTCGATGGCGACCACTCCGAGACGCCACAATTCATCGGATGCCAACTCGACGTCGTGGTTGGCCACCGACACCACGAGCTGACGCATCAGTCGATTCGCCGCAACTGCTCGGGGTAGGTGCGCGCTCGGTGCACATAGGCGGCAACCGCCCGTTCGATGTGTGCAGGATCCGCTCGGCCTTCCTTGATCACCGCGGGCGCCCCGACGGCAAGAGCCCCATGCGGCACCACGGTGTCGTTCAGCACTACCGCACCGGCACCGACGATGGCTCCGGTGTGCACCACGACGCGGTGCATCACGATGCTGCCGTTGCCGACGAGGCAGCCAGGCTCGATGGTGCAGCCCTCGAGGTGCACGAGGTGGCCCACCACACAGTCGTCGCCCACCACCGTCGGCCACCACGGCGTGGTGTGGAGCACGCTGTTGTCTTGAATGCTGGTGCGCTCCCCCACGATGATGTGGCCCTCGTCGCCTCGGAGAACGGCACCGGGCCAGATGCTGGCAAGTGCGCCGATACGTACGTCGCCGATCAGGACGGCATCAGGATGCACGAAGGCCTCAGGGTGAATGGTGGGTTGGCGGTCGCCGAGGGCATAGATGGGCACCCGTGCACCGTAGCTAGTGGAGAGAACTGTCCTCCAGCCGGTACCGTGGAGGCCTATGTCCCGACGGATCGAAATCGAGCTCACCAGCACGCGCCCCGATGGCACGTGGACGTGGAGAGCCGCAGGTGCTCAGAAACCCAAAGGCGTGCTCGATGGCGCGCTGCTCCCCTCAGGTGCGGCCGTCGGTCAGGTGCTCAAGGCCGAGGCCGAAAGCGACATCGAAGGCACCGTCATCTTGTCGGTTGCCGCCGGCAAGCCGAAGACCGAGAAGAGCGGCCTGCTCGAGCTGATTCCGAGCGACAAGCCGTTCGAGGCCGTCACCCAGCAGCTCGCCCGCAAGGAGCGCAGCGACCGCGGTGAGCGTCGTGACCGTGGAGACCGCGGCGATCGTCGCGATCGGCCGCCGCGTGGCGATCGCCCGCCGCGCTCGGATGGCGATCGTGCGCCGCGCTCGGATCGTGGCGACCGCGCACCTCGCCCCGAGGGAGAACGTGGGCCCCGCCCCGACCGTGGGCCCCGCCCCGATCGCGGTCCGCGCCCCGAACGGAAGCCCCGCTTCCAGGCCCCGCCCGAGCTGCCGCAGCGCCCGAAGGCCAAGCGCCTCAAGCCCGGTCGCAAGCACCGCAACGCAGTGCTGGCTGATCTGCCGGAAGCACAGCGTGCCGTGGCAGAGCGGGCGCTCGCCGGTGGCATTCCTGCTGTGCGGCAGGCTGTGAACGAGCAGAACCAGCGTCTGCGTGCCGAAGGCAAGGAAGAAATCCCGGCAGCGGGCTTGCTGGCAATTGCAGAGCAGTTGCTGCCCAAGCTCCGCGTGGCCGAATGGCTGGACCGCGCCGACGCTGCTAAGGCGGATCTCGAAGAGCTCGACCTCCGCGACCTTCGCAGCGTGGTGGCATCGTCCGAAGACCCAGTAGTGGGTCGCGACGAAACCACCCGCGAACTCGCCGCCGAGCTGAAAGAGGCCCTCGCCGCGAAGCAGGAGAAGGAGCTCGGTCTCTGGTTCGAGGACATCGATGCAGCCATCGGCGTGGGCCGTGTGGTGCGAGCACTGAAGCTCTCCTCACAGCCTCCCAAGGCCGGCGTGCGGTTCCCTGCGGAACTTGCCGCCAAGTTGGCCGAGGCGGCCACTGGCAATCTCACCGCTGACGCACTTCCGGATCGCTGGGTTGCCGTGCTGGAGGCCGTTGCCTTCAGCCCGGTGCGCGCCCAGGTCACCCCTGCTGCGAAGCCGACCCAGGAGAACGACGAACTGCTCGCCACGGTGAAGCGTCTCGGCGGTCTCCTCCCCCAGATCGCCGCACTGTTCGGCATCGCCGTCGACCCCAAGGCCCAGACTGCCAAGCCGCTGCGGCCCACAAAGCCCGCGACGGCAAAGAAGGCAGCACCGCCGAAGGCAGCCGCACCGAAGGCAGCTGCAGCTGAAGACGCTCCGGTCGTCGAAGAGTCGGTAGCAGCAACTGAAGACGCTCCGGTCGTCGAAGAGGTAGCAGTCGTCGAAGAGGCTCCTGTCGTCGAAGAGCCGGCAGCAGCCGAAGAGGCACCAGCCGAGAGCGAGTGACTCACGGTTCTTCACGGTGGCGCATGCGCTACTACCGTCGGCA
This sequence comes from Acidimicrobiaceae bacterium, assembly GCA_947463235.1. Lineage (GTDB taxonomy): Bacteria > Actinomycetota > Acidimicrobiia > Acidimicrobiales > Ilumatobacteraceae > UBA668. Next base: position 34,224 of record CANHST010000005.1, read on the forward strand.
CCATGTCCGACATCGTGAAGTACGAGACCCAGGGCCGCATTGCGGTCATCACGCTCAACCGTCCTGAAGCGCGCAACGCCGTCAATGGCGATGTCGCCTCCGGCATGGAAGCCGCCATCGACCAGATGGAAGCCGACCCGAACATCTGGGTCGGCATCATCACCGCCAATACCGAGGGCCAGGAGAAGCCGGTGTTCTGCGCTGGCGCAGACCTGAAGGCGATCAACTCCGGCCAGGCCGGCGGCCTCGGTACGAAGCGTGGCGGCTTTGCCGGCTTCGTCTATCGCGAGCGAAAGAAGCCCGTGATCGTGGCCGTCGACGGCCTAGCCACTGCGGGTGGATGCGAGATCGTCCTCGCCGCAGATCTCGTGGTCTGCACGACGCGCTCGTCGTTCGGTCTCGCCGAGGTGAAGCGCAACCTCATTGCTGGAGCTGGCGGTCTGTTCCGCTTGCCCCGAGCCATTGGCCAAGCAGCGGCCATGGAAGCCATTCTCACGGGCGATCCCA
>CANHST010000006.1 GCA_947463235.1 Acidimicrobiaceae bacterium
CACCTTCGATGCGAGCACGAACTCGTCGCGCGGATACGACGCCAACGCTCGACCGAGTCGAGTCTCCGACAGGCCATGTCCGTACTGCGGTGCCGTGTCGAAGAAGCGCACTCCGCCGTCCCACGCAGCAGCAACCGTGGCGGTGGCCTCGTCGTCGGTGATGGCGGCGAATAGGTTCCCCAGCGGGGCAGCACCCAGCCCGAGGCGGTGCGCCGTCATCGCCACTCGGCGCCGTCGGGGAAGCGCAACGCGGCGATGGATTCGGGGTGCATCTCGATGGAGTAGCCCGGCGCCTCGGGCACCACATAGGCACCGTTGCGCACCACCGACGGATGCAAGAAATGCTCGTGCAGATGGTCTGCGTACTCGGTGGTGCGATCCTCCAGCGACCCGCTGACACACAGGTAGTCGATGACCGAGATGTGCTGCACGTACTCGCACAGGCCGATGCCACCGGCATGGGGGCACACCGGCACCCCTCGCGCCGCAGCCAGCAGCAGCACGGCCAACACCTCGTTGAGACCGCCCAGTCGGCAGGCGTCGATCTGCGCGTAGTCGATGGCCTCGGCCTGCAGCAGTTGCTTGAAGATCAGCCGGTTCGCAGCGTGCTCACCCGTCGCCACTCCGGCCGGCTTCACGCCGCGCCGGATGGCCGCATGGCCCAACACGTCGTCGGGATGCGTGGGCTCCTCGATCCAGCGCAGCCGGTACTCCCCCAACTGATTCGTCCAGTCGATGGCCTGCTGCACATCCCACACCTGGTTCGCGTCGGCCATCAGTTGGCGGTGATCGCCGATCTCTTCGCGCATCACCTCACAGCGACGACGATCGCTCGCCACGTCGATGCCCACCTTGGTCTTGAAGCTCGTCCAGCCCAACGCCAGCGCCTCCTGGCAGCGTCGCCGCACCTCGGGCTCCGGATAGCCCAACCAACCGGCCGACGTGATGTACGCGGGGTACCCGTCGCGACGCAACTCGGCAAGGCGCTCGGCCTTGCCCGCGTGCATGCGCGTGAGCATCTCCAGTGCACGCACTTCGTCCACCTCGTCGCGCAGGTAGCGGAAGTCGATGCAGTTCACGAACTCGGCGGGTTCCATGTCGGCAACCAACTGCCACACCGGCACGCCGCGCTCCTTCGCCCACAGGTCCCACACGGCGTTCACCAGTGCTGCAGTTGCAAGGTGGATGACCCCCTTGTCGGGGCCGAGCCAACGCAGCTGCGAATGGTTGGTGACGGATCGCCAGAACGTACCCATGTCGTCGGTGAGATCGCTGAGCTGCCGACCCACCACCAGCGTGCTCAACGCCTCGATGGCCGCACAGCACAGCTCGTTGCCCTTACCGATGGTGAAGGTCATGCCGTGGCCCTCGTGCGCGCCGTCGGTGTGCAGCACCACATAGGCAGCCGAGTAGTCGGGATCGGGGTGGTTGGCATCCGATCCGTGCAGGAACGCCGAGGTGCGCGCCCTGAGATCGTGAGTGGTGACGGAGACGATGGTGGTCATGGCACGTCCTGCTGGTCGACGACGCTGCGACAGTAGGCGCGATACTGGGCGCCGAAGTGCGCTGGAGCGCACACACAGGGGGACACGATGAGCGGACGAGTGGTGGTCATCACCGGAGCAGCGGGTGGCATCGGCAGCGCCATGATGGAGCGCTTCGCAGCGAACGGCGACACCGTCGTGGGCCTCGACCTGGCCGACGGTTTCGACCTCACCGACCCGGCGCAGTGCACCGCCGCTGCCGACCGGATCGTGACCGAGCACGGGCGCATCGACGTGCTGTGCAACAACGCCGGCATCAGCGCCATCGGCGACGTGGTGCAGAGCACCCCCGACGACTGGCAGCGGGTGTTCGCGGTGAATGTCTTCGGCGTCGCCAACATGTCGCGCGCCGTCATCCCCCACATGCGCTCCGCAGGCGGTGGCGTCATCGTGAACACGTGCTCCATCGTCGCCTCCGTCGGCTTGGTGCAGCGCGCCGTATACGCCAGTTCAAAGGGCGCCATCCAGGCACTCACCAAGGCGATGGCAGCCGACGAAGTGCAGCACGGCATTCGCGTGAACTGCGTGTCGCCCGGCACCGTGGAGAGCCCGTGGGTGCAGCGGCTCGTGGCGGCCACCGAGAACCCCGAAGCCACCTACGCGGCGCTTCGCAAGCGCCAGCCAATGGGCGATCTGGTGAGTTGCGAGACCGTTGCCGACGCCGTGGTGTATCTCGCCGCACCCACCACCTTCACCACGGGCATCGACCTGTTGGTGGATGGCGGCATCAGCGGCATCCGCATCGTGGACGCATCATGACGTTGCGCGTCGCTCTGGTGGGCGGGCCGATGTACGACCACCTGTACAGCTTGCTCGCCGATCAGGACGTGGAGATCGTGGTGCACGCCGATCACCCCACGCTGAACCGCGAGGTCGCCGCAATGCTCGAGCGCGGCGACCGTATCGATGTGCTCGCCACCCACAGCAAGTACGCACCGTCGCAGGCACGGTGGTTGCAACCGCTGAACGGCGCAGTCGACACCTCGGCGCTGGCACCGTTGGCCGTCGATCTGTGCCGCTTCGACGGCGCTCAGTACTGCGTGCCTCGGCTGATCGACGTGCGCATCATGTGGGTGCGTACCGACCGCGTGACTGCAGTGCCGAACACCTGGGACGACCTCGCCGGGCGAGGCATGGTGTTCGGTTTCCCTGGGCGCGAGTCCGGTCTATTCGGAACGTTCTTCGAACTCGTCGTCGGTGCCGGTGGCCAGTTGTTCGACGACGACGGCCTGCCATGCATCGACTCGCCGGAGGCCGTGGCCGCAGTGGAACAACTCTGCCGCCTCGCCGCCGCTGCGCCCGCAGACCTGCCGACGTGGCATTACGACCAGGTGGATCGAGCGTTGCTCGACGGACGCGTCGATGCGGCTGGCATCTGGCCCGGGGGTTGGGGCCCTATCCGCAACAGCTCACTCGCCAACAAACTGACGCCGCATCCGTACCCGTCCGGCACGCATCGGCGCGTCAGCTACGCCGGCTGCCATGCGTGGGCCGTGCCCACCACATGTGCCGATGTGCCCGCCGCTACCAAGCTCGTGTCGTTGCTCACCGGCTTCGAAGCGAACGCGCTCGATGCTGCAGGGGGCAGCGTCTGTGCGCACATCGGCGCATTCGCCGACGTGAGCCCCGTGAACGAGACCGACCGGCAGCGGCTGGCCATCACCGCGGAAACCATCCAGACCGCGATGATCACGTATCCGGCCCACCCCCGATTCCCCGAGGTCGAGGATGCCGGTTGGCAGGCCATCCACGACGCTCTACGCGGCATGCGCACTGCCAAGTCGGCCGTGAAGGAAATCCAGGCCCGAGCGGAAGCCGTGCTCGGCGGCAGCTGACGCCCAGCGTGTCGCGACCCGTTGAGGGCGGGGATACCATCCGCGTATGGAGCAGCACGGCGGGCACCACCACGGCCACGACGACGGCCATCAGCACGGCCATCAGCACGGCCATCAGCACGGCGACGGATTCGACTGGGATGCGATGGCGGATCGCTTGGTGCTCGACGCTGCCATCACCGAACCCATCGTGCACTCGATCACGCCCGAGATCGATGGCCCAGTGGAGCACGTGCTCGACGTGGGCTGCGGCCCCGGGGAAACGGCGATCACGCTGGCGCTCGCCTTTCCCGATGCAGAAGTGACCGCCATCGATTCCTCGGAGGCGTTGCTGCAACGAGCCGAGCGCCATGCCGAGCGTCATTCGGTCTCCGATCGCCTCACCGCCCTGCACGGCAACCTCGATGAGCCACTGCCCTCCACCGGACCGATGGATCTCATCTGGGCATCGATGGTGTTGCATCACGTCGCCGATCCCATCACCACGCTGCGCCGACTGCGCGATCGCCTTCGCCGGGACGGCACGCTGGTGATGATCGAATTCGGCGACCTCCCCCGTGTGCTGCCTCCCGACGACCCGTTGATGACGACTGGCACCTGGCAACGGTTTCAACTCGCCACTTCGTCCACGCTGACCGCGCGGCTGGGCCTCGACCCGGTGCTGGTCGACTGGCCGGCACTGCTGGCCGAGGCGGGCTTCGACCACATCACCGATGGCAACCGCGTGGCGCATCACGCCGCGCCCTTGGCACCGGCGGCGCTCGCGTGGCTGGAAGCGCATGTGCGCCGCGGTATCGACATGGCCGGCGACCTGTTGTCGCAGACCGATACCAGTGCATTGGCCGAATTCGCGAACGCCGTGCGCCAACGTAATGACCTCACGGTGGAGGCATCTCGCCGCGTACTCACGGCGCGTCCCGCCTGATCACCGTGGCGAGTGCCACTACACCGTTTGCTAGCCAGATCGGCTCTGGCGAGATACGTTGCAATCAATGAAACCCATCGGCGGACCGGCATCTGGATCGGACCCGCCGGTCTTTGCCGCTGAACTGGCTGAATTGTTGCCCTCGGCTGTTGGCGTCGTGGACCTTGAAGGTTTCATCCTGTGGGCCAATGCCGCATGCCGAGAACTCATCGGTTGGGACCCCATTGCTCGGCCTCGTGTCCATATCAGCGACGTGATCGATCCCGACATGTATGCCTTGGCACACGAGATACAGCACCGCATGGGCCAGGAACCTCACGCCGAGATGAAGATCGCTACACGAATGCGCCGACTGGACAACAGCGCCTTCGATGCCAGCGTGCATGCCCGCACGGTGCAATTCGGCCCGGAGAACACCACCGGCCTGCTTGGTGTGGTGACCCCCACTCACGAGTCGTTCGACGACAACCCCATCCGGCGCGCAATGGACCTCCAACGAGAGTTGGTCTGCGAATGGGCACTGGATGGCAGGATCCTCTCCTGCAACAGGGCGTATCGCGACTATCTCCACAATGGCGAGGAGATGGTGGGTCGCAACATCGACGAGTTCGTGCACTGGGAAGAGGGAAGCCACCGCGACGACCTGGTTGGTTATCTCCTCAGCGGCGAGCCGACATATGTCAACACCGGCACCTACGACGATGGCCGTTCGATCGAATGGTCGAACACCTTGGTGCGGTCTCCCAACGGCGACGCGATCTCCGTGCTCGCCGTCGGACGTGATGTCACCGAACGGCTTCGCGCCGAAGAAGTGGTGCGCCGCAACGAGGAACGCTTCCGAACGATGGTCACCTACATCTGGGACTCGATCATGCTCGTCGACCGAGATGGCAACCTGCTCGACGCAACCTCCTCGTACCGCACCGATCTCGGTCACCCACCGGAATTCTGGGCGCAGAACAGTTTGGTCGACATCGTTCACCCCGACGACCAGAAGTCCGCGCTGCTCAAGTTGGCGACGCTCGTCGAAGCAGGGCCCATGGCAGAAACCTGGTTCGAGCTGAGAGCCCGTCGAAGCGATGGCACCTACAGCTGGTTGGAACTCAACGGTGCCAATCTGCTCGACAACCCTGCCGTGAACGCCATCCTCCTCACGGTGCGCAACGTCGACCGCCGCAAGGCGATCGAGAGCGAACTCACCGACCGCCACGCCAGAGCCGAAGCGGCATTACGTGAGCGCTCCAGGTTCGTGGCTCAAGTCAGCCACGAACTCCGCAACCCGCTCCACGGCATGCTCGGACTCAGCGAGATCCTGACGAAGTCGGAGTTGTCACCGGAACTGGCGGAAGCTGCGCGCGCCATCTATCGGCAGAGCACCACTATGCGACACATCGTCGACGACCTGCTCGACATGGCGCAGCTCGAAGTCGGCACACTGAGAATCTGCCTCGCGGACGTCGATCTGGATGCCGTCTTCCATGACGCCATCGAGACCGCCCGCGCCATCGTCGGGCCAGATGTGAACCTTCGCTCCAGCGGCCCGACGCCGGAACTGCGCTACGTCCGCGCCGACAGCGACCGGCTTCACCAGGCGATCGGCAACCTGCTGTCGAACGCCGGCAAATACAGCGAACGCGGTGAGATTCGCATCACGACATCGCCCGGGGAGCAACCCAGATCCGTCCGAATCAGCGTGCTGGATTCGGGCGTCGGCATCCAAGCGGCCGATGTGCAACGCCTCTTCGAGCCCTACGAGCGCGGTGCGGACGCTGCCGGTGCAGGCGCAGGCCTTGGCCTCGCCATCGTGAAGGGAACGGTCGAAGCGATGGGCGGCAACGTGGGTGCGGCACCACGCCCAGAGGGCGGGTCCTGTTTCTGGATCGAACTGCCACTCGCCGAACCGGGTACCGACGACGCCATCCACGCCCCAGACGCCACCCCACCCCATGGCGTGGCACGGTTCGCAGTGAATGTCCTCGTCGTCGACGACGACCCGGTGAACCTGCTGTTGGCCCAACTCCAACTCACCGATGTCGCCAAGGGCGTCACCACCGCATCGAGCGGCGAGGCGGCATGGGCGTTGCTCCAGGAGCACCAATTCGATGCCGCCTTCATCGACGTGCAGATGCCCGGCATGAGCGGACTCGACCTGGTGCAACTCATCCGCGCCATGCCACAGCCTCACCCCTTGGTCATCGTGATGACTGCCAGTGCCACAGCAGCCGACAGGGACGCTGCATTGGCCGTCGGTGCAGACGAGTTCCTCGCCAAGCCGGCCACCCGCACCGACATCCTCGATGCGTTGCGGCAGCGGTTCGACGAAACCGGTTGACGCTGCCAGCGGAACCCGTCAGCAGTGGGCGAGTTCTGGCTGCGGCAGCACTTCGTTGCCATCGATGGCACGACGCCAGTTCCTGGCGCGCAGCGTCAACAACCCGAAGCCAGTGATACCCACCACGGCGCCGACCATGAAGGCCCCGTGCATGTTCCACGTATCGCCGATGACGCCGATGAACAGCAGACCGGATCCGTAGGAGATGCCGAGCGTCGCCTGCATCAACGACATCACACGCCCCCGACTCGCGGGCGGGGCATCGCGCTGGATGACGGCCGAGAGCGCGATGAACATGCTCGACCAACCACCGCCCAGCACCATGGCGATGCCGATGACCCACGCCTCGTTCGGCGCCAGTGCATACGCGGCCAATGCCACTGACACACCGATGGCGATCCAGCCGACCAGCAGTGAACGTGCGTAGCGCGTCGCCAGAATGCTCACCACGATGCCGCCTGCGATGGCACCGATGCCCTGCGCCGACGCGACCAGGCCGGTAAGACCGGTGCCACCGCCGTAACCCACCCGCACATAAATGGGGATGAGCCCCATGAACGGGACGATGGTGAAGTTGAACAGGCCGAGCATGACCAGCGCGTGCCAACAACCGGGCGTGCTGCGCATGGCCTGCATGCCACCGACCAGTCGCTCGCGAATGGTGCCCGGTGCACCGTGCGGGCGGAATGGGCGACGCACCAGTGCCACGGCGACTGCCATCACCACGAACGAGAACGCGTTGAAGCCGATGGTCCACGCCGGGCCCACCGCCAACACCATCGCCGAGCCGAGCAACGGGCCCACCACGCGGCCGCTGTTCCAGGAGTACACGCCGAGCGACACCATCTGCATCAGTTCGTCGGGCGGCACCAGATCGGGTTGCATCGCCGCATAGGACGGAGCGCCCGTAGCGCCGGCTGCGCTGCCGAGCAGGATCAGCACCGTGAGCACCGCCGGGGTTCGCACCCCCATGCCCAGCACGATGGCGAGCACGGTGGTGACGCTGGCCTGCACCATCAACGCCGTGGCGAACACCTTGCGACGGTCGTACCGATCGGCCAGCAACCCGCCGACCGGCGAGGCAATGCCCTGCGGCATGAAGGTGGCCAACGCCACGAGGCCGGTCTGCACGGCGCTACCGGTGCCCGCTGCCACCAGGCTGCCGACGACAATGAGCTGCACCCAGGTACCGATGTCGCTGATGACGGCGGCGCTCCACAACAGCCGCACGGCACGATGGCGGAGGGGGACGAACGGGTGGTTGCTCACGACATGTTCCACGCTACCCCTGGGGGTAGTTCCGAACTGAGTCCTCAGCGAGGGTCGTCGGACACACCTTCAGCCGACATCGACCTCTCCACGATGGCCCGCAGCGACGGCCAAGCGGCAGCGAACCCGGCGTGCAAGGGTCGTGCGCCGACGTCGTCGAGTGGCAGCCAGGCAACAGCGTCGGTCTCGAAGTTCACCGAGGACCCGAACCGATGGTCCACCTCCAACACGACGGTGGTGTAACTCCAGTCGTCAGCCGGGGCGAACACGTACTCCCCCAGCACCCGATGGTGCTCCGGGATGTCGCCGACCTCTTCGGATGCCTCGCGCAGGGCTGCCTCGAATGGCGTCTCGCCCTCATCGATGGCCCCACCGGCGCAACTCCAGGTGCCGCCTTCGTGTGCCATGGCAGACCGCTGCTGCAGCATCACCTTCGGTGCGCCGTCCTCCCACACGACGAAGACCACACCGGCGGCGCCGAACACGCCCCACCGGACATGGCCATCCGAGCACCGCACGAAACCGTCACCCGAACGTCGATGCCACATGGCGGCCGACCCTACGCAATGGCGAGGGTTTCGGCGTACCCGTAGGACACCGAAACCCTCGACATGGGAACCCTGACGGGTTCAGCGGAGATTGCTGGGGCGTCGGCGCAACGAGAGCACCAGGTAGCCCAGATCCAGGAACATCAATGCGATCAGCACCTGCACCAGCGTGGAACCCGCACCGGTGACCACCAGTTGGCCCGGGGTCGTGGTGGTGGGCCCCCCGGAGGCGACCTCGGTGGTGGTCGTGGCCGGGATCGTGGTGGTGGTCGTGGCCGTCGACACGCCGACAGCCTTGGTGCTCACGAACGACACCGCCTTGGTGGGCTTGCAGACGAAGACCACCGGGCTCGGCAGGCCGATCTTCACGCTCACGTTGGCGCCGTAGAGGCGGAAGTCGATCTTGCCGGTGCGGGCGGTCCAGTGCATGTTCGGCACGTCGAACTTCACCGTCGAGGGCAACGCCTGGCCGTTCGAGGTCTTCACCGGAATCACCAGCGCGATGTTGTCGGCGTCTTGGGTGACCTGAGCCGTGTTCGTGCCCGTGATGGCGAGGTCGAGCGTGCCATCGATCGAGGTGCCGGGATTGATGAGCCCGAAGTTGATGCCGGTCTGGAAGACACCGGCCGGGATGGTGACGCTCCACTTCATCTTCGTCAGTTCGAACTTCGAGTCCGCAGGCACTTCGCCCGGTGCCGTACCCGTCGCGGTGAAGGTGAGTTCACTGAGATCGGGCGTGACGCTGTTCTTGCACGAGGTGACGTAGCTAGCCGAGCCGGCAACCGGCGGCGGCAATGTGGTGGTGGTGGCGGGCACCGTGGTGGCAGGCGCTGTCGTTGCCGGAGCGGTCGTGGCGGGCGCCGTGGTGCCGGGTGCCGTCGTGCCCGACGGGATGGTGGTGGTGGATCCGGCCACGGTGGTCGTGGTGCCACCACCAACGGATGCCGAAGTCGTTGCGAAGATGCCGGGGGTGGACGGGGTGAAGGATGCGCCACCCACGGCCGAGGTGCCGCCCTGGCAGTCGAAGTTGGCCTTGATGAGGCCGCCGGCCACCTGGGCGCTGATGAACACACCACCGGCCGGGTTGGTCACGCCACCCGACACCTGTCCGGCGGCAATGGGCGGCAGCGAACCGGGCCCGCCCTGCGAGAAGTTCACTGCGCCGCCGGTCGGCGTCCAGGCCGTATCGGGCAGCGAGACATCGACGTTGAGGGGAGTGGCGTTCTCGTCGCCGTTGCCCGGGATGCCGTTCGGGTCGGTGACCGTCGTGGTGACCGTGGTGGCGAACTGCACCATCTTCTTCACATCGGTGGTACCGGTGGCAGTGATGGATACCCATCCCTTCACCGGGATCGAGTTGTTGCCCACCGTCAGCAGACCGAGGTTGTAGCCGGCGATCAGCAGCGTGGCAGGAACCGCCGCAGTGAACTTCACACCACTCAGAGTGACGGAGTTCGCCGGGTCGGCGGCACCACTCCACGCAGCCGTTCCCGTCAAGCCGACGCCGATGTCGCTAAATGTGCCGGAGGCATTGCTCTTGCATGAATTTGTGGCAGCAAGTGCCACAGCTGTGCGACGAGTTGGCCCCACGACGATCGCCGCCGCGAGGGCAATCGATAGCATGACCAGCACGATGACGGCGCCGCGTTGGTGGCTTCGCATGATCGTTCCCCTTGAAACTGTGTGGCTCGGAGACCGCCTCCCCAGGCAGTCACCCGGCAGTTCACACCCCGTTCAGGGGTGGTGTCAAGGGCTGAAGACCATTGGTAACTGTCAAGGTACCCAAAAGACGCCCTTGACGACCGACCGTCTCCTGCTGGTATGTTGCCGATTGTCTCACCACCAACAGTGGTGGGGCACACCACGGGAGGGGACGTCGGTAGACGACTCGTGGATGCGATGGGGACAGTTCACTCGACAGTCACGGTTTTCCGTTCTGTCAACTCGTCGCATTCCGGGTGTACCCACACGATCTCACCGGTGAATGAAGTTCCGAGCCACCAACATCGAACGAGGGAGTGATCCTCTTGCAAGCATCCACTCGGCGTAAAAGCGCCATCGCAGCAGTCGCCGGTCTGTTGACCGCGCTGGTTGCGGTCGGAGTCACCACGGGAACAGCATCTGCTGCGCCCGGCACGCTCACGACCGTCAACGCCTGCCAGAACAACGCCAACGGCAACTGGGCCGACATCTCCTGGACCCTGAACGGTACGGCGTCGCCGAACCCGCAGACGCTCGGCTCGGGGAACGTCACCCTGTCCGGCGGCAGCATCGTCGGCGAGATTCCGGCCGCCATTCTCGTGGCCGGTTACAACCTCGGCGTGCTCAGCGTCGGCACGAACCCGATCCCCACCAAGATCTGGGTCGGCCGTTCGGCCAGCAACGTCGACACCGGCGCAGGCGTGAAGGGCACGCTCACGAAGGTCGACGTGCTCGATCTTCCGACGCAGCTGTCCACCTTCATCACCGACCCGGACGGCGTGCCCGGTGGCACCGGCCCCGGCGGCGCTGACGAGACGGCCACGCCCATCAGCGTGAACCGGCCGCTGCCCGACTGGACGGTCACCCCGCTCGGCGGCAACGTGGAGTTCAAGCAGGCTGGCCCCGGCGCCATCGGCCCGCTTCCCATCGGCGCTGGTGGCGCCAACACCGCCACCACCGGCAGCATCTTCACCCAGTCCGTCGTCGCCGGCGGCCTGATCAAGGTGAACTTCGACTGCCAGCCTGGTGCCTCGGTTGCTGCTGTGCCCCCGGCCACCACCACCTCGTTCACGCCTGCTGCCAGCATCGCGTCGTTCGAGACCGGTGTTGTCGTGGCACCGCCCACCGCTCCTGTCTGCTCCAACGAGACGCTCAGCGTCGGCGTGGGCCAGAACGCCACGGTGGACCTCACCAACAACTGCACCGACGTGAACGAGGCGCAGGGTGGCGGTAGCCCCTTCACCTACCAGATCGGCGCAGTCTCGGCCGGCACGCTCACCCCGACCGCAACGGCCGGCATCTACACCTACGCCGCACCGGCAACCGACCCGGGCGCTCCGGTCGTCGTGAACTTCACGGCCACCGACGCAACGAGCCTCGTCAGCGCCACGGCCACCATCACCGCCACCATCCTGGCCAACACCTGTGATGCCACCTTGGCTTCCTGCAACCTCACCGAGATCATCGTGCAGCCGGTCATCGGCACCACCATGAAGCTCGAGAAGGTTCCCGGTGTGGTCGTCATGTCGCCGGTCATCTTGAACGGTCGTGAGCAGGTCTCCACCGGTGCGCTGCAGACCCTCACGGTCACCAACGCCCGCGGTACTGCCGCTGCATGGTCGGTCACCGCCTACGCCACCGACCTCGGTGCAGCAGGTGCACCCACGTTCTCGCCGCTGCCCGGCGTGACCGTGGCGCTCTGCTCGCGAGCTGGTGCCGGTCCGCTGATCGCCAACCCGGTGCTCGCCGCAACGGTCGCCAGCGATCGTCTCTGCATCCCCGGTGACAACCTCGGTTGGACGCCCAGCGCCGCCATCACCCACAACGACATCCCCGGTGATGTCGCCCAGGTGACCGCCGGTGCCGCCAGCGCCCCGACCCCCGCCGACTGGCTGGCCGGTCTGGTCGCCGCTGGCAACACCAACGACCCCGGCGTGGGCGTGGACGGCCTCGGCGGTCTGCTCGGCTCGAGGACGCTGTGCTCTGCCCCGGTGAACCACTCGGGTGGCACGTTCACCTGCAACGCCTCCCTGTACCTCGGTGTCCCGGCTTCGGCCGGCGCCGGTACGTACACCGGTGGCATCGTGCTGACGCTCGCCTGACATTCGTCAGGTAAGCATGCACACCTGAAGTTCAGTAACTGAGCGGGTGGGACCCCGGGCAACCGGGATCCCACCCGCTTCTCACTGAAAGACCGTTCAACTGCAACGGCTTTCTCACGAAGCAAAAGGACAGGACGACACGTGGAGCTACGACGGAAGCGAAACGGAACAATGGGAGCACTGGCGCTGAGCGCGGTAGTGCTGTTCGGGGCCTTCACCCCTGCGTCAGCCATCTCACCGACCTCGATCTCCCCGGCCTCGATCTCTCCGGCTGCAGTCACGCCCCCCAGCGACAGCGTGCCAGCCGATGAAACCGCTCCGCCCGACGCAGGAGCGTTCGCCGTGCGCCCCTACAGCGCCGACAGCGTGGGCGGGCGCGACTACTTCATCTACACACTGAAGACCGGCACGGTCTACGGCGACAAGGTCACGGTCTCCAACGACAGCGACCAGGAGGCCACCTACGCCGTCTACGCCACCGATGCGGTGAACACCAACGACGGATCCTTCAGCCTGCTGCGCGAGGAAGACAAGCCCAAGGACGTCGGTTCCTGGGTCGAGCTTGGCGCCACGCAGTACACACTGAAGCCGCACACCGAGGTCACCATCCCCTTCAGCGTCACCGTGCCCAACGACGCGATCTCCGGCGACCATGTGGGCGCCATCGTCGCCCAGAAGATCGCCGATGCCTCCAACCCCAACGGCATCGGCCTGAACGTGCGCGTGCGCGTCGGGGCCCGGCTCTACGTGCGCATCGAAGGCGCCACCAACCCATCGCTGGCCGTCGACTCGTTCACGATGTCGTACGACGCCCCGGCCAATCCGTTCGGCACCGGCACTGCGCACGTGAACTACACGCTCACCAACACCGGCAACGTGCGCCTCACCCCCATGGCCACCCTGAAACTCGCCGGCATCTTCGGTCTGGGTGAAAAGAACTTCCCCGACCGACAGATCCCCGAACTCCTGCCGGGTAACTCCATCCAGATCGCGGAAGTGATGCTGGGCGTGAAGCCGTACCTACGGCTCACCGCCGACCTCGACATCACAGCCCCGGACGAAGCCGTTGCCGTCCACAGCACCATCACCCAGTGGGCTATTCCGTGGCTCGGCGTCGCAGTGGTTGCCCTCATCATCGTGGCGCTGATCGTGCGCAGCATCGTCAAGCGTCGACGCAGGCGGGCGACTGCATGACCGCTGCTCGGTCTCGGGTGATCTGGACGACCTACCTCGCCGGCACGCTGCTGGCGGTGGGCTCGCTCGTCGCGCCCGTAGCCGCAGCGTCGCCCACCACCGTGCCGCCGTCCACCGACGAGGGCGCCGCTGCCCCCGCCATCGTGGTGGAGGAGCAACTCTTCAGCGACCAAGCAGTGCTGGAAGGTGCCACCTTCAAGGTGGGTGGCACGGGTTGGCCCGCCGACACCCTCATCCAGCTCGAACTGTGTGGCGCCGAGGCACGATCCGGTACCAGCGATTGCGCCTCCGATGCGGCCCAGGTGGTGGCCAGTAATGCCAGGGGAACCTTCGAGGGTCGACTCGCCCTGGTGATCCCTCCGTCACCGTGTCCATGCGTGGTGCGCGCACTCAGCCAGACCACCACCGACACCGCGTTCGCCCCCATCGAGATTCCTGGGGCCCCCACCTCGCACGCGGGCGACGGCGATGTCACTGCACCTGCCCTTCGCCGGCTCGAAGCCTCCAACGTCGAGCTCAGCGGCAGCGACAACCTGCGCACCTGGATGGGCGCCAGCCCGCAACGCGTGTTCATGTTCGAGTTGAAGAACACCGGCTCGGTGGCCGTCACCAACGCCACCGTCACGATGACCGCTGGCCCATCCGACAACCCGACCGGCTTCGTGACGCCGGTGAAGATCGAACGCATGGAGGTGGGACAGACGCGGAAGATCTCCGTGCCCATCGAGTTCCCGAACCTCTCGTACGGAGAGCAGACGGTGCGGGCCACGTTGAACGGCACCTCGATGCCCACCGCGTTCGCGGCCACCACCACCACGCACCCCTGGTTGCTGATCATCATTCCGATCGTGTTGGTACTGCAGTTGTTGCTGCTCCTCGTCCGCAATGCGCTGCGGCGGCGCCTGCACGACGCGGAGGTCGTCCCTGCAGCGGTGGATTCTTCCGTGCCGGCCGACGACTCGTTGATCTGCGTCGTGGAGTTCACCGAGGCCGACCCAAACGCCACACCGAATGTGCAGCATCGAACCCAGGTGGTGCGCAGCATCAACGAGGTGCACCAGATGGTGCTCAATGCGCTGAAAGTGGACGAACAGGGCCAACCTGTTGCCGTGGATGGGCCCGAGCGAGTGATCAACACGATCACGGTGCTCGCGGACGCCGATGCTCGCGTGGGCGCCTCCCATCACGCGTGCGATGTGCTGTGCACCTGGATCGAAGGCACCTACGCCAGCAGTTCGCACCCATCGGCGCGTTCGCTCACGCTGCGCCGCCACAACAGCGGCACCAGCACCAATGCGTCCGCCGCCTCCGGGCTGGGCATGGTGCCCCTGTCCGTGCTGGTTCGCGCCCCCCATGTGCGGGCCGTGGCCTGAGCCAACGACAACCCGAACGACACCCGAACGACAGCCCGAACGGCGAACGGACTGAAAACAAAAGAAGCGGCAGCCACGATAGATCGAGCCGCCGCTTCCTCTCCGAGCCACCGGAGAACGTCCTCAGTGTAACGAACTCGATAGCGGATCGACCAGCACTATTCGGTGTGAATTTCGTGAAGGCAGCACACGGACGCTGCTCGGGCGAACACACCCAGCGCGTGCGAAGCGGTACGCTCGGCGTCGCCGTCACGCGGCCATCAGGTGATGGGGAGCCACCAACCATGGGTCTGTTCAGCAAGAAGCCAAAGCCGAGCACCAGCGCCACCAACGACGATGCGCCCGCGGGGGCGATGCCGGCGCCAACACCCCAGACGGCCCCTGTTGCAGCGCCCGTGCCCCCTCCCACACCTGCGCCGGCACCCGCTGCGCCGCCCGCCGCGTCGAGTTGGGGGTCGAAGAAGGCCAAGAAGGCCGCCATCGACCCGGTCGACTTCCTGAACCTGCGCGCTGAGCTGATGGAGGTAAAGGCCCGCCTCATGGCCGCCGAGCAATCGCGTGCCATCGTCGAAAGCCGCCTGGCCGCGCTCGATGCCACAGCGCTGGCGCTGTCATCGGATCAAGCCGGCAGTAGTGGCGCCGCCGAGCGCCTCGCCGACCTGGAAGCGCGCGTGCTCGCAATCGGCTCCGGCCGTGCTGCCACCGACCCGGGGCAGTTGGAGGACACCGCCGCACGCGACATGGCGGCAGCGCTGCAGATCCGCATCGACGAATTGGCCGGCAAGGTCGCCGCCAAGGGCGACGACGCCGAGCTCCTTGCGAAGATCGCCTCGCTCGAGACGCAGGTGGCCGAGGCCGCCGCCAACGCGGAGGCAGCTCGAGCTGCAGCTGCCGCGCAGCCCGATGTGGCCGCCCCGTCGCCGCTGCTCGGCTCCGCTTCCACAGCGGCACCCGACCCCGAGATGGCGGCCAAAATCGACGCCATCGGTCTTCGCTTGCACGAGCTCGACGACCTTGCTCTGCGTGTCGCCCAGATCGACGTGCTCACGGGGCAACTCTCACAGCTCAATGCCCGCGTCACGGCCCAGGCAGAGTTCGGCGCACAACTCAGTGCCATGCGCGACCGCATCACCGAGCTGCAGTCCACCCCGGACTCCGGCGACCCGGCAGCTGCCGCTGCCAACGATCCGGAACTTCGCGACCAGATGACCGGCCTCACCAGTCGTCTGGCCGCCACCGAGGCATTGGCCTCGCAGCTCGGCGCCCTCGCCGAACGAGTGGCCGCCACCGATGCCAACGCCCAACAGACCACCGCACAGTTGGCGGCGCTCGAACAGCGGGTGGATTCCGTGGGCACCGAGCTGGCCAACCAGATCAGCGAGTTGGGTCGCGATATCGACGGTCTTGCCGAGCGCACCGCCGACGTGGCATCCGGCACGGTGAGCGACGAGGTGATGGCAGCACTGCGTAGCGGCCAGATCAAGCTCGCCAACGAACAGGCCCGGTACGAGATCGCCTTCCGCGAAGATCTCGCGGCGCTGGCCGAACACGTCCGCCGCCAACCCCGCTCCTAACCCCTCCGCCCTGTCGCTTCGGGGGTTCGCTGTACCCGCCGAATGCGGTAACGCTCGAGGCGGGGCTTGGGTCAGCTGAGCAGGTCGAGGGCCTGCTGCACGAGGTCGCGGGCTTGGGCTTCCTTGTCGGCGTACAGACCGAGGTCGCCGGCCTTCAACGCCGCTTCGGCCTCATTGAACAGTTGCTCTGCCTGCTGCAGCAGTTCTTGGGCCGTGGTGCCGGTGACAGGCGGCTTGGGTCCCCCGTCCGATGGCGTGCTGCCCGATACGTCGCCAACCTCGGCGGAGAAGCCGGGGAAGAGCTGCGACATGGCATCACCGATGCTGTTGCCGATGGCCACCTTGCCGTTGTAGTTGGCGATCATGCGACGCAGCAGCGGTTGGCCCGAGGTCTCGGACTCCACGTACAGCGGAGCAATCCAGACCACACCACCGGCAACGTTCAGCATCTGCAGATCGCCGAACGCCACCTCCGAACCCTGTTGGCCGAGCAGCGTGATGGCCTCGCTCACCTTCGGATCCGTGGCCATCGATGCACCGATGGTGTTCGGGCCTTCCGGTAGCGCATCGTTCGGGAACTCGTATGCGATCAGTTGGCCATAGCTGCCGGGGTCGCTGCCCGCGGTCATGTAGGCGATGAGTTCCTTGCGCTGGTCGGTCGTGCTGAACGGCTGGAACGGTCGGTACAGCTGGAACGACGACGCGTCGTCGCCGGAGGGGTGGAACATCGTGTAGTACGGAGCGAATCGCGCCGCCGTGCTCTCGCCTGCGAAGTCGTTTGGCTGCCCCGATTCGGTGGTGGTGATGGTGGAAGCTGCGCCGCCCACCACATCGCCCGGTGAGGCCGCCGCAGCCAATGCCACCGACCATGCACCACGACGGTCGAAGAAGTCGTTCGCGTCGAGGCGGTACTTGGAGTACGCCGATGTCTGCACCCGGAAGAGTTCCTCCGGATAACGGAGATGCTGAACGAGGTCGTCGGACATTGCGCTCGCCGGCTGGAACAGATCGGGGAACGCCGCACGCCACACCTGCAACACCGGATCGGTGTCGTCCATGGCGAACAGTTCCACCGAACCGTCGTACGCGTCGACGGTGGCCTTCACACTGTTGCGCACATAGTTGAACGCCTGGTCCAACCCGCCACCTGCGATGAGATCGCGGCTGTCGGCGAACTGCGAGTACGGATACCGCGAACTTGTCGAGTACCCATCGATGACCCAGACGATGCGTCCACCGGCCACCACCGGGTACGGGTCGCCATCGAACGACAGGAAGGGCGCAACCGTCTGCACCCTCTCCCGCACGTCGCGCACCGTCACGAAGCGCGACTGATCGTTGATGGCGCTCGAGCCGAGAAGGTTGTAGTCGAACTCGGCCAGCGCGAAGGCAAGCCGCCGAATGCCCGAATTCAACTGCACACCTGCAGTGCCCGAGTACGGCTGGGCATCATCGATGCCCTGACACGGCTGCTCCGTCACCGAGGTCTTCAGCACGGCATACCCCGACAGCGTGGGGCTGAAGTACATCTGCGGCTGATCCACCTTGGTGATGTCGTCGCGGTACACCGGCTTGCCGTCGCTCTGGATCTGGGCAGCCAACGCGCTCGCCAGACCACAACCGTGCGTGTTGATGAGGTGCGTGCCCTGCCAACTCTTGTTACCCACCTGGTTCAGGTCGAGCTCGCGAGCGCCCACGATCACCTGCTGCGGCCGGCCATCGACCACGTAACGATCGGGGTCGAGGTCGGCGATGGTCATGCCCGGCTGGCCCTCATCGGTGCGGAAACGGGTCTCCATTTTCTCGTCGGGCTTGATGAGGCGCGTATCGCTGAGCGCCGCCACGTTGGTCTCGACCTCGTTCGTACTGAGCGTCTCGAACTTGGCGGGCTTCACCGTCACGCCATCGATGCCCAGCGCATGGCGTGTGGCTTCGATGTTGTGGGCGATGTAGGCGGACTCCTTGTCCTTCTTGTTGGGGTTCACCACCAACGACTGGATGACCGCTGGGTAGATGACACCACCGATCAAGGCCACCACCGCCCACAGCGCCGAGGCCACGATGGCTGGCCGCCACTTGTCGGTCTTCAGCGTGCTGAGGAACAGCACCGCCGAGAGCAGTGCGATGAGACCCAGCAACAGCACAGCGGGAAGTTGCGCATTCACCACCGTGTAGTTCGGGCCGGTGAACGAACCGCGGTTGGCGTTGGTGAGCTCGTAGCGCATCACCCAGTAATCGCCCGCCTTCAGAATCGCCATGATGGCAAGCAGCACCGCAAGGTGCGCCTTCGTGGCGCGGCGGATCTTCGGCTTCGGCGGCGCCAACATCACGCCACCCGACAGGACGTGGGTGGCCAGCACGAGCAGCGTGACGAAGCCAACCGCCAGGAACATCCAGTCGAGCACGAACGTCACGAACGGCAGCTTGAACATGTAGAAGCCGACATCGTTGCCGAACTGCGCGTCGCTGATGCCGAACGACTTGCTGTTCCGGAACATCAACCAGTCTTGCCACCGGCCAACGGCAGGGGCGGCGAAAAGCAGCGCGAATACGCCCGCCACGCCGAAGCGGAGCATGCGGAGTCGATGACCGAAGAACTCATGGAATCGTTCGACGACGGGGTGGGTGTTCGCCGTGAACGCTGCAGGCGCCAGTCGATCGGCGATCACCAGGTTCAAGATGGCGAGCACAGCGAAGACCACGCCAAACACCACGAACAGGGTCACCTTGGCCCGGATCTCGCCCCAGAACACGTCGGAACGGCCGAGCGAGTCGTACCACAGCAGGTCCGTGTAGAAGCCGGCGAGGAACCGCGCCGACAACAGAAGGCCGACCACGAAGACAGCGGCAATGATGATGAACGCACGACCCCGGTCGCTCACGCGACGCTGGCGGGCGGAGCGGGGGAGATCCGCAGGGTTCTGCACGCGGCGAAGGTTACCTGGGTGCTCGCTGCAGCATGCAGCGGCACCCTTCGTGTGCCGGAGTGCACACGTGATCCGTGGGGAACGGATCGCCAGCCTTCACCACACCGCCGAGCGCGTTGTCCTCGGCATCGGGGCAGTCGGGGCCATTGGGGTCGACGGCCCAGCAGATCGGCGTGCCCGGCACCAGCACGGCTAGCTGGCCACGGCCGAAGGCCATCCGGGCCACATCGTCGAGGTGCTCGTCGATGCGCTGCGTCTTCCACTCGCGATACACAGCCCGCACCACTGCGACCAGGTCGTCGGGTTCGCCATCGGTGTCGGAGACGGCACGCTCGAGTCGGTCGCGCAGCGGCTGAACGATGGACGTACCCAGCGCCGCAACGGCCGGCTGCAGTACCTCGGCCTTTGCCACCGCCTTCTTGTGTTCCTTCGCCGTACCGTCGCCCAGGCTGACGGCACCGGCCAGGGCGGCGGCGCGCAGTTCAGCGTCGATGGCATCTGCGTAGTGACGCACGTGCTCGGCCTCGGAGGGCAGCAGGTCGGACAGTGCGTTGATCTTCTTGGCGCTGCGCAACACATGCAGCACATCGTTCTGTTCGTCGGCGAGCACCCGCTTCAGCTTGCGGGCGCTGCCCACGATGAGCGGTGTGAGTTCGGCATCGCGACGACCGAACGCGGAATCGTCGAACTCCGCGGGGGCGACCGGCGCCTCGGGCGTGGACCGAAAGACTGCAAGTTCCTCGGTGGCATCGGGCAACACGATCTCCGGCGCCGCTTCCATGACGGGCTGCTCGACCGCGACTTCCGACGACTCGGCTGCGACGGCGCGTTCGGCCACCTTGGCGGTGCGCGACGCGCGCAGCTTCGCGAACAGGTCCTCGACGGAGTCCTTCTCCGGCGCTGCGGCAGGAGCGGCATCAACCGCTTCGGACGTCACCGTGGTGCCGCCGAAGAGCGAGACGACGGGGGCGATCACGTCGGACTCCGGTTCGTCGGCAGCATCAACGGCCGGCTGAATGTCGAGTTCGGGGGCTACCTCGACTGCTGCTTCCTCGACTGCTGCTTCCTCGGTCGCTGCTTCCTCGGTCGCCGACTCGTCGACGAGATCGTCAGCAACCTCGTCGGCCACTTCGTCGAGCGTGTCCTCGGCCTCCGGTTCATCGGCCACTTCGAGTTCGGTCTCGGCGGCCATGTCGTCGACGATCTCGTCGACCGCAGGATCCTCGCTCGATGACGAATCTGCGTCCGACGCTCCGTCGACCAAGCGAAGTTGCGCAGCGGGCACCATCAGCGGCACCGGGCCGGTGGTGGGTTCCAGGTTCACGTACTCGTTGGGCTCGCCGAGGGGTGTCATCTCCGCCATCACATCGACGGCTGCGATACGCGCCCGTTCGAACGACTGCAGAAGACGATCCCGGCCGTGCACGAGTTGCTCGATCTGCTGACGCGCCATCTCGCGGCGGCGGGCAAGTTCGTTGAGCACTCGTTCGCGATAGGCGCGAGCCTCATTCACCATGTCGCGGCCCTGTTGCTTGGCCATCTGCAATTCGGCTTCGGCATCGGCGGAGGCATCCTGACGGCGGCGGGCGGCCTCCACCTGGGCTTCTTCGCGCATGCGTTGTGCTTCGTCGGTGGCCTCGCGAAGAATGCGAGCAGCGTTGTCTTCGGCGCGCACCTTGATGCTGGAAGCGGCCTCGCGGGCCGTGGAAAGAATGCGGGCCGCCTCTTCGCCGAGCAGGCGAGTGACCACCTCTTCGTCGAGCGCCACGTTCGCGTTGGTGGTGCCGCGCTGCGCGGTGCGGAGTTCGCGATCGAGGAACCGCTCGCGCTCCTGCAGGCGCGCAAGTTCGGCGGCGACCATCCGAAGGAAGTCGCGAACCTCGCCCTGTTCATACCCCTTACGGGACGTGGTGAACGCAGCCGTGGACACCGCGTTCGGCGACGAGGGATCGGGGCGTGAAAAGGACATGGCCATTGACCGTCAAGCGTAAGCGAGCCAACGCGCGAAAGGGTGGCAATCCCCCACCGCCAGCCCGGTCACGTCGGGAGCGGATCCCCACCCAGTCGCTTGAGCGCAGCGAGGGCTTCATCGAGCGTGTCGACGGGAATGATCTCCACCCGGTCACCCACCACCTTGCGGGCCGCCTCCACACTGTCGAAGTCGGGGTGGTCGGGGTCGTTGCCCGGCCCAGGCTGACCCTTGGGCACCAGGAAGTACTTCACGCCCACCTGGGCCACGGCCGACGCCTTGGCACTGAGGCCACCGATGGCCCCAACGTTGCCGTCGATGTCGATCTCGCCGGTCACAGCCACCCGTTGCGGCCCCATCAGGTTGCCCTCCGTGACCACATCGATCAGCGTCAGTGTGAAGGCCAGACCGGCCGAGGGGCCACCGATGCCCTCCGTCTCGAAGTCCACCGACACTCCGTCGGGCAGCTTCACGGTGGTGGTGTCGACAGGACTGAAGCCGATGATGGTGCGGGTGGGTGTCTCGCCAGGGGCCGCGATCGTGGTGACCTTGGTCTCGATCTTCTTGCCATCGCGCTCGACCGTGATATCCACGACGTCGCCGGCCTCGATGTCCTTCAAGATGTTGCTGAGGTCATCGAGGATCTTCACCGGCTTGCCGTCGAGTTCGGTGATCATGTCGTTCGACTTGAGTACGTCGTTGGCCGGAACGAACTGCTCGCACTTGGTGTTCGACTGGTTCGCCTTCAAACAAATCAGGTAATCCACCACCGCCGGACCCTCATTGCGTTCCACCGGCAGTCCCGCAGCCTTCAGCGCCACATAGGTGGCACGGTCCTTGGCCCCGGTCATCTGCCGCTGCCCCGACTGCAGTAACTGCTCCTCGGTCTGGTCGCCGTACTTGTCGGTGTAACTCATGTACCGAACAGCGGGCGACTCTCGGGTGACGAGCCAATCGAGCAACGTGATCGGTGGCTGACGAATGGTGACGAAGTAGATCTGTCCGTCGCTGGTGTAGGTGGGGGTTCCCTGCACATCGAGGCGCGGCTCCACCGCCTCGGCGTCGGCCGGTACCAGCGCGAATTCCACGGGTACCTGCTTGGAATCGATGCACGCGTTGTTCGCGTCGCGCTGCAGACACTTCGGCTTCTCCACGAACCACTTCGACGGAGCCAGTGCCGTCACGACCACACCGGCGATCAGCACGAATCCGAAAAGGGCCAGCATGAACGCCCACCACGGGCGGCGCTGTGACGGCGCGTGGGCCGAGGGAAGCGGCTCCGGTACAGTGTCGGATTGCGTGAGTATCACTGAGGTCACCACCGCGGCAGGCTGGATCGCCGGTCTGGCCATTGTGGCTCTCATTGCGACCGGTTGGCGTAAGACTGCCAGAGCGACAGCCAATCCGGCGCGCGCCCGACGACCCGATCGTGCGGCCAGCGGCGTGGAGGTGCTCGCAGTCGATACGCCAATGGACCATCGCGCGCACGTGCTGAAGCGTGTCTGGTCGGCAGCAGCCGCCAGCGCACTTGCAATCTGGGCGGGCGCCATCGTGGCCACCGTGCTCGGTTTCGGGGCGGCATACGCCGTCATCACTCTCACCCACATGCTGAAGCGATGAAGTGGCGTGCGCTGGCCGTCGCAGGCCACGAGGGCGACGAACCCATTGCGCGAGCGGCGCTCGCCGATGCCGACCAGGTGGCGCGCGAACTGGCCCTCGGTGCGCTGTCGCGCATGGGCGCTCTCACCGATGACGACCTGCGCCGCGGTGCACAGGATTCAGCCGCAGCGGTGCGACGACGCGTTGCGATGATGGTGGCCGGCCGCCCTGAGATCTCGCTCCTGGACCTGCTGTCCGACACCGACGCCAGCGTGGTGGAGGCAGCCGCATGGGCGGCCGGAGAACAGCAACCACTCCGCCCACAGGCCGACAGCACGGTGCTCGAACGCCTGATTCAACTTGCCACCGAGTCGCCCGATCCGCTGGTGCGCGAGGCCGCCGTCGCATCCCTTGGGGCTATCGGAGACCCTGTGGGCCTGCCCGCCATCCTCGCTGGATGCAACGACAAGCCCGCCATTCGGCGTCGCGCCGTGCTGGCGCTGGCCCCGTTCGACGGGCCTGAGGTGGATGCTGCACTCGCCGCAGCGTTGGAGGACCGCGACTGGCAGGTACGCCAATCGGCGGAGGACGTGGCGCCGTTCATGCAACCCGAACAGGGCTGACGCCTGCTGCGCACTGTGCGCCAAGCAGTTCATCTCGGTCGCTGCGACAGATCGGCCATGCCCAGGTACATTGCCCCGATGCGCCGGACCATCCTTCTTCTCGCCGCCAGCCTCAGCCTGTTGGCTGCGTGCAGCAGTTCCTCCGATTCCGGGGCTCAGTCGCCCGACACCACTGCGGTGGCCACGACAGCAGTCGCGCCCGACACCACCGGTGCTGCCGACACCAGCGCGCCGCCCACCACCACCCCGGCCACCGACCTTCCGACCAGCACCGTCGCCGCCCCCGACCCCACGCGGCCGTACAAGGTGTTCGTGCCCACCACCTATGCCAAGGGCACCGCAATGCCGTTGGTGGTGCTGCTGCACGGCTACGGCGCCAGCGGCGACATCCAGGAGGCCTACTTCCAGGTGGAGCCTTTGGCCGAGGCCAAGGGGTTCCTCTACGCACACCTCGACGGCACCAAGAACCAGCGTGGCGACCAGTTCTGGAACGCCACCGATGCCTGCTGCGGGTTCGGCACCTCGGTCGACGACGTCGCGTATGTCACCGCAGTCATCGACGACATCAGCGCGCAGTACGACATCGATCCGAAGCGCATCTTCCTGATGGGCCACTCGAACGGCGGCTTCATGTCGTACCGGATGGCCTGCGACAAGAGCGATCGCATCGCCGCCATCGCCAGCCTGGCTGGCGCCACGTTCGCCGACACGTCGAAGTGCGCACCCAGCGAACCCGTCAGCGTCCTTCAGGTGCACGGCACCGACGATGGCACCATCAGTTACACCGGTGGCCTCATTCCCGTGGTGAACGGCACCTACCCCGGCGCCGAGCAGTCGGTGGCCAACTGGGCCGCATACAACGGTTGCACCGGTAGCCGCACCACCGGTGGCGCGGCGCTCGACTTCGAGCCGAACATCCCCGATGCGGAAACGCAGCCATCGGCCACCGAAGGCTGCCCCGACGGTATCGGCGTGGAACTGATGACCGTGAACGGCGGCGCACACATCCCGGGCATCGTGTTCCCCGACGGGAGCCATCACCTCACTGAGGCGATGGTCGACTTCCTGCTTGCCCACCCCAAGCCGTAGCGCGTTGCGGGCCGGCGTTCAGCCGCCCCAGCCCCGTTCTTCTTCGGCCAGGGTCATCGCAGCCCACAGCTCGTCGTCGCCCACAGCGTTCAGCCCAGCGATCACACCCGCGCGATCCGCGTCGGATCGGTTCTGACTCAACTTCGCCTTGCCCTCGACGCGGTCCACGTGAAACTCAAGACCCACGATGCCCTTCAGCATCTTCGCGATGAAGTCGTCGGGGGCATCGCTCACGGCCCACGGGTACGGCATGTCGTCTTCGAAGCGGTCGGTGAGGCGGCCCACCTGGTCGCGAAGCCAATGCACGTCATCCACCACCCGCACGCTGCCGTGCACGTGCACGCTCACGTAGTTCCACGTCGGCACCACCTGATGGTGTTCCGCCTTCGAGGGATACCAGGTAGGGCTCACGTACCCATCGACCAGATCGAACATCGCCAACGCTGGCACGGCCTGCTCGGCAATCCGTACGAGCGCATTCACCTTGGCCACATGCCCGAGTAGCCGCACCGCACCGTTCGGAGCGCGGTGGATGATCCATGGCAGCAGCGTCGCTTCGAATCCGCCATCCGGATCGGCCACCACCAACGTGCCGGCACCCCTGCGTTCCACGATGTCCAGACACTCGTCGGGGTCGTCGATGCGAAAGTGAGCGGGGGTGTACACGCCATCACTCTCGCATGCGCGGCAGCTCGCGACCCCGCCATCAGGATCTCAGGCCAAGGCGTTGCGCAAACCCTGAAGGCGTTCGGCCACAACGAAGTACCACGCCCATGTGCCGCGCTTCTCGCTGATCACCAGGCCCGCGTCTCGCAGCACTTTGAGGTGATGGCTCACTGTGGGCTGAGAGCGGCCCGACGGTTCCACCAGATCGCACACGCAGACACCGCTCGAACCGGAGTTGGTGATCATCGAGAGCAACTGCAGCCTGACGGGATCGGCCAGCGCCGCATAACCCTTCGCGAGTTCGGCTGCATCGCGTTGGTCGAATGCCTCGCTACTGACTGCGGTACAGCACATCGCGGCGGGCTCGGCGACTGCACTGGTTCGCTTCGTAGGTGCCACGATGCCTCCGACCTGGAAAGAATATTGACAAACATCGATGGATGGCTACGATGCTTGTATCGACATTCGTCAATGTATCTCGAAGGAGCATCCGATGTCACGTGTGCAGCTCGCCCTCAACGTCTCCGACCTCGAAGCGGCCATCACCTTCTACACCAAGCTGTTCGGCACTCCTCCTGCGAAGATCCGCGACGGGTACGCCAACTTTGCCGTCGTCGACCCGCCGCTGAAGCTGGTACTCATCGAAGGCGACGGCCAGGGCGGCACGCTGAACCACCTGGGCGTGGAGGTGGAGACCAGCGAACTCGTCACCGCTGCCATTGGGCGTCTGCAGGCTGAGGGTCTGGCCACCGACATCGAAGAACAGACCGAGTGTTGCTTCGCGCTACAGGACAAGGTGTGGGTGCACGGCCCCGATGCCGAGCCGTGGGAGGTCTACACGGTGCTCGCCGATGCGCCCTCGATGCAGAAGGTGCCGGCTTCCGGGTGCTGCACTCCGGCGGCCACCGAACCGGTGGCGCTTGGAGCCAAGCCCACCGGCAGCTGCTGCTGATCCACATGACCGAACCAGTACGGCGTTCTCCGCTCAGCGGGCATGCGGTCTGGCGCTCCGGAGATCTCGACGCACCGGAATGGACCGTCGAGTTCAGCAGCGACCAGCGAGCTGAGCTCGTGCGCGCCACGCGCAGCGCCATCGAGGTGGGCGTCCGCCCTGAAACCGTCAGTCGTGCTGAGTTTCCGTTGCCAGGCATGGCCGACGACATCGCCGACTGGACACATCGGCTCGCAGCAGGCCGTGGCTTCATGTTGCTGCGCGGCTTCCCGATCGAAGAGTTCAACGCCGCCGAGATCGAGCTTGCGTATGCAGGCCTTGGCACGCATTTCGGGACCCCCGTTGGTCAGAACAAGGACGGCGAGTTGCTCACGCACGTGCGCGACGAGCGATTGCCTGCATCTGCCGGCAAAGTGCGCCTATATCGCACCCGAGAGCGGCAAGATTTCCACACCGACGGTGCCGACATCATCGGCCTGCTCTGCCTCCACCGTGCGTTGCGCGGCGGCGAGAGTCGCATCGCCAGCTCCGGTGCCATCTACAACGAGATGCTCTCCACCCGGCCCGAACTGCTGGAGTCCATGTACCAACCAATGGCATGGGATCGCCAGGGCGACGTTCCGCCGGGGGAACTGCCCTGGTTCAACCTTGCGCCGTTCAGCGATGTGAACGGGGTGCCACGAATCTTCTACATCGGCTGGTACATCCGCGATGCGCAGCAACACCCGGAAGTGCCGCGCCTCACTGACCACCAGTTGGAGGCGATGGAGTTGCTGGAGACGCTCGCCAACTCCCCCGCCTTCCATGTGCCGATGGACTTTCGCCCGGGCGACATCCAACTCCTCAACAACGGCCGCATTCTTCACGCACGCGAGGCCTACGAGGATGCGGACGACCCCGAGGAACGTCGGCATCTCCTCCGCCTGTGGCTGGCAGCTCACTCCTTCACCAGCCTCGAAGACGGGCTGCGCAACGGCATTGCGACTCCGCGGAGGGGTACGGTCGAACCCGCATGACCGAACCAGCTTCCGCCACACCGATTGCGCCCACCGCGCGGCTGAGCACGCTCGATCGCTATCTCCCGCTCTGGATCGGCCTGGCGATGGTGCTCGGCATCGTGCTCGGCCGCGTGTTCACCGGCCTCGACGACACGCTCGACAGCGTGAAGGTCGGCACGGTCTCACTGCCGATCGCCCTCGGTCTACTGGTGATGATGTACCCGGTGCTCGCCAAGGTGAGGTACCGCCGCGTCGGCGATGCACTGGCGGATCGGCGCGCCATCGGCCTGGCGATGTTCTTCAACTGGGTGGTGGGTCCGGTGGTGATGTTCGCCCTCGCTTGGCTGACGCTGCCCGACCTGCCGGAGTACCGCACCGGCCTCATCATCGTGGGCCTCGCACCGTGCATCGCCATGGTCCTGATCTGGAACGACCTTGCTGGCGGCCACCGAGAACTCGCTGCCGTACTGGTGGCGGTGGACGCCATCATTCAGGTGCTGGCGTATGCGCTGCTCGGCTGGTTCTACCTCGAGGTACTTCCGGGTTGGCTCGGGCTCGAGACCACCCAACTCGACGTCACCGTGTGGGAGATCGCGAAGGTGGTGTTGGTGTTCCTCGGAGTGCCGCTGCTGGCCGGGTTCCTCACACGCACCATCGCGGAACGCACCAAGGGAACGGAGTGGTACGAAGGCACCTTCCTCCCGCGCATCGGCCCAATGGCCCTCTACGGCCTGCTCTTCACCGTGGTGGTGCTCTTCGCGTTGCAGGGCGACACCATCACCAACAAGCCGTGGGACGTCGCGCGCATCGCACTGCCGCTCCTTGCCTTCTTCGCCATCATGTGGTTCGGCGCATTCTTCGTCGCGCGGCGTTCCGGCCTCCCCTACGACCGCACCGCCACCGTCGCCTTCACCGCAGCGAGCAACAACTTCGAACTCGCCATCGCCGTGGCCATCGGCGTCTTCGGTGTCACATCGGGCGAAGCCCTCGCCGGTGTGGTCGGGCCACTGATCGAGGTGCCGGTACTGGTGGGTCTCGTGTACGTCGCGCTCTGGGCGAAACGCCGCTTCCCCGCTCGCGTCGTTGCGCCGAACCGCTGACCCCTATACCCTAGGGGGTATGACAGCAGACATGAGTCCCACCATCGAAGTGTTCGCCGACATCTGGTGCACTTTCGCTCACGTGGGCCTGCGGTCGGTCGCGGAGCATCGCCGACGCCTCGGTCGCGATGATGTGGTCATCCACGTGCGCGCCTGGCCGCTCGAGTTGGTGAACCAGGCACCAATGGATGTCGCCAAGGCCGCTGAGCACGTGGTGGAGCTACGCGAGCACGTGGCCCCGCACGCCTTCGCTGGGTTCGACCCCGCCCACTTCCCTTCCACCACCCTGCCCGCTCTGGCACTGGTCGCGCGAGCCCAGCGCACCGATCCACTCCTCGGTGAACGCGCTTCGTTCGAGGTTCGCGACGCTCTGTTCGAGCGGGGCCAGAACATCGCCGACCTCGCGGTGCTGCAGGCCCTGGCCGAGCAGCTCGGCATCCCGATGCCCGATGAAACCGACCACGCAGCAGTGTTGGCTGATTGGGAGGCCGGCAAGGCTCGCGGGGTCATCGGCTCGCCGCACTTCTTCGCTGCAGGCCGCGACGAGTTCTGCCCGTCGCTGCACATCACGCGTGCCGATCACGGCCTCACCATCCATCGCAACGCGGAGCGGTTAGGCGACTTCCTCGGCACCGCTTTCGCCGAACTGCGCTGACGCACGACGGGTAGAGTCGGCGGGTCACACAGGAGGCATCGATGGCACGCGTCAGCACGTATCTCAACTTCATGGGCAACACCGAAGCGGCGTTCACCTTCTACAAGGAAGTCTTCGGCACGGAGTTCATCGGTGAGATCCAGCGCATGGGCGATGTGCCATCGAACCCCGGAATGCCGCCGCTCAGCGAGGCCGAGCAACACATGGTGATGCACGTGAAGCTGCCCATCATGGGTGGGCATGTGCTCATGGGTACCGACATGATCGAGTCGATGGGGCACCACCTCCGCATCGGCAACAACACCACGCTGATGCTCGAGCCCGACGATCGCGCCGAGGCCGACCGGTTGTTCAACGTCCTGTCGGCAGACAGCACCGAATCCGCCGGGATGATGGAAATGTTCTGGGGTGCCTACTGGGGTGTGTGCCTCGACCGCTTCGGCATCCGCTGGATGATCAACGTCGATCCGGAATGATTCGCACGATCGCCATCGTCATGGCCATGCATGACGAGGCTGCACCGGTCGTGAGCGCTCTGGGCGCAACACCCGTCGCAGTACCCGCCGGTCGACCACACCAGTGGTATCTCGGCCAGCGCGCGGGCGCCCGAGTTGTCGTCTCGGTGAACGGCGCCGACCGGCGCTTTGGCGTGGAGGGCGTGGGCCCGGAACCCGCAGTGATGAACACGGTGGCCACCATCGAACGCTTCCAGCCCGATCTCGTGGTATCGGCCGGCACCGCTGGCGGTTGGGCTGCTCGGGGCGGCAGCATCGGCAAGGTGTACCTGTCGTACCCGCACGTAGTGCGACACGACCGTCGCATCGCCATCGAGGGTTACCACGAGTACGGCGAGGGTCGCTTTCCGGTGGTGCCCATGCGCGCGGTGGCAGCCGACATCGAAGCCGAACTCGGCGTGGTCACCACCGGCGGCTCACTCGACGAGACCAGCGAAGACATCGCCATCATGGCCGCGCTCGA
Organism: Acidimicrobiaceae bacterium; assembly: GCA_947463235.1. Lineage (GTDB taxonomy): Bacteria > Actinomycetota > Acidimicrobiia > Acidimicrobiales > Ilumatobacteraceae > UBA668. The sequence continues at coordinate 29,954 of CANHST010000006.1, forward strand.
TGCCCGCGCCAAGGAGATGGAGGCGGCCAGCGTTGCCTGGGTGTGCGAGACCTTGCAGGTGCCCTTCGTGGCGCTGAAGACCATCACTGATCTCGCCGACGCTCATGCCACCGCGGCCGATCAGTTCCTCGAGAACCTGCACACCGCCTCGGCGCAACTCACCGAACACCTCATGCTGTTCGTGGATCGAGTCGCTGGTCGAGCCATCGAGGATCTCGACTGAGAGGGTTAGCCTCGCGGTTCGCGACGCAGCACGGACACCAGGTCGTCGACCGTGGAGGGCTTGGGCACGAACACGTCGGCACCTGCTGCTATTGCAGCCGACCGAGACGCGTCACTCACATCGCCAGTCATGATGGCAACCACCGGTTGCCGACCAACGCGAGCGCGAAGCTGACGCGTCATTTCGAGACCACTGATGCCGGGAAGCTGCACATCGGCGAAGACCGTGTCGAACCGCTGATCCTCGAGCATTCGCAGCGCTTGCTCGCCGGAAACGGCCGTCACCACCTCGGCGCCCAGATCGGCGAGCAGGAACTTCGCAGCAAGGCGATTCAGTGGCTCGTCGTCGACGATGAGCACGTGCCGGCGGGGCACCTCGCGGCGGGGCGCTGCGATCTGCGTAACCGGTGCACCGTCAGCACTGAGTGGAATGTCGATCCAGAAGACGGACCCGCCTTCCGCCCGCGGAGCGGCCCCAGTGGATCCGCCCATCGCCGCAGCGATACCCGTCACGATGGCCAGGCCAAGCCCAACGCCCGGCATGTCGCTCTCGTGATCCTGACGCCCGCGCTCGAACGGTCGAAAGAGTCGAGCGACGTCGTCGGAGGAAATGCCCGAGCCCGTATCGCGCACGTTCAGGCGAACCATGGAGTCGGCCGCTGCTGCATCCACCGTCACCGTGCCGGACGCTGTGTGCTTGCACGCGTTGGACAGCAGGTTGGTCAACGCCTGTCGGATCCGGTCGGTATCCCCCACCACGTAGCGAAGGTTCGACGGCACGTCGGAGCCGCTGACCTCCACCCCCGGCTGGGTCAGTTGACGCGCCATGAACACTGCGTCGTCGATGATCGGAACGATGTCCACCACATCGGAGCGGACCGAGAGGGTGCCCAGTTCCAGTTGCGAGGCATCGAGCAGGTCATCGACCACGCGGCGCATGACCGCTGCGAGACGTGAGATGGCTTCCACATCGTCGGCGATCTCCCGGGGAACACGGCGAGACAGAAGGTGATCGGAGAACGCAGCCAAACCCTGCAGCGGGTTGCGCAGCTCGTGGCCCACCTGGGCCACCAACGCCAACCGCTCGCGCAGTTCCTCTTGCGCCTGATGGCGGCGGGCTTCGAGTTCGATCTCCAGACGCTTGCGCGCATCGATGTTGCGGATCGTCAGGACGACCGCGCCAACCTCGGGGTCGTCGAGCAAGTTGTTGCCCGAGACCTCCAACCATGCGTAGTCGCCATCCGCACGCAATGCTCGAAACTCGAACCAGCCGGTCTGCGAACCCGGCTCTGCTGCCAGGGTGGAGTAGACGACGCCCACCGTCGCTCGGTCATCCGGGTGCACCAGTTCGCCAAGGCGCTCGCCCATGAAACCTGCAGAACTGCCGTAGCCGAGCCCGGGTAGCTGCGCAGACGCTTCGATCAGCCGTGCCGAATCATCCAGCATCAGCACCGCGTCCTGGAAGTTCGACACCATCACTCGGTTGCGTCGCTCGCTCAGCCGAAGCGCCTCCTCGACACGGACCCGATCGGTGATGTCCTGGCCCATGGAGAAGATCGACACCACGTTGCCCAGCTCATCTCGCACCGCGGTGTCGGCCCACTCCACCACCCGGCCGCTCGCGTAGACACGCTGTTCGCGCTTCACGGACGCTTCAGACAGGATCCGCTCGACCACGAACGTTCGACTCTGGGGCGGCGTCCACTCGTAGATCTCGTCGAGGTGATGGCCCACCACGTTCTCGTCCCAGCCGAAGAACTCGCGGCACGACCGATTGCTGAACAGCACCGTGCCGTCGAGTGCCCATTCCACCATCAGCTCGTGCTGATCTTCGAACGCTTCCCACAACAGTCGGTACTGATCAGGCGCGGTCGCACCCGAGCCGGAGAACATTGCGACCATGCCGACGATCTGTCCGTCGGCAGCACGGGCCGGCCACGTGCGCAGATTGGCCATCACGCTGCCACCATCGAGCCGTTGGAAGCGATGATGAACCGGCTGCGGATTCATCACACCATCTCGCGCCAGCTGGAGGTAACGGTCTGGCCAGGTGGTGTCGAGCGAGTCACCGAAACTACGTGCCGAGATGCTGGGCTCGGTCACCGAGTCCCAACCGAAAAATGACGCGAATGCAGGGTTGGCAGAAGCCACCCTGCCATCAAGCGCCACCAGCGCGACCGGAACGGGAATCTGGTCGGTGGGCAGCGACGTGATTTCGGACACACGATCAAGGCTGATGTTCCGCAAGCTAGTGGACGCCATCGAATCGGTCTTACTGAGCCGCAGAGAAACAGTGTTCACTTTTCGCATCCTCGCGCCCCGCTCACCGTGGCAGCGTGCGCTCCAATCCACTCCCTGCCCGTACTCTGCACCTATGGACTTGGTACCCGTCATCGACATCGGCGACCCACACAGTGCTTCGCTGGCAGCACTCGATACCGCCTGCCGGGACCACGGGTTCTTCCTGATCGAGGGACACGGCCTCGACGAGGTGATCGCCGACACCTTCCAGGCGGCCCGCCGGTTCTTCGCCGCCGACCGTTCAGTGAAAGACCCCATCCGCCGCGATGCCGTCAATCCGCTCGGCTACAACGACCGCGAACTCACCAAGCGACGCAGGGATCACAAGGAAGTGTTCGACTTCCTCGACCCCGACGACGTTCGCGCCGACGCATACAACCGCTGGCCCGACGGCGTGCACGAGTTTCGCCAAGCATTGCGCACCCACTTCGATGCCTGCAGCGAGCTGGCCGACCGCACGCTCACGTTGGTGCTCGACGCGTTGCAGTTGCCACGCGTCGAGGCCGACACACACCGGGGCGACCGCACACGGTCCAGCATGCGGCTGAACCATTACACGATGGGCGACCCGGTGGCCGCCGACGAGCGTGGCGACCTCGCCGAACTCGGTGATGTGGCGTTGGGACACCACACCGACAGTGGCGTGCTGACGTTGCTGATCCAGGACGACGTGGGCGGCCTGCAAGCGCACTCCGAGCAACACGGATGGATCGACGTGACGCCTCGCCCCGGCACGATCGTGGTGAACCTCGCCGACTGCATGCAGGTCTGGACGAACGACCGCTACCGGGCTGCGCTGCACCGAGTGCTGCCGATGACGACGAGCACACGGATGAGCATCCCGTACTTCTTCAACCCGCCGAACGATTGCGTGGTGGAACCCATCCCCGATGCATCGGATGGTGCACCGCGCTATCGACCGTTCGCCTTCCGCGACTTCATCGCCGCGCGCGGGGCCGACAACTACGCCGACCTCGGTGCCGACGACACCCAGATCAGCGACTTCCGTATCTGACCTGGAACCCGAGTCAGTAGGGGTCCACCGGCGGTGCTTCCGCCGCCGTTCCCGTCATACGCGCCTTGGCGCTCTGACCACGCTGCCGTGCCGGCACCGCGCCGGTAACAGCCGCAAGGCCCATGGTCGGCGTGTTGCCGTACACCGTCTCCACGGTCGCATCCGAGAGCACGATGGTCTCGTGGTAGATGCCCACGGAACCGTTGTCGCGCACGTTCTTGTTGAACGCCCGCCACGCAGGTAGGTGCGCCGCCGAGCCCGACTTCGAGTACGCCTCGAGCTTCTCGAACGACTCCCAGTACTGCCACACCAAGATGGTGCGACCCGACAGGAACGTGCGTGGCTTTCCCACCAGACCGAGGCTCGGATTCTTCTGCAGCTCGACCAGCATGCGC
>CANHST010000007.1 GCA_947463235.1 Acidimicrobiaceae bacterium
CAGCGCGCGTCCCTCGACCCGATGCTGGTAGTGGCCGACTGGGCCACATTGAGCGCTGGGCTACCGACGGCATGGTTTTCGGGCGACGGCATTCACCTCGGCCCAGAGGCCACGCGAGCGATGGCCGACCTCATCGGCGACACGCTCGACGCCATCAACGACCAATTGGGCGATACCGACTGCCGCATCACCACCAGCACGGTCGCCACGGCACCCACCACCACCATCGCACGCACTTCCCTACCCACCAGACCAGCCCGAGCCACGGTGGCCGCAGGGCGCGTCAACCTCGCCTGCCCCTGACACGTCGCTGCCCGTGACTCGCCCGGCAACGGTCAGCGGTGAGGGAACGTGCCTGCCGACACGATGGTGGTGCTGAGCTCCTTGCCCAGCGCCGCAAGCCAGATGACGTCGTCGTCGTCGAGCAACTTCCAGGGTGCTGCCGCCAAGTCGTCGGTGCGTTGCTCCAACTCATCGCGATGGCTTCGCCCCACTGCGGTAAGTGCGCCGCTGGCATCGAGCCAACCGCGCCGAACGAGCCCGCGAACGGCGTCGTCCCACGCCGCATCACCCCACTCGCGAGTGGACTTCAGCACCTGCGACGGCACGGCACCGGTGGCACCGTGCAGCACCAGTGCCTCTACACCGGACACACCCTCGGCAGTGAGCGCAGCAACATGACCATCACCGCGGAACTCGCGCAGCAACGTGATACCGAACCACAGGGCGAGGTGCGGTTCGTCGGGCCACGCCTGCGAGAGGTGACCGGCGAACAACGGTCGGCCCTCCGGCTTACATGCGTGCACGATGCCTCGCAGCATCTCTGCGGCGCGGCCGATGTCGGCGGCATCGAGCCGAGCGTCGAAGATGCGCCGCAACGACGCATCCACTGCGGCCAACCGAGCCGACCACAAGGCTGCCGGTGTCGCCCGGTTCCACACCTCGGGCACCACCGCATGCACCACCGACGGCTCGAAGTTGAAGAACGTCGCCACCACGACATCCGCAGTCACCGCGCCCATAGCTGCAGACCGCGATCCGAAGTAGCCCATTCGTCCGGGCTCCAGGCCAATGGCGACATACTCACGATCAGCTTCGGGCACGAAGTAGATGAGGCCGTGGTAGGCCTCGAGTCGTTGCCACAGGAATCTGGCGGTGCTCTTCATGGTCAGTCGAGCGGGCCCACGGCGTCGCGCACCATGCCGTGGAACACAGCGAGCGGGTACTCCCACTTCGGGCTCAGCACCCCCGTGTCGTAACGGCCGGCGTCGAGGTTGCGCTGTACGTGCTCGCACATGCGGGCATCCTCGTCGGCCACCTCTTCGCTGAACTTCACGATCTCCTCCACACCCGGCGCATCGTCGGCGAAGAAGTACTCGAAGATGAGGTCGCTGTGCGTGTGGCCGCGGGGCAGCCAACGCTCGACTGCGAACCCGGCCGGGAAGATGTCGAACCCAAAGGTCGGCCAGAAGTAGCCGAACACGCTGAAGGTGCTGGCATCGCGAGGCGGCATGGTGTGGATGTTCCAGCGCGGGTCGCCCTTGTAGACCACCTTGTAGTTCAACGCATCGGCGTCGCGACTCATGGCGGGGTGCGTGGTGGGCAGGTGGTAGCCCTCCAGGAAGTTGTCGCCGTAGGTCTTCCAGTTGCAGGCCACATGGCGAACGCTGCGGCTATGGAAGCGGTAGGTCTCCAGCGGCACATCGGCCACTTCGTTCGGGAACTCGCCCAGCCATTCGTGGAGTGGTGCGACCTCGGGGTTCAGGCACACGAACACCATGCCGCGCCACGAACCCACCTGGATCGCGGTGAGGTCCATGTTCTCGGGAGCATCGGCACCGAAGTCGCGAGCACTCAGCAGGCCGCCCTCGGAGTTGAAGGCCCAGCCGTGGTACTTGCACACGAGGTTCTTCGTACAGCCCTCGCCCTCGAACACCAGCGGCCCGGCGCGATGCGGGCACAGGTTGTAGAAGGCGCGCAAAGAACCATCGTCGTTGCGACGAATGAAGATGGGCCAGCCGGCGAGGTTCTCGGTGACATAGTCGCCAGGGTTACGGAACTGGTGGTCGTACGCGACGTGCACCCAGTTGCTCCCGAAGATCGGCCAGCGCTCTCGCTGCCAGATGCCGGGATCGTTGTACCAGCGAGCGGGCAGGGTCTGGTCGAGTTCCACTGCCGAGGATGCTACCCCGACGATCTGTTGCGACGGGGCGCCGCCTCCCGCATCGCTCATTGCGGCGGGCGATCCTGCACCACGTTGAGCTGTTGCAACGCAATGAGATCCTGCATCTGCTTCTGCATTCCGTCGGGCGAGCCGTCGAGGAAGAGCACGTTGCCCTTGCCGTTCTCGGCCATGTGGCGGATGGCCTCGGTCCACATCGAGAAAAGAATGAGCGACGAGTCCACGCTGTTCGCATCCATCTCGCGCGCCGCCTGGGCGAGGCCGCGGGCTACCTCCTCGCGGAACAGCGCAACGCCCTGACCACGCAACTGCGCAGCGGTGCGCTCGGCCTCGGCTTCGATGCGCACTGCGGTACCCAGCGCCTCGGCCTCCTTGGTCTTGCGAATGAGCAGCGCATCGCCCTCGTTGGTGGCTGCTGCCTTGAGGTTGTTGCTGGCGACCACCTGCGCCATCGAGGTGGTGATGGCCTGATCGAAGGTGATGTCGTTGAGTTGCAGGTCGATGAGGTGGAAGCCCCAGGTCTCGATGACGTGGTCGAGGTTCTCTTTCACCTCCGCCACGATCTCGCCGCGCAGGGCGAGGATCTCGGCCTGTCGCTTGGTGGCGACGAACCCGCGGGTGCTGCCCTCCACGCTGCGCACCAACGCGGTGAGGAAGTCTTTCTCCGAGACGAATTTGAAGGCGATGTTCTTGATCGTCTCCTCCGACTCGTTGATGGCCGAGTACACCATCATCGCCGTGAAATAGATGTTCGCCTGGTCCTGCGAGATGGCCTGGAACTGCAGTTCCACTGCACGGTTCTGCACGCTGATGCGCCGATAGATCTTCTCGATGAGCGGCAGGATGAAGTTCAGGCCCGGCCGCAACGTGCGGTGATACTTTCCGAACACGGTGGTGACACCCACCGTGCCCTGTTGCACGGTGCGGATGCTGAGGATGATCAGCAACAGGATCACCACAGCGCCGATGATGACGCCGAGAACGCTTCCGCTCATGAGGACCTCCAAGGTCGAACTGAGCGCAGTGTACGTCAGCCTCGATCGTTGATGATCGTGTACGCCTTTCGCACCGTCTCGTGCACCACCCACCGACCCGTGGTACCCGCAGGTGTCAGCAACACCGAACCGGCCGACACGTGGAAGTCGCGGCCGTCGTCGAAGTACAGCGTGGCGCTGCCCGACAACACCGTGAACACCTCGTCGTATCCGTCACGACGGAACGGGAACTCCCCGGGGGTGCACTCCCACACGCCCACGTTCAGCCGATTGTGCGCCCAGATGTCGAGCGAGCGCTCGCGTGGGTCGCCTGCGATGACCACCGGCCGGGGCGTGGCCTCGCCGAGAGCAAGGGTGTAAGAGTTCGCGCAACACGCTGGCAGCGCCGGGCCACCCGAGCGGTTGTCGATGACGTATACCTTGCGCACGGTCTGGTGCACGTTCCAGTGGCCCGGCCAGTGGCGAGGCGTGGCCCACAGCGTGCCGGGCGCAATATCGAAGGCGTCATCGGGGCTCTCGACACTGACCCGGCCCGACACCATGAACATCGACTCGTCGTAGTCGGTGGTGGGACCTTCGAGTTCGCCCGGTGCGCACTCCCAGATGCCGATCTGCAGTTCGCCGTCGTCGACGAACGGAAGGTCGGACGTGAGCGGTCCGCTGGGCTCGAGCCTGGCGGTGAGGATGTTCTCCACATACATGGGATGCAGTGCTCCTGGGTCGTATCAGTCGTCGCCGAATGACGTGCCGAGTTCTCGGCCGGCCAACAGCGTGTCGCAATCCATGGGGACTGTACGCAATCGGCCCACCGCATCAGCAAGGCTGACGTACTCCACGTTCGGTTCGTTCAACGCAACCATCACGCCGTTCTGACCCTCATCGAGCGCACGCACTGCGGCTGCACCAAACCGACTGCCGAGCAACCGGTCGGCAGCCATCGGCGTGCCGCCGCGCACGAGGTGACCGAGCACCACTGTGCGAGCTTCTTTGCCCGTGAGGCGCGTCAGTTCGTCGGCGACCGTGTGGCCGATGCCTCCGAGACGTTCGGCGTGGTCGGCGGCGCGTTCCACGATACTCTGCGAGCCATCTTTCGGCGCAGCCCCTTCCGCCACCACCACGATGGTGTAGTGCGCCCCACCCGCTTCGCGACGCTCGATGGCCTTGGCCACCGATTCGTAGGTGAACGGAATCTCCGGAATGAGAATCACGTGAGCGCCACTGGCCACACCCGAGTACAGGGCGATCCAACCGGCGTTGCGCCCCATCACCTCCACCACGAAGATGCGGCTGTGTGAAGCGGCAGTCGTGAACAGGCGGTCGATAGATTCGGTGGCGATCTCCACGGCCGTGTCGAAACCGAAGGTCACCAGCGTGCGGTCGAGATCGTTGTCGATGGTCTTGGGCACCCCGATGACACGCATGCCCTCCTCGTAGAGACGCTGCGCGATCGAGAGTGAGCCGTCACCGCCGATGGTGATGAGTGCTTCGATCCCTTCGTCGCGGAAACGCTGCACCAACTCGGCCGTGCGATCCACGTAGGTCACCACGCCGTCGGCAGACTTCACCGGGTAACGACACGGGTTCCCGCGGTTCGTGGAGCCCAGCATCGTGCCGCCGAGGTGGCCGATTCCACGCACGTTCGAAGCATCCAGCGTGACCACGCCACCTTCTGGATACTGATCGGGAAAGAGCAGACCGTTGAAGCCATCGCGGATGCCCACCACGTCCCATCCCCGACGGCGTGCGGCGAACGTCGCGGCACGAATGACCGCGTTCAGCCCGGGGGCGTCGCCGCCGCCGGTGGAAAGTGCGATGCGCATAGTGCTCAACGGTCTACCACGGCTCCACCGGCGAGAAAGACGAGGACATCCGGCATCGCCGTGCGGTCCTGCAACACGAACGTGTGACCGCCGGCGTAGCGACGAACGACGCTGCCCGCAATACGCGTGCCGATGGCATCGCTGTTCGACGACGGGGCGAGCGCATCGAACTCACCGCACGCGATGAACGTGGGACACGTGATGCGGTGCAATCGATCCCACACGTCGTGCCCGGCGCGCGCCAGCAACTGCAACTGCTCACCTCGCACCTGCTGCTCGCTCTTGGGTGTCGCCCGCGATGCAACCGTGAGATCCACGAGCATCTGGTCGCGAGGATTCGCGGCGAGAAAGGCGTCATCGAAGCGCATGTCGAGGAGGTGCAGCCGGAGTCGCTCCTGCTCGGCATCGGGCATGGCGGCGATGGTGTGGAGCGGGAAGCTACTGCCGCCCTCCCCGCCGGGAGATGTGCACAGCAGCGCCAGCCGATCCACCCGCTCCGGCCACGTGACGGCGAACTCCTGCGCCACCATGCCGCCAAAGCTCACGCCAAACACGCTCGCCGAGTCCCAGCCCACGTGGTCCAGCAGTGCTGCACCATCGGCTGCGTAGTCGGCCATGGTGGGCACCTGGTCGGTGACGGTGGTGAGACCCAGACAGCGCTGGTCGTGAACGAGCACCTCGAACGAGGCAGCGAGGGCGTCGATCAGCATTCCGGACCCTGCGATGGAGGCACCGGATCCGTTGAACACCAGAAGGCGCGGCCCGCTCCCCCGCACCTCAAAGTGGATGTCGATTCCGTTCAGTGCTGCGGTGGGCATTTGCCCAGTCTCGCCGACACCCGAGCCCACGCGGAAGTGGGTCTAGGTTGGGAGCGTGAGTTGGGTGCCGGTGGTGGATCTCCAAGCCAGTGATGCTGTGGACGCTGTCGCCGATGCCTGCCGTCGTGTCGGGTTCCTCACGGTGGTGGGCCATGGGGTCCACCTCGATGTGCTCGCTGGCGCGTGGAACACCGCGCAACAGTTCTTCGACTTGCCGATGGAGGCGAAGATGGCGGTGGCCATGCCGCGGCCCGGGTACCCATACGGCTACTCGCCATTGGCTGGCGAAACGCTGGCTGCCAGCCTCGGCAACCGCAGCCACCCCGACCTGAAGCAGAGCTTCGCCATCGGCCCCGTGGACGCGGCTACGCATACGTTCGCCGACCCCGACGAGGAGTTCGCCTGGTCGCCGAACCTGTGGCCCGCTGCCGTGCCAGACATGCGTATCGCATGGGAGACCTACTACCGGGAGATGGCCGCCCTGTCCGCACGCCTGCTGAGCGTGATGGCACAGGCACTCGCCCTGGCCGACGACCACTTCGCTCCGATGATCCATCGCCACACCAGCGCCATGCGGGCGCTCGACTATCCGCCGGTGGCGAATGCGCTCGATGGCCAACTGGGCGCCAGCGCGCATTCCGACTACGGCACATTGACGGTGCTGCAGGCCGACACCACGCAACGCGGCCTCCAGGTGCAGGGCCCCGGCGGCGAGTGGCTCGACGCCACCCCCGAGCCTGGGTCGCTCGTGGTGAACCTCGGCGACGCGATGGCGCGTTGGACGAACGATCGCTGGCGCAGCACGATGCACCGCGTGGTGGTACCTGAACGCCGCCGCCAGTCGATCGCGTTCTTCCACAACGCCAACTGGGATGCCGTCATCGACTGCATTCCGAGTTGCCTCGCGAATGGCGAACTGCCGCGGTATCCACCCATCGAGGCTGGCCCGCATCTGATGCAGAAGTTTCGCGCCACGGTGAACGGCTACTGAGCAGCGCGCACGGTCCACGCAACGCGTTCACATCTGCACCGAGCGAGGCCAAACGGGTAGCCTTGCAGCGCTGTAACTGAATCCGGCTGAGCGGCAGGCAGGTGCCTGCCAGCGCTGTCGGTGACTGCGCTGGGGGAACATCATGCGTCGTGTACGAATCGGTCGAGTCGCGGGCGCGGCATTGCTGATGACGAGCATCGTGGTGGTCGCGCCCACCACTGCCGTGTTCGCCGCGCCGGTGGCCAGCGTGGCAGTGAGCCCGGCATCCAGCAATCCTCTGCTCGGCGCCGCCATCACCCTGGAAGCAACATTCGACAACGCATCCGTGGCCGATGCCGGTTTCGGCCCGTACCTCGATGTACGCCTTCCCATCGGTGGCGTCGACGGCGACGACGGTGTGTTGTTCACCTCCGCCTCCTATCTGGGCACCAACATCGCTCCGAAGGCCAAGGTCACCTGCACGGGTGCCGCCGTGGTGCACCCGCTCACTGGCCTCAGCGTCGAATGCCCGCTCGGCGAGCAACTCATCGTGCTGCAGCTGCCGTTCGGATCGTTCACCCCCACACAGCCGAGCGCCACCGTGCAGATCGTCGGCGCCGTCAGCGACCTGGCCGACATCGGGGTCCCCCTGTCGTGGTCGACCACACCGGGTTTCGCATACGGCAACGCAGCAGTGGGCGGCACACCCATCGTCGGCAGTGCCCAGACGGCAGCGATCACGCCGCAAGTGGTGCAGTTCACGAAGCGGTACCTCGGCCCCGAGGGCGAAACCGCCACGGGCCCCAACTATCCGCGCTCGTTCCAACTCACCACCGACCTGGCTGCCGGCCAGGTGATCACCGACCTCTCCGTCGGCGACACGATGTCGCCGCAACACGCCTTCCTGGCGGTCACCGGGGTCTCCCCCGCTGGCTCGGTCGCCGCACAGACCCCACCGGTGGGTGTTCCATCGCTCGCCCCGAACAACGAAGTGGAACGCACCTGGGCTGGGCCGATCACCGGCAGTTCCAGCGACGGCGACGCGGTCGTCACCGTGCAGTTCTTCGTTCCCGACATCGATGCCAGCGGCGCGCCGGTCCTGTCACCCACCACCGGAAACGACGTCATCACCCGCAACGACGGCCATGTGAGCGGCACCGTGACGCCGAAAGATCCTCGCGACCCGGCGATATCGTTCTCGCTGGATCCGAACACGCTGGCCGAACCGCACCCCGACGACGCCCAGGTGGTGGCGAAGTCGATCGCAGTCCAGAAAACAGTCACGATTGCAACCGACAACGGAGCACCCGGGGCGACGCCGGGCGACGTGCTGCGCTACACCCTGCGCGGCCAGGTGAGCGACTACTTCACCTTCGCCGGCATCACGCTCGACGATGTGATGGGCGACGGCCAGACCTTCCTCGACGGGTCGTCCACGATGCGCGTCACCGAGGCGGGCAACAGTTCGACGGTCGACCTCTCGTTCGACACCGACGTCGATGATTCACGCAGGACCACCTGTGGCGACGGCACCACCCACGTGCTCTTCGACGTCAGCAACGCCTACGCCAACAGTGGCCTCCCCGATGGCGCCGACGGCGTCTTCACGGGCGGCGAGGTTGCGGCATCGACGGGCCCTGCCACCTTCACCATCACGTTCCTCGCCTCGATCGACCATGCCTACACGTGCTCGCCTGCGCCGAACGACCCCCTCGACCTGAACGACGATGTCTCGAATGCTGTGACCGTCAGCGGCGAGATCTACGACAACGCCACCCAACTGGCCCAGGCCACCCCGCAGTTCGAATCCGACACCAGCAGTGCCAGCACCACCATCGTTGACACCGCCCTTTCGAAGACCGTTTATGCGCGCAACGGTGTCGTGGGTGGCGCGGCAGGAACGCCGCCGCAGTACGTCGCGAACGACACCATCACCTACCGCCTGCAGTTGCACCTCCCTATCAGCGACATCGATTCACTCGATATCGCCGACTATCTGCCGCTGCCCGTGCTCACCGCACAGGCACTCTCGCCCACTGTCGGCGCCTGCACGACACCGGCTACCGGCCATTGGTGCTATGGCCCCGACGACACTTTTCATGCGCTCAGCGGAGCCCCCGCTCCGTCCGCCATCCCGAATGCCGTGGCAAACAGCATCACGTTCGACTACGGCACCTACGACGACCCGGCGAACCGGCCCACCGACATCGACATTCTCTTCACGCTGACGATCTCCACCAGTCCGTTCCGCGACGGGCTGATCCTGTCGAACGTGGCGCAGGCGACGTACCTGAACAGCTTCGGCGTCACCAGCACCAGCCCGGCAATCGCGCAGATCGAGCTGACAGCCCCCGTGCTGCGCATCCGCAAGGGCGTGGTCGACACGGATAGCCCGGACGAGAAGTTCTCCGGCACGAGGAATCCGTCGGGCGTCACGTTTGCCGCCATCGGCGCTGCATGCCCGGCCTTCAGCCCCACCAGCCTCAACTCGGCGAAGCTCAACGGCGCACCCAACGCGAACGTGAGCAAGGTCGATGCCGCCGACACGGTTCGGTTCGCCATCGTCGTGGAGAACACAGGCAGCGGTCTGAATGGCGCGTTCAATGTGGGCATCAGCGACTCCATGCCGGCGGGGTTCTCCATTCCATCGGGCGGCCTGAACCTGTGCGTCACCGACGGCACCGGCTCAGCCCTCGCTCACACCGCCACCGGCTTCTTCACGGGCGCACCGTCGAGTGGTCCGACCACCGGCACCATCAGCCTCACTGATGGGCCCACCGGGGCGCTGACGGCCGACAACGCCGCGCGCACATCGGGCACCAACCTGATGGTCGTCTCCTACGAGTTGCAACTCGACCCAACCGTCGCGTTTCAGGCCGCGCTCACCAACACCGCAACGATCACGAGTTTCTCCGGGTCGGGCGGTGGGCCGAACTTCACGGGCCTCTACGCCGCAGGTGCGCTGTCCGACGATGCCACCGTCACCACCCGCACCCCGAGCGTCACGAAGGCACTCACGGCCACCAATCAGGCACACACCACCGGCAGCAACGTCGCGATCGGCGAAGAGGCCACCTACACCGTGACGGTCACCGTGCCCGAAGGCCTCGGACAGGACGTGCGTCTGGTCGACACACTGCCCACCGGCCTTGCGCTGACCGGGGTGGACTCCATCACGGCATCCGCCTCGCTCACGTCGTCGGTGGGGACGATGGCCACCGTGCTCGCCAACACACAGGCTGCGTTGGCGGCGCCCGGACGCCCGCTCAACATTTCGTTCGGCACCCTCACGAACAGCGACACCAACAATGCGGTGGCTGAAACCATCACCGTGGTGTACCGCGCCGTCGTTCTCAACGTTGCCGGCAACCAAAGCGGCACCGCGGTGAAGAACTCGGTGAAGCTCACCTACACGGGTGGTGCATCCAGCACGGCCAACGCGCCAGTGACCGTCGTGGAACCGAATCTCACGATCACCAAGACGGTCGCACCCACCACAGCAGATGCCGCCGACACGGTGACGTACTCCATCGTGGTGCAGCATGCGGCCACTTCGAACGCCGACGGTTTCAACGTGTCGATGTCCGACATCGTGCCGGCAGGCCTCGACTACGTACCCGGATCGCTGGTGAACAACGGCGGTCTGGCCCCAACGTCGTACTCCGACAGCGGCGCACCCTCGCTCTCGGCCAACTGGGCGTCGTTCCCCCTCGGTTCCGTGTCGAAGTTCTCCTATCAGGCAACGTTGCCGAACACTGCGGTTGCTCCCGCGTCCATCACCAACACGGCGAGCCTCGCCTGGACCAGTCTCCCTACGGGCGGCGATCCGGTGTCGCCGTACAACACCGCTGGCCGGGAACGCACTGGCGCAGGCGGCGTGGATGATTACGCCACCTCCGACACCGCCACCGTCAGCATCACCTCTCCGCACATCACCAAGGCGCTCTTCAGTACCAGCGAGGCGAGCACCACGAGCGCCGACGTCACCATCGGCGAGACCGTCACCTACGACCTCACGGTGACATTGCCCGAGGGTTCGATCCCGGCGGGCTTCGTCGTCACCGACCGACTGCCGAACGGCCTGCAGTACGTCGCTGGATCCGCCCAGGTGATCTCGTCGGGTCTCGTCGGCACGCTGCCAGCGCCGGTCATCACCGGTGGCGGCACCGATGGAGCCGACGTGGTGTTCACCTTCGGGGCCACCACCGTCACGGCCAACAACAACGCGGCCGACGACTCGTTTGTGATCCGTCTCACCGCCAGGGTGACGGATGTGTCGGGCAACGTAGGCGTGCCGCCATCACCGACGCGCCTCGACAACTCCGCACAGGTGCAGCTCATCGGCGGAACCGCTGTCACGTCCAACGTGATCCGCGTGAACGTCGTGGAGCCCGAGATGCGCATCCACAAGACCGTCTCCCCCACCAGCGCCGTGCAGGGTGACACCATCACCATTACCTTCGACGTGGAGAACCGGGGTCTCTCCAAGGCGTTCGACGTGATCGTTCAGGACGTCCTCGATGCGCACTACGACGCGTCGACAGCGCTCGAGGGCACCACGCCTGCAGGTTTCACCTATGCACGCTCCGGTAGCACCATCACCTACACCGGTGGCGACATCGCGGTCGGCGCAAAGGCGACGTTCGTGATGACGGCACAGCTGGTCAATCCGTTGGCCGCCGGCACCGCCGTCGAGAACACCGCCACCGTGACCCAGGCAACCACACTGCCCGGTACGGCGACCGGTGAACGCGCAGAGGCCCCCGTGAGCTCGCTGGCCGTACTGAACTCGGTGGCGGCCGACCTCAGCCTCGACAAGGACGATGGCGTGCTGACAGTGACACCCGGCGGCAGCACCACCTACAACCTGACGGTCTCGAACGTGGGCGGCGCAACGGCCACCGGCGTGACCATCGACGACCAGCTGCCGCCCGGTACCACCTTCACCTCGGTGGGCGGCGCCGGTTGCAGCGACGGCGGTGCCATCGGCAGCATTCGCCGCGTCAACATCGCCGGTTCGATTGCACCGGGTGCCACGGTCACGTGCACACTCACGATCCAGATCACCAACCCGGCGCCGGCAGGAACCTCGGCGTATCAGAACCTGGCCACCGTCACCGACGACGGAACCCACGGCACCGACCCCACCCCCGACAACAACACGAACAGCGACACCGATCTGCTCACGGGCCAGGCACCCGACATTCAGGTCACCAAGAACGACGGCATCCAGACCCGAGCCCCGGGCGAGGCGTACACCTACACGGTCACGGTGACCAACATCGGCAACGTGGGTGTGTCCAGCGTGCTGGTGCGCGACGTCCTGCCGCCTGGACTTTCGTTCGTGGCGTGCACCTCCACCTCGGCCCCTGTGCTCACTGCGTGCGCCGAGTCGGCCGGAGTGGTGCAGATCACCTACGCAGGTCTGGCCGGTGGTGGTGATAGCGCAGCCTTCGACATCGAGGTGCTCGTCGATCTGCCGGCGGTTGCTGGTCTGACGCAGTTCGTGAACAACGTCTCGGCCGCCGACGACGGAGCCAACGGCCCTGATGCGAACCCGGCCAACAACACCGACAGCGACACCGACACCCTCGACGCCGCTCCCGACATGGCGATCGTGAAGCTCGCCGAGGGAAGCGAGGCCGCCCCGGGCGACACCGTGAACTATGCGCTCATCGCTGCCAACATCGGTGATCAGGACGCCACGGGTGTGGTCGTCACCGACGTGGCCCCGACCGGTCTGAGTATCGACTGTGCGTCGGCCTCACCCGCTGCCACCACCTGCACCACCGCCTCCATCACCTGGGGGCCAGGCCTGGCCGACACCGGTGCCGTCACCGGCGGCACCTTCTCGGCACTGAGCACACGACTGCTCACCTACTCTGCGACGCTCGACGACCCGCTCGCCGCTGGAACCACGAGCCTCACGAACACGGCGAACATCGACGACGATCACACAAACGGGATCGACCCCACACCGGAGAACAACTCCGATTCTGCTGTGGTGAACATCGCCAACGCTGCCATCGACCTGTCGATCACGAAGACCGACGGCGTCACCACCACCACGCCCGGCGCCACGCTCAGCTACGTCATGGATGTCGTGAACTCCGGCAACATCGGTGCCAGCTCAGTGGTCATCACCGATCAGCTACCCGATGAGCTGACGTTCGTGTCGTGCCCTGCTCTGCCCGTGGCATGCGACACCAGTGCGCTGCCGGTGATCACCTGGACCATTCCCACCCTGGCTGGCCGAGGCGGCACCACGCAGGTGACGTTCGATGCAGTGGTGAACAACCCACTGCCCGCCGGGGTCGACGACATCGTCAACGTCGTCGAGGTGCACGACGATGGCACGAACGGAACTGATCCCACACCGGAGGACAACACTGCCATCGACATCGACCTCGTCGTGGCAGCGCCGGACCTCGATGTGGCGAAGGACGATGGCACCCAGACCCGCCAGCCGAACGAGGAGTTCGACTACACGCTGCTGGTGCGGAACAAGGGCGGGCAGGCGGCCACCGGAATCACCGTGGTCGACACGCTGCCATCGGAGTTGATCTTCGTCGGCTGCCCCAGCACACCCGTCACGTGCACTGCCAGTGGTGATCTCACCGGCGGCACCGTCACCTGGCAGATCGACGCCCTCGCTGGCGGAGCAAACAACACGCCGGCCGAAGCCGACAGCTCAGTGACGCTCACCGTGACGGTACGCGTGGCACCGGCCATCCTTGCGAGTGTCACCACGCTCGTGAACTCCGTGGAGGTAGCCGACGACGGCACCAACGGCCCCGACCCCACCCCGGGCGACAACACCGACTCCGACACCGACAGCATTCTCGTGACGCCCGACATGGCCATCGAGAAGACTGACGGGGTCGACACCACCACCCCCGGCAGCACACTCGCCTATGTACTCACCGTGCTGAACAACGGGGCCCGCACGGCAACGGGCGTCACCGTCACCGACACATTGCCGACCGGCACCACGTTCGTGTCGTGCAGCGGCGGATGCGACAGTTCGACGCTGCCGACGATCTCGTGGACCAATGTCGAAGAAGACGTCACCGGCACCATCAGCGACCCGGCCGGCTTCGATCCGGGCGGCATCGCAACGTTCACGGTCACCGTGACCGTCGACGACCCTGCAGCCGACGGGCTCGACACCATCGTGAACCAGGCGACCGTTGCCGATGACGGTACCAATGGGGCCGACCCCACCCCCGATGACAACATCACCACCGACACCGACACACTCGATGCCACCCCGGACCTGGAGGTCACCAAGACCGACGGCGTCGCGTCGGTGAACGGGGCCGACACCCTCGACTACACGATCACGGTCACGAACGTCGGCAACCAGTCGGCGGCGAACGTGGTCGTCACCGACACGCTGCCCGGCGACACGACGTTCGTGTCGTGCACGTCGAGTTGCGATAGCACGGCGCTGCCGGTGGTGTCGTGGGCCCTCGGCACCGTCGCCCCGGGCCAGACCGTGGTGGTGCACGTGCTGGTCGAGGTCGACGACCCGGTGCCGGCAGCCACCGACACCTATACCAACACCGTGACGGTCCGGGACGACGGCACCAACGGACCCGACCCCACTCCGGGCAACAACACCGCCACCGACATCGACACGTACGGTGTCGACCTCGGCGTCACCAAGACCGACGGTGTCACTGTGGTCACCCCCGGCGACACCGTGGACTACACGATCACGGTCACCAACCACGGCCCCTCCACCATCAACTCGTTCACGCTCACCGACGCACTGCCGAGTGCACTGAGCGGCGTTCGTTACTCCGCCTCGCGCGGCACGTATCGCGCTGCGACCGGCGCGTGGACCGGTGTCGGTCCGTTCGCCGATGGCGACACGCTTGTCCTCCATGTGACCGGCACGGTGAGTACGTCCGCCACGGGCACGCTGGTGAACACGGTCACCGTGACGCCGCCGGACGGTTACCCCGACCGGACACCGGGGAACAACACGGCAACCGACACCGACACGCTCCGACCGGTGGCCGAGTTGATTCTGAACAAGGAACTGACGACGCCCGTCGTGAGCGACGGCGAGACCGTCGTCTATCGCCTCACCGTCACCAACCAGGGACCGTCCGCCGCCACAGGCGTGACGCTGCGCGACGACCTTCCTTCCACGCTGTCGCCACTCAGTGCCAGCGGCGACGGATGGACCTGCACGATCACCGGCCAGCGCGTCGACTGTGCCCACCCGGCAACTCTCGGCCCTGTGACCGTGGCGTCGGTGGAGGTGCGAGCCGTGGTGCATGCAGAGTTCGGATCGACCATCGTGAACGTGGCGGTCGTGAAGTCGCTCACACCCGACCCGCATCCGGGTGGCGGCGGGCGCACCGACAGCGCCACCGGCGAGGTGGTACCGCCGCTGCCGGTCACCGGTGGCTCCCCGCTGACGCTCGTCCGCCTTGCGATGGAATGCCTCTTTGTCGGGCTTCTGCTCGCCGCGACCCGCAGACGAAACCGGCCCACCACGCTCTGAGCGACAGGCCTCCCGTCATGCAGTTGGCGGCGGGAGGCCTGGACTCAGCCGAGTCGCAAGGTCTCCAACGGTTCGAGACGGGCAGCGCGCGTGGCCGGATACAGACCGGCCACCACCGAAATCACCATCGCCAGGACCACGCCCATCGGCACGAGCATCGGTTGCAGCGTGAACACCCATCCAGCCACGGCGACGCCTACTCCGATGGCGGCTACCCCAACCGCCACCCCCAGCAGGCCGCCGAAGAAGCCCACGGCGATGGCCTCCAGAATGAACTGAGCGGCGATGATGCCGCGGGTGTGCCCCAGCGCACGCCGGATGCCGATCTCGGTGGATCGCTGTATGACGGAAATCGACATGACGTTCGCGATACCGATGCCACCCACGATGATGGCCAGTAGACCCATCGACACGACGATCAGTTGCAGTTGCCGGTCGCTCTGCGCCGCCAGCTCGAGCGCCTCCGATTTCAGTTCGGTCTGTACCTCGTTCGGCCCGCCGAGGTTCACTGCCACCTTCAACGCCTGTGCGGTATCGCTCTCACGGTTCTGGGTCGACCTCACATACAGCTTGTTGGCCAGTACCGCGTCGCCGTCGAGCGCTGCGTCGGTGAGGAAGTCGTCGGCCGCCCGATTGAACGTGACGAACACCGCATTGTCGAACGCCGGCTCCAACTCCACACGGTCGAGGATGCCCACCACCGAGTACTCGAGGCCGTTCAGCAGAACGGATCGCACCTCACCGGGCAGCACATTGAACTCGCGGGCGAGCCCCACGCCGATGACGGCAGCGCGGCTACGGGCGCCCTCATCGAACTCGTTGAGCCAGCGCCCCGACACCAGCGGCACCTCCAGCACCGACGGCAGCACCGAATCGGCCGCCAACACAGGCACCGGCACCGTCTCGAACTTCTCGGCAGCTTCGGCATAGGGCGTCACGACGATGTTCTGCATCTCCAACACCGAGGCAACGGACTCCACCGTCTTCACTGTCTTGGCCCGTTCCACGGCATCCTTGGGCAACTTGGCATCCTGGCCGCCGAAGCTGCTGGCGGCACTGGCCTCGATGAGGTTCGTGCCCAACTGGTCGACCTTTCGTTTCAGGTCGCCCTTGGCGCTGTCGGTGAGCCCCACGGCTGCCACGATCGCCGCCACCCCGATGACCGGGCCGAGCAGCAACAGCATGGTGCGCACCTTGCGAGCGAACAAGCCGTTCACGGCGACACCGACGAGATCGCTCGCGGTGCTCATGCCCTCACCGCCCGTTCGTCGGCCACGATGGCCCCATCGCGCATTCGTACGCGACGATGCGCGGCCTCCCCTACCGCCGGGTCGTGGGTGACCAGCACGATGGCCCGCTCGGGCGACTGCAGCGAGGCAAAGATCTCCATCACGTGTTCGGCATTCTTGGAGTCGAGCGCTCCCGTGGGTTCGTCACCCAGCACGATGCTCGGTTGGGTGACGAGTGCCCGCGCCAATGCCACGCGCTGCTGCTCGCCGCCGCTCAATTGCACGGGCCGGTGATCGTGACGATGCGCCAAACCCACCTGGTCGAGCGACGCCATCGAACGTTCCCGACGTTCCTTCGGCCGAATGCCTCGGTACAGCAACGCTGTCTCCACGTTGCTCACCGCATCGAGGTGCGGAATGAGGTGGAACTGCTGAAACACGAACCCGATGCGCTCACCGCGCACCCGGCTGCGATCATCATCATCGAGTTCGGTCACGTCGATGCCACCGACGCGGATGACGCCACTCGTCGGCACATCGAGACACCCCAACAGGCCGAGCATGGTGGACTTGCCGCTGCCCGAAGGCCCCATGATCGACATGAAGTCGCCGGGCATGATGCACAACGAGACGTCGAGCAACGCAGCCACGGCGGCATCGCCCTGGCCATAGAGACGCGACACGTTCTCCAACTCGAGCAACGGCGCCAGCATGTCGACGGGGGTGTCATCCACCGGCGACGGCCTTGGTCTGGGTATCGGCCTTGGGGTCTACGTCGACGACGACCAATTCATCGCCCTTCAACCCATCGACGATCTCCACCCACTCGCCATCGACCAGACCGATGGTCACCTTCACCCGACTGATGGTGCCGGCGTCGTTGATGACGCGCACCTCGTCGCCGCCCGCCGATCGCAGTACGGCTGCGACCGGCACCGCCAGCACATTCGGTCGCTCCGACAATGTCACGTCGATCGTGGCGCGAGCGCCGTCGACGGCAGCAACGTCGCCATCGACCTCGACCGTGCCCTCATAGGTCTCCGAACCGTCGTCGGCCACCGTGGCGTTCTCGTCGAGCGTGGCAATGGTGCCGTTCAGGTCCGCGTCCACGGCATCGAGCGACACCGACACCGTCTGGCCCACCTCGAGGTCGGACCGTTCTTCCGCGGTCACGGACAGAGTGATGGTGAAGTCGGGCTCGTTCAAGGTGAGCACCGGCGCACCCTGCAGCACGAACTCGCCTTCGTCCACGAGCACCTTGCCCACACGTGCCGGCCACTCCGCCACCACCATGTCGCTGGGCAGGAAAATCACGTCGTCATCGATGGTGACGATGGAGATCGTCACACGAGACGTACCGGCAGACATCAGTGCCGTGCCGCTGAGCGTGTCGTAGTCGCTGCCTGGCTGGGCTGTGCCACCAAGCTGATAGTTGATGGACGTGTCGGCTGTGACCGGCGAATCCGCCACGATGGTGAACGACGCGCTGTCGCCTTCACGAATCGCGCTGCCACCCTGCAGCGTGAGTTCGGGAAGGTCGGACGACTCGATGACCACACCCACCTGCGCAGGCGACCCCAGCGCGTAGTCGGCGGTATCCACCACCTTCAGCAGGAACTGTTCGTCGGCTTCCACCAGGTCGTCGGAGCGGAACTGCACGTTCAGGGTGGTCTGTTTCGAGCCCGCAGGGATGGTGATCTGGTCGAGGTCGACCTTCACGAAGTCGGCGCCGGACACGGCAGAGCCGCCGAGAGCAACCTTCAGATCGAGATCCTCGTTGCTCTCCACCGTGGAGCGGAAGGTGAACGTGGCCGACCCGCCTTCGCTCACTCGTGCGCTCGACGCCTCGACGGTGATGATCGGCACGAGATCGTCGCCGTTGGCGCGAATGCGGATACGAGCCTGATTCGCCGGGCCGACCACATAGTTCGGGTCGTTGCCGAACTGGTCGGTGAGCGACACCGTGAGGTCTTCCGAATCCTCCTTCACCTCGTCGACGTAGATCGGCACGGTGATGGTGTACTTGCTGGATCCGGCGGGCATGACGAACGAGTTGTCGATCGTTCGGTAGTCGGTGTTCGAGTCCTTGCGCTGCCCACCCGTCGCGTCGCCGCCAATGGTGAGGTCGACCGTCAGGTCGCTGGTGGGAGCCGGCGACGCAGTGAACGTGAAGACGACGTTCGTTCCCTCATCGACCTCCAGCGGCGTGGCCGACATCTGGATGACAGGCTTCGCCGGCGTCGTGGTGGTGGTGGATGACGGAGATGACGTGGGCGGCACCGTGGCATGGCGCGACGCGCCGAACCCCGCCGAACCCGGCGACGGGGCAGGTTCGAGGGTGAACGCCACCGTGTTCGACTTTCCGATGGAGTAACCGGCTTGGTTCGGCGACAGGCCCACCGTGATGGTCTCGGTGTTCTCCGGCGTCGCGCCGCCGTAGCCGCGATCGCGCTGCCAATCGGCCAGCGCCCGACGCGTCTCTTCGGTGAACAGCGAATCCACGCTGCTGATCGGATAACCGGAAGCGGCGAGGATGGTCTCCAACTGCTGCACATCGGGGCCTTCCGAACCCACATCGAGTTGTCGGAAAAACGCGAAGTCGCCGGCGACCGCCACCGAGCTGCGGCCGTCGAGCGCGAACAGGTCGTCGCCGGCATTCACCGTGTCACCGTCCTCGACGGTGAGGCTGCTCACCTTGCCATCAACGGGAAGATTGATCTCCTGGATCTCCTGGCGCCGCACTTCACCATTGATGGTGACCACGTCGTCGAGGCTCCGCCGCTCGACCGGCCGCGGCACGATGAGCAGTTCGGCCGACGCAGCATCGTCGGAGGTCATCCGGCCGATGAGCAGACCACCGCCCACCATGGCGGTCACGCCGACCAGTCCGGCAATGATGTGCGACTTCTTCATGAGGGCATAGTCCGTTGTCTCAGTTGCCGAGGTTCTGCTCGGACAGGCATTGGTTGATGTCGCGCTCGTCGAGCTCGCCGTCGGCGTTCTGGAACACGGCCGGTTCCAGCAGACCGATCTCGCTGGTCTGGGTCTCCACTGTCCATCCCTTCGCGACTAGGCAGTCCTTCAGGGCGATGAACACCACGTTGCGCTGCTCCACTTCCTCTGGGGTGAGCGCCGCACGGGTGGCCTGCACCTCCTGCAGCACCGCAACGATGTCGGTGCGGGCAGCACAGGTGGTGACCGCATCGAGGTAGCCAGGGTCCTTGTACGCCGGGTTGTTCGGGTCGAGCAGGTTGCCCTCGATCCCGAACCCCTTGTCGCTGAGACAGGTGCGGAAGTTGCCGAATGCCTCGAACAGACGCAACTCGGGTGGGCGGTCGTCCTTGTTCTGCGGCACGGTCTCGGCAGTAGCGGTGTCGGCCGGAGCACCGGCAACTGTGGTGGTGGACCCCGCTGCGACGGTGGTGAGCACCGGAAGCCGTTGGGCGGCCACTTCCTCGGGCGACATCACCTGCACGTCGTCGGCGCCGCGCACCACCGTGACGGCCTGGCCGGACGTACCGCAACCAACCAGCAACACAACGAGTGACAGGCTTGCGGCTCGCCGAATCGCCCCCATGCTGATCCTCATGGGCGGATGGTACCCGCACAGCTATCGCCACACTGTGCCGGGCGACGCTTCAGCCGAGGCCGGGGTGTACCACCTGCACCAGTGGGTGCACCACGTCGGCAGCGCTGGCCATGAACACCTGCGTGTCCTCCACGACGAACCCGCGCTCCATCAACGACACCGAGAGGTGCTGGCATCCCGGCACGTAGACGTGTACGTGCGTCGAATCGAACAGCCCCACCACAGCGGCAAGTGCTGCCAACGCATCGGACGGTTGGGCCACGAGATGCTCCACCCGTGTGCCACCCTCCCCCGCGTGCACCGCTGCCACCGCGACGCATTCGCCACCACGTAGCACCTGCACGGTGCGCGACGGAGGCCGACCCGCCCAGTAGCGATAGGTCGAGGACCGGTCGTGCCCGGTGATGGCGAACTCGTACGCGGCAGCATCGGCTACCGAGATTTCCTCCGCTGCGTCGGCGCCCAGCGGCAGCGCCGCAGCCGCACCCCGCATCGACAGCAACGGCCATCGAGCCAACATGCCTGCCCGTGCGTACAACGGCAGTGCTGCCGGGTCGTTCGATGCGAAGGTGTAGCGCGCCTCGGCACCATGGAGCACTGCGGCGAGCAATTGTCGCCCCACGCCGCGCCCGTGGGCGTCGATGTGTACGTACAAGTCGCTCAGCAAGCGTGCCCCCGCCACATCGATCGCTCCCCCGAATCCGAGCACGCGGTCCGCGTCGAGCGCCACCACCAGGTGACCATCGCTGATCAAGTGGCGGCAGTACTCGGCGTCGGCACCGGAATCGTCGTGGGCAGGGCCGTTGGACAACCGCGCCGTCGCAATGCCGGCCAGGTGATCCTCAGTTGCGGGACGGATCTCCATCGTCGCTGCGCCTTTCGCCAGAGGGTGAGCGTAGGCCACGCCGACCCTCTCGCGAGCGCCGGATCACACGCCCTTGGGAATGGCGGCGGCGTACACCGAGAGCTGCCCGACGAGCTCGCTGGTGGCGGCGTCATACACCGCAACCGTGACCACGTACGACGTGCGCACCTTCACTCCGAAGGCCACGAACTTGCCGTTCTGCGGTGCGTCGGCGTTGGCGTACACCACTGCGGTGGGGTCGAGATACTCCGATACCGAGACCGCAACGCTGACCGCCTGGCCATTGACACACGGCTTTACGCCATAGGAGACCGAGATCGAGGACGTGGCAAGTTCGCCGACGCGAGGGTCGCCCTTCGCCGTGAGGCTGGTGACGGGCTGGCAGGCGGCCGACACCCCTCCGGTGGCGGGAGCACCACCGGAGGCCGTTTCCTTGGCCGAGGCCGTGGCAGCAGCGAGGCCCACCAACAGCAGGCCGGCACCCAACGCGAGGCCCACGCGGCGACGGAACCCGGTGGAACGCTGGGAGGAAGTGATCTCAGTCATGGAACGGAACCTTTCGAAGGTCGGGCCATCATGGACGACAACCACACGACACGTTCATTAGGCCACAGTGCGTGGATAGTTGCGAGTGCACATATGTGCTACGACCTGGGTCGTAGTCGCTGTGCACCCACCCCACCACTTTCTGTGATGCACAGCCGCGACTGGTGATACCGGGCAGCACCGCGTAGGGTTCCTGCACTGTCCGCGGTAACCGTTGGTATCCTCGCTGACGTTCTGCGGGTGTAGTTCAACGGCTAGAACCTCAGCCTTCCAAGCTGATGATGCGGGTTCGATTCCCGCCACCCGCTCTGGCGAAGCCACGCTTCGGTCGCTCAATCGGGAGGAGCGAAGCGACGGATCCCGCCACCCGCTCTGGCGAAGCCACGCTTCGGTCGCTCAATCGGGAGGAGCGAAGCGACGGATCCCGCCACCCGCGTGGGGTGAGACCGATGCGAGACTGCGCCGATGAAGCTCGCTGCGCCGGCACTCGCTGCCGCACTCCTCCTCACCGCCTGCGCCGACGATGCCGCCAGTAACGGGAGTGCGTCCACCGCTACCCCCATCACCGCCACCGGAGCGAGCTCCGATGCTGATGTCACGCGGCACACGTTCGTCACCGCAAACGGCACCAGCATCGACTACGTGCTCCTGGTGCCGCCGGGGCGTTCCGTCGGAGCGCTGGGCAAGGTGATCTTCGCCTTTCCTCCGGGCGGCCAGGACATCGACCTCACCCAGCAGATCGTGGAGGAGAAGTACCGCACCGAGGCGCTCACTCGCGACTACGTCGTCGTGTCGCCGGCGGCACCTTCCACGGGCCTGTTCTTCAGCGATGCCTCGACGGCGCTCGTCCCCGAGCTGCTCGACATGACGGCGACGCTGTATCCACCTGACGGGGGCAAGTTCGACCTGATGGGCGTCAGCAACGGCGGACTCTCGGCGTTTCGGGCCGCGCTCGAGCAACCCGATCGGTTTCGATCCCTCGTGGTGTACCCCGGCTACTCCCCCGATGGCGCGGACGACCCGAACCTGACAGTACTGAAGGGCATCGGCGTGGCCATGTTCGTGGGCGGCAACGACGACGGCTGGAAAGAACCCAGCCAGCAGACCAAGGACATCCTCAGCCGCCAAGGGGGCACGGTCGAGTTGCACGTGGTGGCAGGCGAGGGCCACATCTTGGGCGATGCGCTGACCGGACGGGCGCTCTTCGATGCCTTGGAGCGCGTGCGATGATCCTGAGGTGACCCAGGATCATCGCCCTCAGCCGCTCGGCGGTAACCAGATGCCCCGGTTCGGTGGGCCGGCAACCATGATGCGGTTGCCCGCTCGCGAGACCGCTGCCGGACTCGACGTCGCCTTCTACGGCATACCGTTCGACATCGGCACCTCGAACCGGCCCGGCGCTCGCTTCGGCCCACGTGAGGTTCGAGCGGAGAGCTGCCTGCTACGCCCGTACCACATGGCGACGCGCGCCGCTCCGTTCGACAGCCTCACGGTTGCCGACATCGGCGACGTGCCGATCAACACCTTCAACGCGCCTGCGTGCGTACCGATCATCCGTGATTTCGTCGCCGGTGTTCTGAGCGCCGGAGCAATTCCGATGGGCATTGGAGGTGACCACACCGTCACCCACCCGATCCTCCAAGCCGTCGCAGCCCACCATGGTCCGGTGGGTGTCATCCACGTCGATGCACATGCCGATGTGAACCCCACGATGTTCGGCGAGCCCATCAACCATGGGTCCTGGCTGCGGCGCGCCATCGAGGAACACCTCGTCGACCCGGAACGGGTGGTGCAGATCGGCCTGCGCGGCACCGGTTACGCCGCCGAGGACTTCGACTGGGTCACGTCGCTGGGCGGCCGAGTCGTCACCGCAGAGCAATGCTGGCACCGCTCGTTGGAACCACTGATGCAGGAGGTCCGGGCCTCGCTCGGCGATGCGCCCGTCTATCTCACCTTCGACATCGACGGCATCGACCCCGCATTCGCGCCCGGCACCGGCACACCGGAGATCGCAGGGCTCACCTCCATCCAGGGCGTGGAGATCATCCGGGGATGTCGTGGGCTGCAACTGGTGGGTTGCGATCTGGTGGAAGTTGCTCCGCCGTACGATCCGTCGGGCAACACCGCGTTGCTCGGCGCAAATCTCCTCTTCGAGCAACTCTGCGTGCTGCCTGGCGTGGAGTACCGGCGCTGAAATCAGCGAATCACTTCGGAGCGAGGTGCTCCGCAGCCCACAGCGCCGCCTGGGTACGGTCCGACACCCCAAGGCTCTGGAACGTCTTGGTGAGGTGAGCCTTCACGGTTCGCTCGGAGATGCCCAACTGGCGGGCAATCTGCTTGTTCGCCATTCCCGCCTGCACCAGACGCAGCACTTCCTCCTCGCGCTCGGTGAGCGCCGCCTTGGAAGAACTCGGCGAACGGCGAACATCGAGCAGCACCCGAGCAACCTGCGGGTCGATCGGAGCGCCACCGATGTGGACCGCTCGAATGGCCTGAATGATCTGCTCGGGGTCGGCGTGCTTGAGCACGTAGCCACGTGCGCCGGCCTCCAGCGCCGAGAGCACACGCTGATGCTCGCTGAACGATGAGAGGACGACGACCCGCACGTCGGGATACTCCTGGGTGATCACGGCGGTGGCCTCCACCCCGTCCATCTCCGGCATCGAGAGGTCCATCAACACCACATCGGGCCCGAGTTGCTCCACCAGCACCAGGGCCTCGCGGCCGTCGGCGGCCGAGCCGACCAATTCCACATCGTCGACCGTGGCCAGCAACTGCGCCAGACCATTGCGAACGATGACATGGTCGTCGACCACCACTACGCGAATCGGCGATGTCATCGGGGGACCCGAACTTCCACTCGGGTGCCCACACCGGGCACTGACTTCAAGGCGATGGCACCGCCGGCATCATGCACGAGGCCGGCGAGGCTGCGCAGACCTACGTGACCGCGCCGAACCCGGTTGGCCAACGTCTCGGGCGCGAAGCCCACACCGTCGTCCTCCACGAGCAGCAGCGCAAGATGCGCAGACACCTTCACCGTGACGGACACCGTCGTGGCATGCGAGTGGTTCGCCACGTTGCGAAGCGCTTCTTGCGCAGCACGGTAGAGAAGGTTGATGGACTCGAACGACAGATCGCTGGCCTCAGCGTCGACATTCAGGTTCGTGACCATCTCGCGGTTGTGCACCGCGCCGAGCAGGTCGGCGAGCGCACTTTGCAGGCCTTCCTGGTGCAGGTTCGGCGGGTAGATATCGACGAGCATCGAACGCAGCGACTTCACCGTCTCGCGGATCTTCGCTCCAGCGTCGATCATGGCATCACGACTCTGCGACTCTTGCGCCACTCGCGAGTTGGCAGTGAGCGCCATCGATACGCCGGTGAGGTCTTGTACCGCGCCGTCGTGCAAGTCGCTGGCGATGCGTCGCCGCTCTTGATCCGACGACTCGAGTGCATGCTGCAGCAACCGTTCACGTTGTGCCTGACCGGCACGGAGCCGACGGGCCAGCGAGATGGCGAAGGGAATCTGCACCAGCGCGAGCACGATGAGCGCACCTACGGCAATGGGAGCGAACTGGCCCCACAAATCGCGGCCGGTGTCGCGCACCGAGCTATACGGGAAGTAGGTCTCGAACAGCAGTGGCGTGCCCTGCGGCGTCTCGGTGCGTCGATAGACCTCCAACAGTCGGTCGTCGTTCTCGAGCGTGTTCTCCTTCTTCACCAGCTCGCTGATCTCGGCCACCACATCCCGGCGATGGTCGAGGACGCTGAGCTCTTCCTCGCCAAGCGGAAACTGCTGGCCGATGAGCGCGGTCTCATTGGAGTACAGCACCGTGCCATTGGCTGCATGGATCTTCACGATGGTGAGCTTGTCGGTGAGCACGTAATCGTGCACGAACCGGTCCATCTCCACCACGGCAGTGGGGTCCATCGTCACGAGGCGATCGTCGAGCGCGTGGTCGTGCACCAACTTCGAGGCGACGTAGCTCACGCGCTTCGCATCATCGATACCCAACTTGGTACCGATACGCACACTGGCAATTGCCGTCACCACGATGGCTGCAGCGAGCACCGGCAGCCCGGCGAGCGCGAAACGGGTGACGAGCCGACGCACCGAGACCGGGCGCTCCGCAAGCTGCGCGATATCGAGTTTGCGCTCCGTAGGCGCGCCCAAAGAGATCGGCGTCGCAGCCGCCAAGCGATCTCGATCGATCGCCGCAGCCGGAGCTGTATCAGGGATTGTTGTCATGAAAGCCACCGCCGCCGACGGAGCCGAAACGGCCAGAACGCTGGCGATCGTACCGTTGCCGCCCGACGTTGTCGTGGAAGCAGCGATCAATGATCCGTTCGAACCCCTGCGTGCAACATCCGCGGAACATGCTGCCGATGAATCAACAGGTCATCCGACCGGCCATCGATGAACACCGGGATCGTTCCCGACGCCGGAGGTTGGGGACCATCCCTGTCCGTTACAGCGCCATGGCGGTGGACCGGCGGCGGCGATGCGTCGGGATGCGACTCCCAGATCGACCGATCGGTCGAGGCAGCGACATGGACGAACAACACGTCACGCACGGTGTACGCGGCACCGGCCGCTACCACCATCGTGGTCGCCCAGACCAACGGCCACACACCGCGTCGAAGCCATCGGAACATGCTGCGGAGGAGCGTCGCCTGCGATGAGTTTGTGGAGCCCAACCTCTCTGGTCCTGGCGTCGCAACAACGCGGGAGACGTCATCTGCGCGAACGCCAGGGACCAGAGAGCGATCTCGCCAGGCCACCGAGAAGGAGGGCCGGGCTGTCACGCCACTCATCTTGGGGCACCGGCGCAGAGAACGACATTGCACCTTGGTACTAGTACCGCGTTCGCTGGGTCCCGAGCCCCTGCCAGGTGGCCACAGCACCATGCGCCACCTCACCAGGGCGCACTACGGTTCTCCTTCAATGTCGTTCCAGTTCGCCACACGCACCAAGGGCCTTCGTTCCTCCGCCATCCGCGACCTTCTGAAGGTCACCGAGATGCCGAACATGCTGTCGCTCGCAGGCGGCCTGCCCACCGCCGACAGTTTCCCCTTGCCCGACCTGCGTCGTGAGGCCGACCGGTTGCTCGGCGAGTTCGGACCACGAGTGGTGCAGTACTCGGCCACCGACGGCATGGTGGAGCTTCGGCGGTGGCTCTCAGAGCACTACACGGTGGAACTCCAGCGACCGGTGGCCATCGACGGTGAGATCGTGGTGACGCATGGGTCGCAGCAGGCGCTCGATCTGCTCGCCAAGATTCTGGTCGACCCGGGCGATGTGGTGGTGAGCGAGTCGCCCGCCTATCTCGGTGCGGTGCAGGCATTCGAACTGTTCGAACCGCGCTTCGAAGTGATCCCCGGCGACGAGCACGGCATGAAGGTGGAACTGCTCGCCGAGCGACTGGCTGCTGGGCTACGACCCAAGCTGATCTATGTGGTGCCGAACTTCCACAACCCCTCGGGCGCCACCCTCTCGCTCGAGCGGCGCCAACTGCTGGCCCGTCTGGCCGACGAGTACGAACTCCTCATCGTGGAAGACGACCCGTACGGCGCCATCCGCTTCGCCGGAGCCGAGCTACCGCCTGTGGCGGCGTTCACCACACGTGTCGTGCACCTCAGCACGTTCTCCAAAGTGGTCGCCCCCGGCTTTCGAGTGGGCTGGATGATCGGACCGCCGGAAGTGATGGCAATGGTCGCCCGTGCGAAGCAAGCCGCCGACCTCCACACCGCCACCTTCCCCCAGCTGCTGTTGGCGAACATCGTGTCGCAGCCGGGATGGCTCGAAGCCCAGAAGGCCCGCATCGTGCCGATGTATCGCGAGCGCTACCACGCGTTGGCGACCGCGCTCCACCACATCGTCGGCGACCGCATCCGCTTCCATCACCCGGAGGGCGGCATGTTCCTCTGGACCCACGTCGACGGCGTCGCCGACACGAAGCAGTTGCTCACCCATGCAGTGGAGCACGGCGTCGCGTTCGTGCCCGGCAGCGCGTTCACCATCGACCAGACCCCCGACTCCAAGGCGCGGCTGTCGTACTCCACCCTGTCGCCCGAGCAATTGGGTGAGGCCGTGACCCGCCTGGCACACGGCCTGCGTTCCTACGACGCCGCCAACTGAGCAGCGTCCGCGCTTCGTGCCGCAACCGGGCCGCCGCGTAGGTTGACGTCCGACCCACCGGGAGGCTCGACATGAAGACCGCCATCACCGACATGTTCGGTATCGACGTGCCGATCTTGGCGTTTACACACTGCCGCGACGTGGTGGCGGCCGTGTCGAAAGCCGGCGGTATGGGCGTGCTCGGTGCCGTGGCGCACAGCCCCGAGCAGCTCGAAATCGACCTTCGCTGGATCGAGGACGAGATCGGCGACCGCCCGTACGGCGTGGACCTCATCGTGCCGGCCAAGTACGCCGGATCCGACAACGGCGGCCTCACGATGGCCGACATCGTGAACCTCATCCCCGACGAGCACCGCAGGTTCGTGAACGACCTGATGGTGAAGTACGACGTGCCCCCTCTGCCCACCGACGAGGGCAGCGCCACCTCTCGCTCCGGCGGCGATCTCAGCGGCACCGCAGCCCCATTCTCTGCGGCACAGGCCGACCCGTTGCTGGAGATCGCCCTGGCACACCAGCCACGCCTGCTCGTGAATGCGCTCGGACCGCCGCCCGCGCACATGATCGACCGAGTGAAAGAGGAAGGCCGCCTCATCGGCGCCCTCGCCGGCAAGGCGCAACACGCGGAACGTCATGTGGCTGCGGGCATCGACATGATCATCGCTCAGGGTGCCGAGGCCGGCGGCCACACCGGCGAGGTGGGCACCATGGTGCTGATCCCCGAGATCGTCGACGCGGTGGCCCCCGTGCCGGTGCTCGGTGCTGGCGGCATCGGTCGCGGTCGGCAGATGGCCGCGGCAATGGCACTCGGGGCCCAGGGCGTGTGGTGCGGTTCGGTGTGGCTCACCACCGACGAAGCCGAGACGCATCCCGTGGTGAAGCAGAAGTTCCTCGCGGCCACCAGCAGCGACACGTTGCGTTCACGCTCGCTCACCGGCAAGCCTGCGCGGCAACTGAAGTCGGCCTGGACCGACGAGTGGGATGACCCCGCAAACCCCCGTCCCCTCGGCATGCCGCTCCAGCCGATCCTGGTGGGCGAGGCCCGGGCACGCATCGAGCGAGCCTCGTACCGGGCCGGCAGCGGCGCCGAGAAGTTGGCGAACTACTTCGTGGGCCAGATCGTGGGCAGCATGAACGTGGCCAAGCCCGCCGCACAGGTGGTGTTCGACATGATCGACGAGTTCATCGAATCCGTGCAGTCGCTCTCACGTCTGCTGGAGGACTGAGGGCCAGCACCTCCGGTCACGCGCTGGGCCTCCGGTTGAGGCCCGTCCACTCCCCGATCTACCCGACCGCCCTGCTGCCCCGATCTACCCGACCGATCTACCCGACCGCCCTGCTGCCCCGATCTACCCGACCGGTCTACCCGACCGATCTACCCGACCGGTCTACCCGACCGATCTACCCGATCGATCTTCTGCCCCCATTCTGCGCAACTGGCCAACTCCGCAGCGCTCACCACGGGCGCGCCGCAACGCCCGACGATGTCGGGCGTTGCGGGTTGGTTCGGTGGTCGTCCGGCCGCGGTGGTGTTGCCGGGCGGGGGTGGCGTCAGGCCGCCGCCGAGGTTGGTGGCCCGTCGCGTGTGTCGGGTGGTGCGTGGGTGAACAGGTCGTCTTGATCGGGCCTTTGGATCGGCCTTCGGTCGAGCATGGTGCCGTTGGCGAGGTGGATGCGCCAGGTGGTGGCATCGCCTTCGATCCAGACGCCGGGTCGGTGTCGTTCGGTGTGATGGTGCGGACACAACAGCGCCATCTGATGGAGGTCGGTGGTGCCGCCGTGTTCCCATTCTTGGATGTGGTCGGCGTGACACCATGCGGCCGGGATGTTGCACCCCGGCCACACGCACCCGCGGTCGCGGGCCATCAACGCCAGATACTGCTGGGTGGATGCGTAGCGGTAGGAGCGGCCGCGGTCGATGATCTCCGACCCGGCCATCACCACCCGCCTGATCTCCGCCAACTCGGCCAACCGGCGTGCTTCAAAGGGCGGAATCTTCGTGCCGAGGTCGG
>CANHST010000008.1 GCA_947463235.1 Acidimicrobiaceae bacterium
CACCGATGACCTTTCCGAACGTGGTGAGATCGGGACGCACCCCGAACTCGCCCTGCGCGCCACCCGTGCCCATACGGAACCCGGTGATCACTTCATCGAACACCAGCAGTGCGCCCACGCGGTCGCACTCGGCGCGCAACCCCTCGAGGAAACCCGGGGCCGGAGCCACCACGCCCATGTTCGCTGCGACAGGTTCCACGAACACCGCCGCCACCTGCTCGTCGAGCTGAGGCACCACGTTGTAGGGCACCACCATCGTGGAGGCCACTGCGCTGGCGGGCACACCGGCCGTGCCGGGAAGGCCCAGCGTGGCCACACCACTGCCACCAGCGGCCAGCAGCGCATCGGTGGCACCGTGGAAGTTGCCGTGGAAGATGACAATGCGATCGCGACCCGTGAAACCGCGCGCCAACCGCACCGCAGTGCTGGTGGCCTCGGTGCCCGAGTTCATGAGGCGCACTCGTTCGCAACTGGGCACTCGGGAGGAGATGGCTTCGGCCAGCAACAGTTCGCCCGGAGTGGGTGCGCCGTACGACGTGCCGTTCGCCGCAGCGGCCGCCAAGGCGGTGGTGACCGCCGGGTGGGCATGGCCGAGAATCACGGCGCCGTAGCTCTGCACCAGATCCAGGTACCGCGTGCCTTCCACGTCCCACACATAGGGCCCCTGAGCGCGTTCCACCAGATACGGCGTGCCACCCACGGCCTTGAACGCACGAATGCTGCTGTTCACACCTCCAGGAATGACGGCGCACGAACGAGCGAACAGTTCGGCGTTGGAGCGCGGCAAGCCCTGGGGCAGCGGCGGCAGATCGGTGGTCATGAGTTGGCCTCCGCAAACCAGTGGGTGAGATAGGTGAGGATCACATCGGCGCCGGCGCGCTTGATGGCAGTGAGGTGTTCGGTGGCCACCACGTCGTGGTCGATCCAACCGTTTGCGGCGGCGGCCTTCAGCATGGCGTACTCCCCGCTCACGTGATACGCCGCGAGGGGCACGTTCACCTGGGCTCGCACGGCAGCGATGATGTCGAGATAGGCGAGGGCGGGCTTCACCATCACCATGTCGGCACCCTGGGCGAGGTCGGCGTGCACCTCGAGGAGTGCCTCTCGGGCCCCGTTGCGCCAGTCCTGTTGATAGGCCTTGCGGTCGCCGCCGCCCACGATGGCGCAATCCACCGCATCGCGGAACGGGCCGTACAAACCGCTCGCGTACTTCGCCGAGTAGGCCAGGATGCTGACGTTGGTGTGGCCGCCAGCATCCAGCGCTGCACGAATCGCACCGACCTGGCCGTCCATCATTCCGCTCGGCGCCACCACCTGAGCACCAGCGTCGGCCTGCGCCACGGCGATACGGCCGTAGATCTCCAGCGTGGCGTCATTGTCCACCGAGGTGTGTGGGTCGCCGGCCGGGCCATCGAGGACGCCGCAGTGGCCGTGATCGGTGTATTCATCCACGCACAGATCGGCCATTACGACCATGCGGTCGCCCACATCGCCCGCGAGGTCGCGCAACGATTTCTGGACGATTCCCTCAGGGTCGAAGGCCTGCGAGCCGATGGAATCCTTGATGAGCGGCACCCCGAACAACATCACCGCGCGCACCCCAAGGTCGGCCAACTGCCGCACCTCGTCGCGCAGGCTCTGCGGCGTGTGCTGCATCACCCCCGGCAGCGACGCAATGGGCTGCGGGGTGTCGATGCCTTCACGGACGAACAGTGGTGCCACCAGATGGCGGACGTCGAGGTGCGTCTCTGCAACGAGGTCGCGCAGCGAAGCGGAGCTGCGCAGCCGCCGTGGCCGCGAGACGGGAAAGTTGCCGGTCACGGTGACGCATCGTATTCGCATCGACCGAGGAATCGCCCCGTGAGCGCCGCAACGCCCCACCCGACCGGCCGCACGGAACAGATGGCGATCGCCGCTCGGCAGGCCGGCGACTATCGGCACGCCTCCGCACTGTTCGCCTTGGCATCCGACGAGTCGGCAGATCAGCAGCATCGGCTGAACCTGCAGATCCGCCAAGCGTGCTGCATGGTGGCGGCGGAGCAGTTCGACGACGCCACTGCGCTGGCGCGAGTGGTGGCCGAAGAGGCACGGAACGCCGGCCACCTGACGGAACTCGTCGATGCCCTCGGCCTCCTCGTGGACGACCACACCAGGTCCGAGCGGTGGCCAGAGGCAACCCAGGCGCTCTCCGAAGCGGTCTCCATCCTGCAGCGGCTCACCCTCGAACCCGCTCACTATCAAGTGCTGCACAACATGGCGGTCACCTATGCGCGCTGTGGCTTCGTCGAGCCAGCGCTGGAACTGTTCGACCGGGCATTGCGACTGGCGAACAACGACACGGATCGGCAGTTCGCCTACGCCAGCATGTCGGCCACCTATCACGACGCCGCCCTGCGCGAACTCGACCCGCTCGAGCAGCATCGCCTGCTGCACGACGGTCTCTACGCCGCCACCGCGGCCCTCGACCCTGAGGGTGCCACGGAGGCCATGGCGGTCGGCGAGGCGCTGGCCCACCGGGCGATGATGCTCGCCGAGATCGGTCACTTCCACGACGCCATCAACGACGCTCGAAGGGCCAAGGAGATCGCCACCGAGCACGGCATGCGCGGTGAATCGGCGTTGGCAATCGCGGCCGAAGCGATCGCCACATGGGGACTGAGCCGAGATCCAGCCGTGCGAATCCTCATCGACGATGCAATCGATGCCGCAGATGGCCTGGAGTTGCAGCAGTACATGGGCCCGTTGCTCGAGCTCGAGGTGGAGGTGCTCTGGACACTCGGGCTGCATGTCGAGGCGCGAGCGGCGCTGGAGCAACAACTTCGCGCTGCGCAGAAACGCATCAACGACGCCTGCCTCATCCGTTGGGAACACGTCCGAGTGAGCGCCGACCACCTCGAGGTGGCGAGCACGAGCGAGAGTGATGCACTGACGGGGCTGCCGAATCGACAACACCTCGCGCACGTCCTGCCCGAGGCAGTGCTGCACCATTCGCCGGTGTGCGTCGGCGTGATCGACCTCGACGGATTCAAGCGCATCAACGACGACCACGGTTATCTGCTCGGCGACACTGTGTTGCAGGAAGTTGCCACCGTGCTCGAGCGTGTCCTGCGCCGCGGCGACACCGTCGTGCGGCTTGGCGGCGACGAGTTCGTGATGCTGTTGCGCGACACATCACCCAACGACGCACGCATCGTCTTCGATCGCGTTCGCCACCTCATCGGAGCGCGTTCCTGGCACGGGATTCCCGCCGACATCCGACTCACCGCGAGCGTCGGCCTCACCATCGCATCCGACAACGCCGACACCGAAGCACTCCTTGCCGCGGCTCACGCCGCGCTGCACGAAGCCAAGACGAGCGGCAGCGACCGCACCGTGCTTCGTTAGGAACTTGGGTAGGGTCTCGCAACAATGGCTGCGCAAGCTTGGTTCTCCTCCGGCGACGTCGATGTCGCGCCCGGCACCACTGCGGTGCTGCAACTCACGATCGTGAATCTGGCCGATTCGACCGACTCGTTCACGCTCACCCCCATCGGCATGCCGTCGGGCTGGACCACGCTGCAACCGGCCAATGTCACCCTGTTCGGCGGCACACAGCAGGTGGTGGAAGTGCAGGTGGCGCCACCGGTGCTGCCGACCACCATCGCCGGTCCCACGTCGTTGTCGGTGCGAGTGGTCTCGAACCGCGACCCCGATGCCGACACGTCGGCTGAGACCACACTGATCATCGGCGAGAGCTTCGACCGCCGCCTGAATGTGCTCACCCCCGCCCTCCGTGGCCGCCGCACGGTCACCTACGACCTGATGCTGGAGAACCGGGGCAACACTCTGGCGTCCTGCCGGATGCGCCTGCTCGATCCCACCGGCCGCCTCGAGGCCGACTTCGACCCGCCCTCGGCTGGGGTGGAACCCGGCTCGAGCACCCTGGTGCGCATGAAGGTGCGGGCCACCCGCGTGCAGTGGCAGCGGTCGTCGCGCACCATCCCCTTCCGCATCGAAGCCGACCAGGCAGGCAGTCCCACCGCAGAAGCGGGCGCCACGTTCGTGCAGGCGCCGGTGGTGCCCGAGAATCTGTTCGGTCGATTGGCCGCCGTCGCCGGCACAGCAGCACTCCTGGGCGTCGCCTGGGTGGGCCTGGTGAAGCCAGCCATCCGCGACGCCGCACAAGATGCCGTGAACGAGTTGGGCCCCACGCCCAGCACCGTCGTGGCCTCGACGCTGCCCGGCTCCGAGAGCACCACGGTCACCACCGTGTCCGATGGCAACAGCCGACCCGATGGCACCATCACCAACGTGGCACTGCCGGTGTCAGCGAAGGCCGGCCAGACCAATGCCAACCAGTACCAGGTGCCGGCTGGCAAGACCCTGCAGGTCACCGACATCCTCGTGCAGAACCCGCAGGGCGACCAGGGCACGTTGGTGATCTCCAAGAACGCGAACGCACTCGTCACGTACAACCTCACCACCACCTTCAGCGACACCGGCCTGCCGCTGGTGACGCCGCTGGAGTTCCAGTCGGGTGAACAGGTCGTCGTCACCGTGTCGTGCACCGGCGTGGGCGATCTCACCGGCAACGCCTGCAACCCCAACGTGCTGATCAGCGGCGTCCTCATCGACGCCTGAGAGTTCCCTGCGGTGGTTTCGGCGCCCGAAGGGTCCGTCGAGACCGGCGAAGTGGGCCCGGAACGGGGCCGACCGGGGGTCCGTCAGGGACGAGGGCGTGGGCGGGGCCGCGGCCAGTTGGCCGACCCTGGCCCGGTGCGCTGCGCAGGCACCACCACGGTGGCATCGGCAGCTGCCATTTCGCCGTCGGCTGTCTGCGCCACGATCGTGCGAGCACCGGGGCGATCGTTGGGGCGCACGACCAGTTCGGCGAGCACACCGCCGAATCCATCGCTGGTCACCGTGACCGAGCGTCCCAACCCGTCGGCCCACGCAATGGTGACCGGCACGTTGGGGGCGAAACCGGCACCCACCACCTGCACCCGCGACGGGGCGATGATGTTCGTGGTGCCGAGGGCGAGCTTGGGGTCCCAGCGGGCGTCGCCGCTGACGATCATCGTGGTGTAGGCGCCGTCGGTGGTGGCCACCACCACGCTGGCGGTGCGTCGGCCGGCACCCGTGGGGGCGAAGACCACATCGATGGTGCAGATGTCGGCGGCGCTCACACTGCGACCCGTGCAGTTGTCGGTGGCGATCACGAAGTCGTCGGGGCTCGAACCCTCCACCTTCACCGAGCGGATGCCGACCGGGTTGAAGGCCACATTGCTGATGTTGAACGACATCGGCTCGTCGCGAGTGCCCACCACCATCGGATGCGCCTCGGCGCCCGCCGGCACCGGTGCCAGGGCAGGGTTGCCACCTGCGCCGGTGAGTTGCGCCGTCAACTCGGTGGCTCCGAATCCGTACTCGTGCACCGTGAGAAGGCCCTCGATGGTGCCCTCCTTCGACGGCGACAACATGAGGTTGATGGTGCACGCGCCACCCGGCGGAACCGGGGTGGTGTTCTGATCCACGCAGCTGCCGCCGCTGACGATGAAGTCGGGGTTGTCCACCTCGACGAGTGCCGGGATGAACGACGACGGGCCCTGATTGGCGAGCACTAGGAACCACTCCGGGCCCGGATAGCCGACGGCCACCGTGCCCAGATCGAGGTTGGCGAGGTTCACCACCGGCTTGCTGTCGATGATGGCGATCTGCCGGCCCTCCACGGCCTTGCCCCCGAACGCTGCACCGGCGAGGGTGTCGAACACCACCACGCGCCCGTTGGCAGAGGCCTTCGGATGCGCGTTGACCGCTGGCCCCGGGGTGACTCCATCGGCCAAGGTGTTCAGCCGATGCACGGTGCCCATGGCCGGCACCGACACCACGATGTCGCCATCGGTTGCGCCACCGAGTTCACCGCTGCGGGTGGGGAACAGGTTGGTGGATCGGCTCACGTAGAACAGTTCGGCGCCGCTGCGGTTCATCGACGGCTGGGTGGCACCGAGGTTGGCGGCCACCGGCGGTGCCGTGGGGTCGCCAGGCTCGCGGCTTCCCAACACCAACGAGCCATCGGTGCGGTCGAACAGGTACACCTGGGGCAGGCAGTCGGGGTTGCAGGTGGGCAGGGTGGCACCGGGCACCAGGTTCGAGGCTGTGGACACGAACGCCACATAGCGACCGTCGCCCGAGAGCGCAGCGCTGCTGGCCTGGCCGGACGGCTCGCCACCCGGGGCCATGGAGATCAGCCGCACGTTGGTGTTCGGGTCGATGTCGGCGCGATCCCAGACATAGATCTGCGACGTGGCGAACTCACCCTCCAGCGGACCCGCGGCCCATTCGCCGAGCGGTGAGGTGGCCACGGCATCGGAGGTGAACGCCAGCAGGTTGCCGTCGTCGCTGAGCACCGGTTCGCGCAAACCGTGATAGCGGAAGTTGGTGGTGGGACCCTCGGCCGGCTGCCCCGCCACCGGCTGGATGCGGCCGAGCTCGCCGAGCGGCACGGTGAGATCCACCAGCGTGATGCCGGTGAGATCGTCGGACGCGAGGTCGAAACGATGCGTGTACGCCACGAGCGCGCCTTCACCCGAAACGGCGGATGGGTAGAGAGGGCTCACGTCGTCGGATGCGCTGGCCTCGAAACCCTGACCCGAACCGGTGCTGACCAGTTCCCAATCGCCGAGCGCGCCATCGCATGCGGGCAGGCGCAATGCGTAGACATCCCAGCGGGCACCGGTGTCGTCGTCGCGAAACAGGTCGAGACCGAGTTCGGTGGTGATCGCCACCACACAACCGTCGGCGCTGATCACCGGCCACACCGAGTCGCCGGGACGTAGACCATCGACCGGCGCGGTGAGTTCGGTGACCGAACCGTCGACCCGATCCTGCAGGAACACCGTGGACGCTCGGGTGTCGGCGGCGGCGGCGGGCCGACCGGCATAGACGACGAACCGGCCATCGGCCGACACTGACGGAGTCTGCGACACCATCGTGACCGGCGCCGCAGCACCCGGCACCTCGGGATCGGCGGACGGCGCGCGATGAGCGGCCGTGGCCTGGGCTACGCCCACCACTGCCATCACCGATGCTGTCGCTCCTGCAAGGAGCCAGCGCTGCGAGCGCCGCATGCCCATCATGTTCGTGTTCGTGCTCCCGCCGGATCGGTCAAACGTCCGGCAAGTCTAGGAAGAGGAGGATAGATACGCCGTCAGAACGGCGATCAATCCTTTCAGTGAATGATCGGTAGCCACCAGGGAAATCTTGAGGTTCAAACTGTCGGCGGCAGCCAATGTTTGCGGACCGATCGCGACGGTGATCGGCGGGGTGGACGTGCCGAACACATCCACCCAGGCCCGCACCGCCGAGCCGCTGGCGAACAACACCGCATCGGCAGCGAGGGCTGCCAGTTGCAGGCCTGCGGAGAGCCGGGCCGGCACCGTTCGATACGGCGCGACCACCGTGACCTGCCAGTTCTTGGCCCGCAACCCGTCGGCCAGCACCGGCTCGGCATCTGCTGCCTGCACCAGCAACACTCGCCCGTCGCCCTCACACTCCGGGAACTCGGCCAGCAGACCCACCGCGCTCTGCTGGCGGGGTATCAGCGACGCCACCACGCCACCCTCGGCG
This sequence comes from Acidimicrobiaceae bacterium, assembly GCA_947463235.1. Taxonomy (GTDB): domain Bacteria; phylum Actinomycetota; class Acidimicrobiia; order Acidimicrobiales; family Ilumatobacteraceae; genus UBA668. The sequence goes on from CANHST010000008.1 coordinate 7,606, forward strand.
AGCGCAGCAGCCGTCGTGGCACCAATGGCCGCCACCCGCGGCGGCGCATCACCGTGAGCGGCCACGTAGTGGCTCGACCCGTTCGGCGACGACACCACCAGCCAATCGAACGACGAGGGCACCAACGCAGCGAGCACCGCAGCCTCGTCGGGCACCGCGACCTGCTCGATCAGCGGCACCACCACCGGCACGGCACCCTCAGCCTCCAGCAGCCCCACCAGCGAACCGGACTGGGCGGAAGATCGGGTGACCACCACGCGACGGCCATGCAGGGCGCCGAGTTGGTCGCCCACGATGGTCAGCCCGCCTCGAGTTCGGTGCGGAGTGCTGCGGCCAGAGTCGCCGCCACCGACCGACGAGCGTCGCTGCCCTCCGGCAGATCCACCGATCGCGACACGTGCCGACCGGCGCCAGGGTCGGCCAGAAAGCCATCGAGGCGACCGCCGTGAGCGTGCGCCGCGACCGGCAGCGAACAGCCGGTGCCGAGCTCGGCCAAAAATGCCCGCTCGGCCTCCACATCGGCGCGGGTGGCCGCATGGTCGACCGACGCCAGCAGCGCCGCAGTTGCAGCGTCGTTGGCGCGGCACTCCACGGCCACACACCCCTGCCCGGGTGCTGGCACGAAACCCTCCAGCGGCAGCGTTTCGGCAATGCGGTCGGTGAGCCCGAGAATCTGCATGGCCGCCACGGCCATCACCAACGACCCTCCATCGGGCAGCTTCGACAACCGGGTGGCGATGTTGCCGCGCAGTTCCACGAACTGCAGGTCGGGCCGCACCGCCTGCAATTGCGCCCGGCGACGCACCGAACCCGTGGCCACGGTGGCGCCATCGGGCAGTTCGGCCAGCGAGCGGCCCACCAGCGCATCACGAGCGTCGCGACGTTCGGTGAAGGCAGCCAGCTGCAATCCTTCGCCCGTCACCGATGGCAGGTCCTTGGCGCTGTGCACGGCAATGTCGGCCTGCCCGTGCAGCACGGCCCGCTGCACTTCCTTCACGAACACACCCTGGCCACCAATGGTGTGCAGCGGCACATCGAGGCGCTGATCGCCCAGCGTTTCCACGAACACCAGATGCACCTGCAGGCCGTCGTGCGCAGCCATCAGCGCATCAGCCACCGCCTGTGCCTGCGCCGTGGCCTGCGCGCTCGAACGCGTGGCCAGGCGCAACGAACTCACGGACGGAGCGTTCATCGCTGGCCTCAGCCGAGGTCGAACAGCTCGCGCACCGCAGCCGAGTTGCGCTCGCCCTGCGGGGTGCCGGCGTCGTCCTTCAGGCGCACGGACGCATGGTGCAGCAGCTTGGCGACGATGCCTTTGGTGAGCGCCTCGACGGCGTCGCGCTGCGCCGGATCGAGCGATGCAAGGCGGTTGTGGAAACGCTCCAGTTCGGCCTGGCGCACGCTGTCGGCCTTCTCGTGCAGTTGCGCCACCAGCGGTGCCGCCTGACGAGCCGTGGCCTCCATCGAGAACCGCTCCACTTCCTCACCGACGATCGACCGCACGCGATCGGCTTCGGCCTGACGCTTCTCCAGCCCGCGGGCGGCCCAGTCGCGAAGGTGATCCAGGTTGAGGAGGGTGACGTTGGGTGCGTGCTCCACGTCGGCGGCAACGTTGCGCGGTACGGCGATGTCGACCACCAACAACGGCTCGCCGTCGGCGCCACGCGCAGTCACCACCAGTTCGTGATCCACCACGGTGCCCGCACCACTGCAGGTGAGCAGCACATCGCACTCCGCCAGTGCCTGCCCGAGGTGGGCAAACGGCACGATGCGGCCGCCGACGCGCTGCGCCAGGTGTTCGGCGCGCACCTCGGTTCGGTTCGTCACGGTGATGTCGGTGGCGCCGGCGCCCACGAGCGCCACGGCGATACCTTCGCCCATCTCGCCAGCACCGATCACGAGCACCTTGCGGCCAGCGAGTGACCCGAGATGCTCGTGGGCCATATCCACCGCAGCGTGGCTGACGGAGGTGGTGTGCTTGCCGATGCCGGTCTCGGTGCGAGCCCGCTTGCCGGTCTCGATCGCATGACGGAACAACAGGTTCAGGGTGGCGCGGGCTCCACCTTCCGCCTGCGCGGTTTCCCACGCACCACGAACCTGGCCGAGGATTTCACTCTCACCAAGCACCGCGCTGTCCAGACCGGACGCCACCTCGAACAGGTGCGCCACCGCAGCGTCGTCGTGCTGGCTGTAGAGGTGCGGATGCAACTCGTCGGGCTGCAGACCGCCGAGCTCGCAGAAGAAGTCGCGGATGTCGGCGTAGGCACCGTGGAACCGTTCGGCCACCGCGTAGACCTCGGTGCGGTTGCAGGTGCTCAGCACCGCAGCCTCACGAATGTTGGCGCGGCCGACGAGCCCGTTGATGACCTTGCTGAGACCGTCGTGCGAGATCGACACGCGCTCGAGCAGGGAGATAGGGCCGGTGTGATGGTTCACCCCGATAACCACGATGCTCATGGAAGCCCCACCCTACGCCGTTGCCGATCGGCCGGTGCCACTTTGCACGGCATGGATCGCACCGCCAGCACGGCGTTGCTCGTGGTAGCTCAGGATCTGTAGTTCCACGGCGAGGTCGACCTTGCGCACCTCGATGGCGCGGGGCACCGACAGCACGATCGGAGCGAAGTTCAAGATGCTGGTGACCCCGGCCTTCACCAGGCGGTCGGCGGCATCCTGCGCTGCAGCGCCCGGCGTGGCGATGACGCCGATGTTCACCCGACGGGTCTGCACGATCTGGGGCAGCTCGTCGATGTGGCGCACACGGGTGCCACCCAGCACGGTGCCGACCTTGGTGGTGTCGATGTCGACGATGCCCGCCACGGGGAAGCCCCGCTCGCCGAAGCCCCCGTAGCCAGCAAGTGCCTGGCCGAGGTTGCCGGCACCCACGATGACCACCGGCCAGTCGTGAGTGAGACCCAGTTCGCGGCGGATCTGGTACACGAGGTAGGCCACCTCATAACCCACGCCGCGAGTGCCGTAACTGCCCAGGTAGCTCAGGTCCTTGCGCACCTTGGCTGCATTCACGCCAGCCAGTTCGGCCAAGCCCTCCGACGAGATGTTGTCGACGCCCGCTTCGGCCTGCTCGCCGAGGATGCGCAGATACACAGGAAGACGCGACACGGTGGCATCAGGGATGCGGCGACGGTTGCGGTCGGGGGCCATACCGTCGGCCACGTTAGGCACTCGTGCACACATTCACAAAGCCAGCCGGGTGGGAGTTTGGTGTGAGGGGGCGTGCCATCCGACACGCCCGCCACCTAACCTTCGGCACATGAATGCCGCCCTCGCCGCCGCAGCCACATTGGTTGCGCTGGCGTTCGCGCTGAGCACGCTCGACCGCTGGCTCCGCCGCCGCCGACCGCACGAACTGGCCTGGACGGTGTCGCTCGCCCTCTTCGCCGTTGGTTCATTGGCCCTCTGGTGGGCCGAAAGCGCTGGCTGGAGCCTTGGGGCCTTTCGTGTCTTCTACACCGCGGGTGCCGTGCTGAACGTGCCGTGGCTGGCGCTCGGCACCGTGTACCTGCTGGCCGGGGAACGGGTTGGGCACCGCGTGCGCTGGTGGTTGGTGTTCCTCAGCGGGCTCACGGTGGGCGTGGTGGGCTTCGCACCGACGAAGACCGCCATCGTGCCCAGCGAGTTCCCCACCGGCAAAGACGTGTTCGGGGTGGCGCCGCGTGTGCTCGCCGCCGTCGGTTCGGGCGTCGCCGCCCTGGTGATCATCGTCGGAGCCGTCTGGAGTGCCTGGCGGGTCTGGCGTGGCCGGAACCCATCGCTCGGCGGCCAGCGCATCGTGACAGCACCGCGCCGCTTGGTGCTCGGGAACCTGCTGATCGCCGTGGGCACGATCGTGCTCAGCGGCAGCGGCACACTGGCCGGCCGACTCGGCAAGGACCGCGCCTTCGCGGTCACCCTGCTGCTCGGCATCGTCATTCTCTTCATCGGCTTCCTGGTGGCATCGGCCGCGCCGCGACGCAAGAGCGCTGCGGTCGAGTTGCGTTCGGTCGCCTGACCAGCGTCGCCGGAAACCCTGTCGCACCCCCGGCGTAGACCTGTGCGAGGACGCCGCCAGCGGCGTCCTGCCATCGGCGTTTCGCCCGCACTGCCACACACCTCGAGGAGCCCGCTGCGATGAAGGTCTTCACCGCCCGCCACCCGGAACCATCCGACCCCGACGACTTCTGCTTCGCCCTCGAGGGCGAACTCGTCACCATGCCCATGCACGTCTGCGCCGAACCCGGCTGCGGCTGCAGTCACTCGATGACCGGCTTGGTCAGCGCCCAAGCCACCACCGGCTTCACCGTCACCGAACTCGACATGTCGTTCACCGAGTACGTATCGGCGCTGCGCGACGGGTTCACCCGTCAGGGTTGGTGGGCCGATGAACGCGACGACGAGTGGCTCATCACCGAAGCCGTCGGCCTGGCCCGCGCCGCAGATCAACTCCCAGCCGGGGCCGCCCTCGGCATCGACGACGGCCAGATCTACTTCCGAGTCGCCGCGCCCTAACGCAACATCGTCAGATGAGGCTGCGGCGCAGGAGCTTGCCGCTCACGTTGCGGGGCAGTTCGTCTACGAACAGGATCTTGCTCGGGCACTTGTAACGAGCCAGGTGGTCGAGGCACCAACTCACCAAGGTGTCCTCGTGTGCGGCAGCCCCCGCCTCGAGCACCACGAACGCCTTCACGGCCTCGCCGGTGTGCGGGTGCGGCACCCCCACCACGCCCACCTCGCGCACGGCGGGGTGATCCATCAGCACTTCTTCCACCTCGGCCGGGTACACGTTGAATCCGCTGACGATGATCAGATCCTTCACGCGATCCACCAAGTAGAGGTAGCCCTCGTCGTCGGTGACGGCGATGTCGCCGGTGCGCAGCCACCCGTCTGCGGTCAGCACCTTCTCGGTGGCCTCCGGTTCGTGGAGATACCCCAGGAAGACATTGGGGCCCTTCACCCAGATCTCACCGGCATCGCCACGGAGGGCATCGTCGCCGTGGTCGTCCACCAAACGAACTTCGATGCCATCGAGCACCTTGCCCACCGAACCCACGCGCTGCGGGATACCGGCCGACGACGTCACGATCGGCGCTGCCTCGGTGAGGCCATAACCCTCCAGCAACGTGAGACCGAACTTGGTCTGCAGACGCCGCATCGCTTCCTCGGGCATCTTGGCTGCACCGGTCAGCGCGAGGCGCACGCTGGCGAAACTGTCGGCTGGCGCATCGTCGAAGTGGCTGAACGCCAGCCACAGCGGAGGGGCACCGGGAATCACGGTCACGTTCCGCTCGCGAATGGTGTCGAGCGCGGTGGAGGGGTCGAAGCGCTGCACCAGCACCGTGGTGGCACCGCGATACAGCGACAGACCGAGCACCACGTTGAGCCCGAAGATGTGGAACATCGGCAGCACGCCATAGACCACGTCGCCGGCGTGCACGCCCTCCACATCGGACGCCGCCTGTTCGATGTTCGACATCAGATTGCCGTGCGACAGCATCGCTGCGCGCGGCGAACCAGCAGTGCCACTGGTGAAGATGAGTGCGGCGAGGTGATCCGGTTCCACATCGACCGCCGCAACAGGTTCGTCGGTGAGCAGTTCGTCGAACACCACATCGGCGGCGGCCACGGTGTCGGCCTCGGTAGCCACCACATGACTCACGGTCGGCACCTCGCTCCGATCCACCTGGCTCCACGCATGGGCAGCCAGTGGTTCCACCACCACCACCTTGGCGCCGACGGTGGCCACTTCGCGTTCGATCTCCGGACCCGGACTTGACGGGTTCAGCGGCACGGTGACAGCACCGAGGCCAAGTGCCGCAAGGTAGAAGTCGACGAAGTACCGGCCGTTGCTGCACAGCAGCGCAATGCGATCGCCCGACTGCACGCCGAGACGGGCAAGGCCACCGCGCAGGTGAGCCACCTGATCGCGCAACGTGCCATACGTGGTAGGTCGACCGCGACTGATGATGGCGACCAGGTCGTCCGGATGCGAGTCGATGATGCGTGCGAGATTCACCTGTGCGGCCCCCCATTGCCGTTGAGACCGATGTTACTCATCGGTCACCGGGCCATCGCGCGTGCCGGGTCACATGCGCAGCAGCGACACGATCCCCGCCACGAGGATGATCGCCAGAAGCAGGCCGAGGGTCAAGGTGGTAGCGGGGCGCATGGCGTCACGTTACCGGTGGGGACGCAGGGTGACCGGGCTGGTGGTGCCCGATCCGCGATCGCCGTCGGCCAGTGGGGTCAGAAGCACCTGGTCGCCCGCAGCGAGCTGCAACTCCTCGGCAGCGGAGCGCCGATCGAGCACCAGCGACAACATGCCGAACGGGTCGAGCACCAAGCCCACCGAACCGGTACCCAAGCGGCCGGCATGTGCCACGCGCTCAGCAACCCGGGTGATCTCGCCAGCCGCAACCAGGAGACGAGCGCCTTCCGGGCCGCCCCATGCACCGAGATCGTCGGCCCCCACATTGAGTTGGCAGTTACCCACCTGGTTCACCCACAGCACGTCGGCATGAACACCGCCACCATCGGCATCACGCGGCAGTGGCACCACACCCGGGAGGAGCAGGCTGGTATCCACCTCGTCACCGAACTCGGAGAGATCCACGCCGTTGCACAGGTGAGCGGCAACCGGTGCCAACACGTCGCGGGTGGCGAAGGGCCCACCGGCGCTGGCCAGGTGATAGTCCTCGTTCGTGAGCATGATGGCGCGCTCTGCGCCGCCAGCCATGGCCACCGCTGGAGCCAACAGCCCGTTGTCGGGCCCGATGAGAATGCCCTCGCCCGACGCCACCTCGATGGCCACGAAGCCACGGTCGAATTCCGGGCCGGCATCCACCGATGCCAACACCACACCGGAGGGCACGTAGCCGATGGCTCGCGCCAGGGCCAGGCTCCCGGCACGCACGTCGTAGGCCGGCACCTGATGGGTGAGGTCCACCACCACGGCGTGCGGCGCGAGGTCGCGCACGATCACTCGCACGAGGCCAACCGATTCGTCGACCATGCCGAGGTCGCTGAGGAAGGAGATGGTGTCGAACCTGCGGCCCATGAACGGTCAACCTACCCGTGCTGCCACCGCTGCCACCTTGCCCGGCCGATCCGCGGCCTTGCCGGAAAAAACGAAGAGGGCCGATGCCAACCCCCCGATGGCACCAACCCTCTTCGGCGCAGCCCCCCGAGGGGAGCGCGACATCCGGTCGATTGCTCTTCCGGTGGTCTTGCGACCTGCGCGAAGGATAGACACACACTCGGTCATGAGAAAAGAGTCACAGCAAGAAAAAACCGAACCCTGAAAACCCCGAATGGAGGCTCAGCGCTTGCCGAGTTCGTTACCGCGAGCCGTGGCGGCCATCACCGCTTCGAGGAATGCCGACCGCACACCGTGCTCTTCGAGGGCTCGAAGTCCTGCTGCGGTGGTGCCGCCGGGCGACGTGACATTGGCTCGCAACTGCGCCGGATTGCCCTGCTCGGCCAACAACTTCGCCGAACCGACGAACAGTTGCTGCACCAGTTGCTCCGCGTTCGGCCTGCTCAAACCCGCCAGCACACCCGCCTCGGTGAGCGCCTCCGCCACCAGGAAGAGGTAGGCAGGGCCACTGCCCGCCAAGCCGGTGACTGCATCGAGTTGGCTCTCGGGCACCCGCACCACGATGCCCACGGATCCCAGAATGCTCTCTGCCCAGGCGAGGTCGGCCTCCTCGGCAGTGGTGCCACCGCAGATGGCGGCGGCGCCTTCGCCCACGAGTGCGGGGGTGTTCGGCATCGAACGCACCACCACCACCTCTGGGCCAGCAGCATCCTGCAGCGCCGCCACGGAGATGCCTGCAGCAATGCTCAGCAACCGCCGAGCGCCGGCGTGCGCCGCGGCAGCGCAGGCCCCGGCCACGTCGTAGGGCTTCACGGCAATCAGGGCCGCCTCGCACGATGGCGTCTCGGCCACCACCGCCACGCCGGGGAACATCTCGGCCAGTTGCGCAGCACGCGTCGGCACGACCTCCACGATCACCAGGTCGGCGGCGTTCCAGTCGCCCTTCAACAGACCACCCACGAGCGCGGCGCCCATGTTGCCGCCGCCCACCACTGCCAGCCGATACGAAGTCATGCGCCAGAGGCTACGTCGGCGCACGGCGGGTGGCCGGCACGACTTCCCCGACGTTGCCGGCCACCCGCACTCACTGGGTACAGCGACGCACCCACTTCGGCAGAATTCCCTCCGTCAGGCAGGAGGCAGGTCAGGCGAACTTGCTGGCGAAGGCGAGGCGGATCAGCGCCGGGAACGTGGCCTCGACGTACTGGTACAGCGACCCGAGGACGCGATCCAGTTCGGCTTCGTTCAGCGCCGTCAGTGGCAGTTCGCCGCGCAGGAAGAGCGCGTCCTCCACTCCGATCGCGAAGTGCGCGCCCACCAGACGATCGTTGCGCCGCAACGCCATCTCGTACACCGCTGCCACGTTCTCCTGCGGCGCCGGCAACACGTACGCCTCGTAGCGGAGGGTGCGCTGGCCCAGTGTGAGCCACACCGTGATGTGTTCCTTTTCCTCACCGTGCAGGCGTACGTACCAGCGCGGCTCGTTGCTGTCGCCGGGCTCGCCGCGGTCGATGGCCTCGAACAGGTCGCTGCCCTCGGCGAACCCGCGCAGCCAGGCGGTGATCGACGACTCGTACTCCTGCAGCGACGGCGGCAGGTGGTAGTCGGTCATCCGCAGGCCACCCGTTCGCGCACACCGAGGTCGGTGTACAGACGGCGCAGTCGGGCCGCAGCGAAGCTCCATGTGTAGCGGCGAGCGCGCTCGGCACCGCGGCGACCCAACGCAGCTGCGTGGCCGGGGTGTTCGATGATCTCGCGGAGATAGTGGGCGAAGACCGCAGGGTCGCGGTCGGGCACTAGATAGCCGGTCTCGCCGTGATCCACCAGTGTCAGCAGGCCACCGACACCACTGGCCACCACCGGCACGCCGCAGGCCGAGGCCTCCAGGGCCACCAAGCCGAAGCTCTCGCTGCGACTCGGCACCACCACCGCGTCGGCGGCTCGGTAGTAGGTGGACAGGATGTGATGCGGCTGCGGCGCTACGAACCGCACCTGCGCAGCAAGACCGAGTTCCTTCACGAGGTCGCGCAGCAGTTGTTCTTCCGCGTTGCCCTCGGAACCACTGGCTCCACCAACGACCAGGAGAATGGCATCGGGACGGCCCAGTTCGGCAAGTGCACGCACCGCCACATCGGGTGCCTTCAGCGGTTGGATGCGGCCCACGAACAGCAGCACCGGGGCATCCAGCGGCAAACCGAGCGCGTTGCGTGCGCCGGATCGTTCGCCGGGAGCGAAGAAGGCATGCTCCACGCCAGGGGCCACGATCTCGATGCGGCCCTGCGGGTTGCCGTACAGGCGACGGAACTGGTTCTCCTCCTCGGTGCAGCTCACACAGATCGCATCGGCGCAGCGGATGATGTCGGCCTCGGCGTCGTGGCGCCACTGGCTCTCGGTATCGCCACCCTCCGCTTTCACCTTGGCCAGCGTGTGGAAGGTGCTGACGAAGGGAAGCTCGAGTTCGTGCTTGAGGCGATGCGCCACCAAGCCACTGAGGAAGTAGTTGGCATGCAGCACGTCGGCGGGTGCCTGCTGGTGCATGTGCTCCATCACGGCATCGCCGAATGCATCGAGCACGCTCGGCAGTTCCTCTTTGGGCAGATCGAAGTCGCCGGCCGTGAGATGCACCACACGGTGGCCGGGCTCGACCTGCACCACCTCAGGCTGATCAACCGAGGTGCGCCGCGTGTACGTGGTGCATTCCACACCGGCCTGTGCCAGCGCCGACGACAACTCGCGCACGTACACGTTCATACCGCCACTGTCGCCCGAGCCTGGTTGAGCCAGCGGCGAGGTGTGGAGCGAGAGCACAGCGACCCGTTGCACGACGGGTGAGAACACTACCCGTGCAGTCAACATTCCCCAGCGGAGGAACCAAGGCCGACCTGCGTGCCACAATCGACGCGCATGGCTGATGAGACCGCCCCAGCACAGCGCCAGTCCAGGGTGCGGCGCCTGCTGTCGCCGCTCGTCGAGTTCCTCCACACCGAAGTGGCGGGCGGGGCATTGCTCATCGGCGCTTCCGTGCTGGCGCTGGTCTGGGCGAACTCTCCGTGGCGAGATTCATATCGCAACTTCTGGCATCACGTCGTCACCATCGGGTCGGGCAGCCACGCGCTGCATCTCGACCTTCAGCACTGGGTGAGCGACGGCTTGATGACCATCTTCTTCCTGGTCGTCGGCCTGGAGATCAAGCGAGAACTCACCAGCGGCCACCTCGCCGGTCGACGGGCCGCCACCCTCCCGGTGGCAGCCGCGCTGGGCGGCATGATCGTGCCGGCGCTGCTCTACCTGGTGATCGCTGGTGGCACCGCTGCCAAGGGCTGGGGTGTACCGATGGCCACCGACATCGCTCTGGCCGTTGGTGTGATGGCGCTGGCAGGCAGCGGCGCCCCCGCATCGTTACGCGCGTTCCTGCTCGGCCTTGCCGTGGTCGACGACATCGGCGCCATCGTGGTGATCGCCGTGTTCTACTCCACGGGGGTCTCGTTCGGTTGGCTGGCTGGCGCGGCCGTCGCCATCGCCGCGACCGTGTTGTTGCGCACGGCAGGTGTGCCGTACGTGCTGGCCTACGCCGTCATCGGCGCCGTCATGTGGTTCGCCATGCACGAAGCGGGCATCCATCCCACGCTCGCCGGAGTGGTGATGGGGTTGCTCGCTCCAGTGGAGCGCATTCCGCAACTCGAACACCGGCTGCACCCGTGGAGCAGCTACCTGATCGTGCCGCTCTTCGCCCTCGCCAACGCCGGCATCGAGGTCAGCGGCCACAGCATGCGACTGGCTTTCGGTTCGGTCATCTTCTGGGGCATCACGGCCGGCCTGGTGCTCGGCAAGCCGATCGGTGTGCTGCTGGCCTCGCGGCTCGCAACACGATCCGGTTCCGCGGATCTGCCCGAGGGCACCACGTCGCGCCAGCTACTGGGCGCCGGCAACGCCGCCGGTATCGGGTTCACGGTGGCACTGTTCATCGCCGAACTGGCCTTCGTGGACAACGGCGTGGTGAACGAAGAGCACCTGGCCGATGCGAAGATTGCCATCCTGCTGGCATCGGTGCTCAGCGGCGTGTTGGCGTTCGGGGTGCTGCGGCAACGATCACGATGTGGGGCAGTGAGCGGTTGAGGGGTCAGTCGGCGGTGTCGTCGTCGCCCAGCAGGCCGTCGACATCGGCTTCGCCATCGCGGTAACGGCGCACCAGTTCGGCGCTGAGCGCATCGATGCGCGAGAACAGTTCCTTGCGTTCCACGGAACGCGCCTGCTCGAACTCGTGCAATGCAGCGATGTAGCTGCCGAGTTGATCGAGCGACATCGAACCGAGGTCGGCGCTGCCCGCATCGGAACACAGGTCTTCCAACTGCAACGCGAGCGGGTGCTCACTGAAGTCGTCGGCCGGACGCGGCGGCCGGGCCGGGCCTCCGGTGAGTTGCGTGCTGAGGATCGATGGCAGCTCGCCCGTGATGCTGCTCACATCCTCGGTGGCTGCGCGGTTGCGTAGCTCGGCGCGAGCGAGGTCGAGACGGGCTTGAGCGAGCCGACGCACGTAGCTGACGGCGTCGTCGTCGTGCTGCAGGCCGGCCCGCAAGGAGCGCAGCTCGTCGAGCGGCAACTGACGCGGGTCGAACTCGTTCATGCTCATTCGAAACCTCCACTCACGGGTGGCAGGACCGCCACCTCGTCATTTCCCGTCACGGCCATATGCATCTCGGCGGGTTCGCCGTTCAACCACACCCGACAACTTTGCAGCACCGCCCGAAAGTCGGGCCCGAACCGGGCTTCCGCTTCGGCCAGCACCTCGCCCACGGTGCCCGCATGGGTCTCCGCGCTGCCGGTACCCGCCGCCTCACGGGCAGCAGCGAACAGACGGATCGTGGCCATGCGGTGCAGCGTAGTGGGCGCCTCGCGATGTCGACGGCTACCCTCCGGGCGATGACCACCAGCCACCAGCCCGTCACGCGCATCCTTGCGCTGCGCCACGGCGAGAGCGAGTGGAACGCGTCCGGCCGTTGGCAGGGCCAAGAGGATCCGCCGCTCACCGAGACCGGCCTGCTGCAAGCCGTTGCCGCAGCCGAACAGTTGGGCACCTTCGATGCCGTCTGGGCCAGCACCCTGCAACGCGCCGCACACACGGCGGCGGTGATCGCCGAGCACATCGGCGTGGGTCCGGTGCAGTTGCACCCGGGGCTGATGGAAGCCGCGTTCGGACCGTGGCAGGGACTCACGGTGGCCGAGATCGAAGCGGGTTGGCCTGGCTACCTGGCCGAGCAACGCCGGCCCGAAGGCGCCGAGGAGCCCGAGGCTGTGGTGGCCCGAGCCGTACAAGCCTGCAACGACATCGCGTCGGCGTCGCCGGGCGGTGAGGTGTTGGTGGTCACCCACGCCGGACTCATCCGAACGCTGTGTCATGAGCTCGGCCATCTCGAGGTGCGCTTCCCGAACCTCAGCGGCACCTGGCTGATCGTGCACCCTGACGGTCGGGTGGCCATCGGCGAACAGGTACAACTGGTCGAACCGTCCGCCTTCCGCAACACGCTCTGAGGCCACGACACGATGCATGACGAACTGCGCCCGACCCTGTTCGACATGGAGCCGGCCCCGGCGGCCGATCCGACGCGTCGGCCGACAACGGCGGAGATCGATGACGAGTCCGAATTGGTCGACAATCACGAACCGCCGTTCATCGTCGAGGTTCGGCGTTCCGCGAAACGGAAACGCACGGTGGGCGCCGAACTGCGCGGCGGCGTGCTGCGCATCGCCGTGCCGTCGTGGATGAGCGCCACCGAGGAAGAGCACTGGGTGGCCAAGATGACGGCCAGCTTCCTGCGCAAACACTCCAGCGACCGCATCGATCTCACCGAGCGCGCCAACACCCTGGCTCGGCGCCATGAACTGCCGCGTCCGCGTGAGATTCGGTGGGCCGACGACATGACCACCCGATGGGGTTCGTGCACCATCAGCACGGGCGCCATCCGCATCTCGAACCGTCTGGTGGCCTTCCCCGATTGGGTGGTCGACTACGTGATCGTGCACGAGTTGTGCCACCTGGAGGTGCGCGGCCACGGGCCCGACTTCTGGAAGCTGGTGCATCGCTACCCGAAGGCCGAGCGGGCGATCGGCTATCTCATCGCCAAATCGGGTGACGAGGATCCGAACCACGACTGAGTGGTCGATCACACCTCGACGGCTCGACGCGGCCGGTGCAACCCCACCAGCAGGCTGGCGGCGATGATGCCGGAGATCGCCAACACCACCAGCGAGAGCGTGACTCGAAGGCGTTCGTCCGAGGTCTCACTCGCTCGCACCAACGTGTTGGTCCAGCGCGGGCTCATCGAAGCGGCTTCGGCCTGCGCGGGCAGCGAACTGCCGACCGCGCCCACGAGGGCCAGCAGCGCCACGGCTCGCAGCACCATCCGACCGACGTTCGATCCCGGCTCTGCTCCACTGCGGCTCATCAGCGGCCGCGATTCGGTGATCGAGGTGTCGGGCATGACACCGAGCTGTTCCCAGACCGGCTCGATCATGCAGTACTCGGCGAACGCGTTCGCGCTGGCGTCGTCGATCGACTCGAACTCCAAGCCGAGACGCCACTCCCCGTAGGGCAGCCTGGTGGCGTTGCGCACCACCGCTGGCAGCCGCACGCTGGTCACACCGGTGCGGGTGGGGATCGATGTTTCCAACAACGCACGCTCGCCGACCGAGAAGCCACTCAGGGACACCACGCCGGCTCCGAGCGACGTGAGGTCCAGGATGGACACGGCACGATCGCCAAACCCTGCCGACAGCGCTGCGCCCACTCGGGTGGCGCGGCGAGCGTGTGCCTTGCGGCCCAACACGCGGAGCAGGTCCAACGACAGGCCGAGCAGCCACAGACTGACGGCCACCATGGCCAGCAGCGCCGGCTGCGGGAGCACACCCATGGAGTGGGTGAATCGATCGCTGAGACCGCGCAGCAAGAGCACCACGCTGAGCACGACCACCGCAGCGACCAGGCTCGCGCCGTACTGACTGGCGGGCAGGTTCACGATCGGCGGCCGCTCCGGTGCGGTCGCCGGGTCGAGCGAGCTGCGCAGCGTGGCACCGATGTTGTGCAGTGACCAACGAGCACGATCGCCCGGTCGCAACGTCCATCCGCTCAGCAGGCACACGCCCAGCGAGGTGTATGCGAAGTACGGCAGCCACAACACGGCCATGGCCGTCACGCTGCCACTGAATGGTGCCTCGCCCGCGAGCAGGGCAGCGCAGAGCAGGGCGATGAAGGCCACACGGCGAACGCTCGAGAGCGGACGCACACACCAGGCCAGCGCAGCAAGCCGCGAGGTGAGCCCACCCGCTCCGGGGCGCACCACGCCACGCGGGCCGAAGGCCATCTCGCGAGCGGCGCGAACGCGATACACGCGGTCGTCGTACACCGTGCGAGCGTCACGAAGGTCGCGGAAGGCAAGAACGGGCGCACCGGATGGGGCGGTGACCTTCCAACCGGAGGCGTGCAGTTCCGCTGAGGCGGTCCAGCTCGCTTCCACATTGCTGCGCAGATCGATCGGCAGACCACGCAGGGCATCCACGCGAATCAGCGCACCCGAGCCGAGCCAGATGGCGGCACCACGCCGACCGAGTGCCGGGTTCAGCGAACTGCGTTCGAAGATCAATTCGTGACGACGATCAGGTCCGTGCTCGGGCGAGTCGTCGGCCACCGACACACCGAGTCCCTGCACCACTGCCACGGAGGGGTCGGCCAGATCTGGGGTGAGACGGGTGACGATGTCGGTGGTGGGCACGTCGCCCGCATCGAGCAGCAGGAACTGCCGTGCGCGCACAGCCGATGCCATCACGCTCATGCCATTGCGGTCGCTCGGATCGGTGGCTGCGTAGACGGCTTGGAAATCGATGGCCATTCTTGCCACCTCGGGACGACCATCGAGGTCAACGATCACGACTTCGTCCACACCGGTCACGTGCTGCAGCGCCAACATCGTGGCGCGCAGGTCCTGCAACGAGTGATGGCTCACGCGCACCACGGCATCCACCGTGGTGGCGTGATGGTCGGCCGACGCGTCGCGACGCGTGACCGGGGCAGGCCACAACGCCCACACCAGCAAGGCCGTGGCAAGAAAGCCGACGAACTCGACCACATAGAACGGCGTCGCCAACCACCACGGCGAACCGTGCATGGAGGTCGCAAGACGCCAGACCAGGTAGGCGACGCCACCCAGCAGACCCGTCACAGCCAGCGCCCTTGCGCCGACATGCTCGTTCCTCCTCATACCCATCCCGTTCCTCAGATGAACCCGAACCCCGATTGGGGCGACGCCGTCGAGCGTCGTTCGTTCCAACGTCTGTGATGCTTCATCGGCGCCACGGAGCGTGAACTTGAGGTCGGGGCGAGCGACGGTACGGACAGGGCGTGCGTCGGATAGCCTCCTTTTCTCGTGGGCACCCCCAAACGCGAACGTCAGAAGGCCAACCGCCAAATCCGTCTCCAAGAGCTCGCCAAGGAGCAGCGCAAGGAGAAGTCGAAGAAGGTCGTGATGCGCGTCGTCATGGCAGTGATCGCCGTCGTGGCGCTCGTCGGCGGCGTGTATCTGTTCAGCGGCAACGACAGCGACACCATCACGGCCAGCAGCACCAGCGGCCTTCCCGGCGCCACTACCACCACGGTGGCACCGCGGTGCCTGGCTCCGGCCACCACCACCACGAACGCCACCGCCACCACGTCCACCGTGCCGGCCAAGCCCACGGTGAAGCAGCCGGGTGCCGATGTCACCGAACTGAAGACCACCGTGTTGAAGGAAGGCACTGGCGACGGCGCGAAGAACTGCGACGTCATCAGCGTCCACTACATCGGTGTGCTGTCCAAGGACGGCACGGCGTTCGACAACAGTTACGACCGCAGCGAGCCGTTCACCATCACCCTTGGTGCGGGCAGCGTCATCCCCGGCTGGGAGCAAGGCTTGGTGGGTGCCAAGAAGGGCAGCCAGATCCAGCTCGACATCCCGGCTGCGTTGGCCTACGGCGACACCGGCCAGGGTTCCATTCCCGCTGGTGCCAGCATCACGTTCGTGATCGACGTGATGGACATCCAGCAGGGCACCCCGAACCCTGCGGCGACTGCCACCACCACCGTGTCACCCACCGTGTCGCCCACCACAGCGCCGGCGGGTACCGACACCACCGCTGCGGCAACGCCCACCACCTGAGCCCGCCACCCGGCTCGGAACGCCGGGTGGACGCAACCGGCGTGCCGGTCAGGGCAGGTCGCCGAAGACCTCGACCTTGCCGACGACTTCCCAACCCGTGGCCGACTTCACCAGCGCGCCACCGGTGTGCAACACCGCCAACGTGGTGTTCGCCAACTCGCGAGTGCGATGCAACCGCTCGGGCGACCCTTGCTCGGCTTCGGTCACCAGGGCCAACCCCGACACCAGGCCGAGGCCCAACGTGAAGGCACCGCCACGCGGATCCACCATCGGGTCGCACAGCGCATCGGCGGAACCACCGGTGCCTGCCACCACCCCACCGTTGCTCAACACATTGCTCAAGGCAGCGAACAACGGCGTGTCCTTCAGCACCGACTTGAGATGCAACGGTTGATCGCCAACGAGGTACACGGCGCGGGCGTTACGCACCAGTTCTGCCGCGCCTTCATCCATCGCCTCGGAGCGGCGGAGCACCATCAGTGCCTCCACCTCTACCGAGAGGCGTTCGCCCCACGCCATCGCTGCAGCCACTTGACGCTCTGGCCGCTCGAAGGCATCAGCCGTGGGCAACACCACGACCCGCGTCGCCGACGCTGCTGCCAGAAGTCGTGCGTCGAGTTCGTCGTTGGCGGCGAACGGGCCGCCTCCCATCAGTGCAATCATCCCGGTCATTCGACCAGCGTACGTTGCTCAGTCGAGCAGTTCCGTACGCAGTCGTTCGATGGCCTCGGCCGGCACACCGAGCGCCATCACGAAGCCGAGGATGCTGCCGTGCCGCTGACGCACGTGGCCGATCATCCGCAGCATGGCCTCGGGCACAGCGGCCGAGAAGATGGCCGGGCCACTCTTGATGCGTTCGAAGATCTCGGGGAACTCGCGCTCGGCCCACACCCGCATGCGCTCCATGCCCTCGGCGGTGAGCGCGTAGTCGGCCACGATGTATTCGTCGAGCACACCGAGGCTGCCGAGCAGCATCATCGCCAACATCCCCGTGCGATCCTTGCCTGCGGCGCAGTGGAACACGGCCGGTAGGGCGCCGGGCTCGCAGAGCATCATGAATGCTTCGGCGAGGCGTTGTTCACCCTCTTCGAGAATGGAGAGGTAGGCACGCTCGAGGAAGTCGGCCGGATCGTCTTCGCCCTCTGCATCCTCGGCAGTCCAGGTCTCGGTGATCACCGACACGTGGCGGAACTGCACCGGGTGACGATCCACCGGGAAGGTGCCGCGCTCTTCGAGTTCGGCATGCGTGCGGAGGTCGATGACCGTCTGCAGACCCAGTTCGCGCACCACATCGAGGTCGGCGCCCGTAAGGCGATACAGACCATCGGCGCGGAACAGCCGACCCCACGTTGTGGTGCGGCCGTCGACGGTGGGATACCCGCCCATGTCGCGGAAGTTGTGCACCGCATCGAGGCGAACGAGTCGGCGCGGATCGCTGCCGACGTCGGGGAGCAGGTGCGGGGTCATCACTCGGTCACGGTACCCATGCCGGGTGCTGATTGGGTTGCCGTCAGGTGTCACAGGGGTGAAGTGTCAGCCGGGGTGTACCGCATCGAGCGCGCTGCGGAGACGTTGCACGATCTGGTCGATCTCGTCGGCGGTGACCACGAATGCCGGCGCCACCATCACCGCATCTGCCACGGGGCCCGAGCCTGCCGGGTACACCCACATGTCGCGCTCCAGTGCCGCGTTCACCACGTCGTCGCGGTTGCATCGCAATTCCAGACCCCAGAACAATCCCTTGCCACGGATCTCCACCACGGCCGGATGCGACTCGAGCTCCTCGCGCAGACGACGCTCCAGCACCACACCCATCTCGGCAGCACGGGCCACCAGGTTCTCGCGGCGCAGGATCTGCAGTACTTCAGTGCCTGCTGCGCAGGCGGCTTCGTTACCGGTGAAGGTGAAGTACATGAAGCCTGATCCGGTGAGCGCTTCCACCACCTCATCGGTGGCAGCCACCGCACCCAGCGGTACATAGCCGCCGCCGAGGCCCTTGCCGCCCACGATCACGTCGGGGTCGAACGGGAAGTGCTGATGCCCCCAGGTGATGCCGGTGCGCCCGTAGCCGGTCATCACTTCGTCGGCGATGAGCAGGATGTCGTTGGCCTTGCACACCTCGGTGACCGTTCGCCAGTACTCGTCGCTGGCGGTGAGGCACGCACCGGCGGCGCCGGTCATCGGCTCGGCGATGAAGCCGGCGATGGTGGCCGGGTCTTCCTGCTCGATCACCTTCAGCACCTGCTCGGGGTCGTCCCACGGCACCTTGGGGAACGGCAGCAACATCGGCTCGTAGCCCTTCTGACGGCCGAGGTGGCTGGCGGCGGCGATGGTGCCCAGCGTCATGCCGTGGTAGCTGGGGTGGCGGCCGATGATCTTCCACCGATCCGGGCGGCCCTTGGCCACCTGATACGCGCGGGCCAGGCGAAGGGCAGAGTCGGTGCTCTCGCTGCCTCCACTGGTGAAGAACACATTGCCCATGCCCTTCGGCAGCCAGTGCTGCACCAGCTCGTCCTTCAACGCCAAGCGGCTGGGGGTGGGCCACAGCGGCACCACGTAGCCCATTGGCATCACGGCTGCGGCCGCCGCTGCCACCTCGGTACGACCCCAGCCGATGTTGCCCACGATGGCCCCGGCTGCTGCGTCGAGAATTCGGCGACCGTCGTCGGCGATCAGGAACACACCGTCGCCGCCCACGATGGTGGGATAGTCGGGCGCGCCCGGCAGGAACGCGTAGCGATCGGTGTTGGTGGCCATGCCGCAAGTATCGCGCCCCACCCCACCCCACCCCGATCCGAGTCGGTGCCCCCCATCCGAGTCCCAGCCCACCATCCGAGTCCCACAGCACCATCCGAGTCGGGACTCGCACCCGGGGTGCGAGTCCCGACTCGGATGCGAGCGACGATGCTCGGCCCTAGAGTGCCCACCGTGACCAGCCCGGTGGAACCCATCGTCATCGAATCGGCGGACGACGACCGCCTCGTCGCCTATGCAGGTCTGCGCGACCGCACCGAGAGCGACCAGTTCATGATCGGCGAGAGCGCCACGGTGGTGGAGCGCATGCTCACCTCGCGCTTCATCGTGCGGTCGCTGCTGGTCACACCGAAGGGTTTCGAGAAGGTGAAGGCAGCGGTGGAAGCCCACCCGCGCCAGATCCCCGTGTACATGGTCGACGACGAAGTGATGCAGGGCGTCACCGGTTTCAACGTGCACCGCGGCGTGCTCGCCGCTGCCGGACGGCGCGGTTGGCCAACCCTCATGGAAGTGGCCGGCAACGCCAAGCGCCTCGTGCTGCTGGAGGGTTCGAACGACCACGAGAACATCGGCGTCATCGCCCGCTCGGCTCGCGGCCTCGGTTTCGACGGCATGATCATCGACCCCACGTGCGCCGACCCCTACTACCGCCGCAGTATCCGCGTGTCGATGGGCGAGATCCTGCACCTACCGCTCACCCGCGCCACCAACTGGCACGAGACGCTGGAGTGGTTGGTGAAGCAGGGGTTCGAACTCTGGGCGCTCACACCCGACGCCGACGCCGAGAGCCTGTTCAGCATGGGCATGCCCGAGAAGGTGGCCCTCGTTGCTGGCGCCGAGGGGCCGGGCCTCTTGCCCGCCACTCGCGCTCGCACCCACTACGACGTACGCATCCCCATGCACGGCGGCGTCGACTCGTTGAACCTCGGTCACGCACTCGCCATCGCGATGGCTGCCGTGTCGCCATCACTGGAGCCGGCTGTCGAACCTGAAGCAGCAGTCGTGGCACCGGCACCCGACATCGCCGCGCCATCCTCCACCGACGCCTGACCCTTCGGCGTTCTCTACACTCCCGACGTGGACCAGCACGTTCTCCAGACCCTCGTACTGGTCGTCGCTATCGCGGCGCTCAGCCCATTCATCTCCGACCTGTCAAAGCGCTGGACGAAGATCCCTGGCGTCGTGGTGGAGATCATCCTCGGCATCATCATCGGCCCGCATGTACTCGGCTGGGCGTCGCTCAGCGAAGTGATCAACGTGCTCGCAGAGATGGGGTTGGTGTTTCTCATCTTCCTTGCGGGCTTCGAGGTGGACCTGCAGCAGGTGAAGGGCAAGCCGGTGAAACTCGCCACCTACGGGTGGCTGTGCTCGTTGGTACTCGGCACCGCCGTCGCGTTTGTACTGTTCGAACTGCACGTCACGATCGGCATCCGGTTCGTGGCCATCGCCCTCACCACCACCGCTATCGGCACGCTGCTGCCCATCCTCGGCGATGCAGGCGTGCTGCCCACCCGGTTCGGGGCCTACATCCTGGCCGGCGGTGCGATGGGCGAGGTGGGGCCTATCGTGGCCATCTCGCTGGCGCTCACGTCCGATAACCCCGGACGCACCAGCCTCATCATTGCCGGGTTCGTAGTGATGGTGGTGCTCGCCGCCTACCTGGCCACTCGGCCGGCGCCTCCTAAGGCACTGCACCTCATCTCGTCGACGCTGCACTCCAGCGGACAGTTGGGTGTGCGACTGTCGGTGTTGCTCTGCGTGCTCCTGGTCTGGATCGCCAACCGCTTCGATCTCGACGTTCTGCTCGGCGCATTCGCGGCCGGCATGGTGGCGCGTATCTTCCTGGTGTCACAGCAGTCGACAGTGAACGACATCACTGAGCACGATGTGGATCATCGCCATGAGATCCAGACCCGATTGGAATCGCTGGGCTTCGGCTTCTTCATTCCGTTGTTCTTCGTGATCAGCGGCGTGAAGTTCAACCTCGGCGCACTCGGCCATCCAGGCACGCTGCTGAAGATCCCGATGTTCGTTGCCTTGTTCCTCGTCGTGCGCGGTGCGCCAGCACTGCTGCTGTATCGGAAGGAACTGCCCGTCGCCAGCGTGCGGGCCTTCGCTCTGCTGCAGTCGGCGGCCCTGCCGTTGGTGGTGGTGATCACCGGAATCGGCGTGGAAACCGGCCAGATGCGCTCCGACAACGCGGCGGCCCTGGTGGGTGCTGGCCTGTTGTCGGTGGTGCTGTTCCCCATCGTCGGTCTGGCACTGCACGCCAAGGATCCAGACGCGAACGAGGCGCCTGGCTCAACGCCAGACGCCTCGATGTTCTCGGAGTGGAGACGAGGGGAATCGAACCCCTGACATCCACCTTGCAAAGGTGGCGCTCTACCAATTGAGCTACGTCCCCGAGGACGGACGTCAGGATATCGGCCCGCGCCGCACCTCATACTCGCCAGTTTCGAGCATCTGCAGAAACGCCGCGTGGCCCTCGTCGAAGGCAGCCCGCTCGGCGGGCACAGCCTCAGTTGGGTCCAGTGCGTCACCGTGCAGGTAGCGGGCAGGGTCGTCGAACGCGAACGCCGGCGTTGTGGGTAACGCCTCGGGCACGCACTGCAACGGCGCGCGATACGCCCACACGTTCTCGAAGCAGAATCGGCGCACGCCAGCCGCATACAGGCGGTCGGTGGTACCCAGGGTGTCGAGGTGGCCCGATCCGAACGGCACACCCTGCACCACCGGCCCATCAGGGCCGTGCACCAACACGTG